>CAYYDM010000100.1:0-6769 GCA_964470635.1 uncultured Clostridia bacterium | reverse complement strand
GAAGAACGCCTTGAGCATCTTCTCCATCTATCCAAGTAAGTAAAGAATAAACTAACTGACCATTATTACAAACCCCAAAGTCAATAGGTATAGACATTAATATATCCATGTTAATAAGTAATTTTAAGTTCTCAAATTCTTTCTTCTTGTTTTCATATTGCGATATGTCTGATATTCTAAGTAATAATTCTTGTCCATCTGTAGTTTTAATATAGTATTTTTTATCATTTGACCATCCTTTATTAACTAGTTTTACTATGTTCCAATAATTAGAACCAGGTATTTCATTAGCTATAATCATATCAGTTTTCACCGTCCATCCCTTATTTTGTCTAAAGCTCCCTTTCCCTTCTCCAAAGCTAAATTTGGGCTATAATTCTTATCATTATTAAAATCATGTTAGTTAATTCAAGCTATTCTAAGCTAATCTTTGATAGCTGATACCCACTAATACAAGTTGTTGCAAATAAGATAACAACAAGCGGTATAATTAGTTTGATGTCAAAACTTTCACTTGTCATTAGCTTGAAACCCCATGTAGCGGGAAAAATTTTACCTAGGTTCTCAAGTACTTTTGGAAGCATGTTTACAGGGAACATAATGCCGGCTAGCATAATTGAAGGTAAAAATATAAACTGTGATGCCATTGTTAGCTTTGATGTGTTTTCGATAAGTAGTCCAAGTACCGTTCCGACTGCTAGACTTATAATGATAAAAAATGCAAGTGATAGGAAATAAAGAACTAGGTTAGTAGGGATTTGGGCATCGAAGGCTAGTGGTGCTACAATAAATATAATAAAGCTCATGATAAAAAGATGAACAAAAGCTGATATAAAGTTGTTGATTGATGCTACGCATAATGGTATACCACCAACTTTGTAAGCCTTTTTTATTTCACTTCCATACAACTCCATCAGCGGTACAGGTGTCCCTAAAGTCGCCCCCATTGTCACTCCGAATACTGTCATGGATTGAATTAATGTATCTTTTGCCATAGGATTTACAGATGAAAAAATCCCACTCATTAAAGCAAAGAATACAAGCGGTACTACATAATAGGTGAGAAGTATGCCTTTGTTTCTTAAGTCAAGTTTCCACTGTAGAACAATTCCATATAAAAATGCATTCATTAATTTCCCTCCCTTGCTATATCCATGAATCTCTGTTCAAGTGTGGCTCTTTCAATCTTCACATCAAGAACAGTGTTTTGAGTTTGCCTGCAAATTTCAAGCAATTCAAGTAAGGTCTCTCCAATATTTTCAGAAGTAAATATTGAATATCCTTGTTCGTAGTCAACGGTTTGTAATGGTCTTTCAGTTTTAATATGAATTCTGCTTTGTCTTCCCATTACACTAGTCAGTTCTGCTATTGTTCCTTCAAAGGCAATTTTTCCATCTTTGAGAATAGCTATTCTATCACAAAGGCTCTCCACCTCTGCCATATCGTGGCTTGCCATAATTATAGTTTTTCCTTGTTCTTTCAACTTGCGGATTTGAGCATGTAGAGATACTCTGCCCTCTACATCAAGTCCTGCAGTTGGCTCATCTAGAAATATGATATCGGGATTACTTATAAGTGCAAGTGCTAAATGTAGCCGTCTTTTTTGCCCCGTGGACATTTCTTTGTATTGCTTGTTTTTTAGTTCGGTAAGTCCAAAAGCATTAAATAATTCAACATTTACTTGTACTTTGTTCCACTTACAAAACAAATGATATGCTTCTATTGCTTTAATATTTCCAGGTAGTGATGAGGATTGTAACTGTACCCCTATACTTCCAGTTACCACAATATTTCCGCTGTCATATTTCCGAATACCCTCAATACATTCAAGCGTGGTGGTTTTTCCTGCTCCATTTGTACCGAGCAAGGCAAAAATTTCGCCACTGTTTACAGCAAAAGAAATATCTTTGATAACTGTGTTTGTTCCATAGCTTTTTATTAAATTATCAACTTTAATCGCTATACTCATCTTGCATACACCTCCGTACTTATAATTACTATTCTTGATTCTTAAAATAAATCACTAATGGATTTCCTTTAAGCTTAACAATTTAAACATTTGTTCCAAGGATGGTGCAGCCTTTACATGTTATTTTGTACTTATACATATTAATGGATTCTTTCTTCTCTTACACATGAGAATATGCTCGCAGTTGCTATCAAAAATAGCGATTACATTAAATTCTATATTCATTCTGCCCTCCTATTATATACATAAACTTGATTTCGTCTAGATACAACTATAATTTACGCTCATTATTTACATATAACAGTTTGCACTTTCTCAATTAGCTTTGGTTGTATTAAAGGATATGTCCATTTCTCTGGTAATCCATCGAATAGCTCTATTTTTTCTATTTCTAGCATTGGTAATTCTTCTAACACCTCAATCTCAGCAAAATAAAGCATTCCAAATGATTCTTCATCGTTTTTTTTAACTGAGTAAACACATATCTTACTTAAATCGAACTTACTTGTGCCTGTTTCTTCCCAAAGCTCTCTTTTAGCAGTTTCTAAAATTGTTTCACCTTGCTCTCTATGGCCACCAGGGCATTCGTATGTATCTCGTTCTTTATGCTTACAGAACACCCACTTTCCTCTATGCCTTGCCACAATTACAGCAAATTTTAATAAACTATCATCAACTTTATCATGAAACTTCACTTCTACCATCTGTAAATCTCCTTCACACAATTAGTAATATCATCATCTTTTACCATTTCAGTTCTTATTTCATACTATACAATTCTTCTAACAGGAATTGCTTGCTTTGCACCCATTTTTTTAGAAGCACCATAGTTATATTTAGGTGCTAATTCTAATGCATATTCGTATCCATATTGTTTTGGATCATATGTACTAGTTGCTTTACACACCATATCAATAGCTTTTACAAATTCATCTTCATCTTCAAATGGTTCAGATTGGAAATACATCATGTCACATTCTGGTAACTCAACACAGTCACAATCTTCGGGAATTTTACCATCATAACTATATGGAATTTCAATACCCGCAGCACAATCCGTTGTTCCATCTATGATCAAATTTTTGGGTAATTCCATAATCGCAGCATTATCCATTTTGCAATCAATACTATTAAATAATCCTTCCCAGTCGCAGCCTTTTTCTTCACAGAAACTCCAATAATCATGTGCTTTATTTGCACGCAAAAGAAGTAGTTTTCTTTTCGGACTTTTTATGATACTTACCATGCACAACATTATATTGTTATCTTTTTCCATATTCTTCTTCTCCTTGTCATTAAGATAAGAATAGTAATGCTTGACGGGATATTGTACAAAATACTTCACAGGTGGTTTTTCCTTTTTATATTTTTGAGGGGTTATTCCAAATTCACTTGAAAATGCCCGTATAAAACCTTCATGAGTATCAAATTGTGTATTTATTGCAATGTCTAAAATATTATCTTTGCTATATAACAAATCTTTTGCACTATTTGTCAAACGAATTGCCCTAACATATTCAAAAACTGTTCTTCCTACTAATTCTTTGAATATCCGATTAGCATGTCGTTTTGAATATCCAGAAACCCTTGCTACATCACCAATTCTGATTTCCCCATCTATGTTATCCCTAATATAGTCCTGCATTTTTTGAACAGCGTTAATTTTCTCCCATCGTTCCATTACATTCCTCCAAAGAAAATATATCAAAATTCCAAATTATTTTCTTGACTTAAAAAGACAAAATTACGAGCTTAGTCGTAAAGTCATAATCTTTTGCAACCCTACAGTATCTTACTTTTATAAAATATGCCTCAAAGTGAAACTCCGCTGTCAAAATTCTAGTTAGCTCTTTGCTTAATTTGCACACTCACGACTCAGTTAGCTGGTGGCTATATTAGGGTTTTCTCTCTACAGAAGTGACCCAATAAAATCCTAACTAACAGGAGCACGGTGTTAGTCAGCATTTTTTATGTTCTATAATTTACGGCATATTAAAGTATTACATGTTATAAGTGTTTTTCCAAAAACAATTTCCTTAATAGGATTATTTAAATACTCCTTCCTTGTTGATGCAATATCTGATCCAATTATTACATCTCCCCCTATTGGTGTTGTTTCAAAGCTTTCCAATAATCCTTCGTGTTCTATTACAAAATTTAAATTGCTAAGCTTCTCTTTCAGTTTATTATCAAATTCATTCCAGCTTTGATTTTTAGATAACGCTCTAACTAAAAGTTCTTTATCAGTACTGTTTATTTCAGTTGAGTTTGTCCAAAATCTAGGATACACACAAATAAATTGTCCATTCGATTTTAGTGTTTTATGTATTGTGTCTAAACTATCCAAAATAGTAAATCTAAACATTCCTAAATAAGAAATAACTATATCTACTGAATTATTCTTTATTGAATAATGCTTATTTCCTTCTATGTCAATAATACTCCCCAAATATACAGCTAAATTTTGGATATTAAAATGTTCTTTACACCTTTTTGCATATAGACAATGTACTTTTTCTAATTCAAATGAAATTACTGTATTACACTCATGAGCAAATGCTGCTCCTGTACAGCAAATTCCACCTCCAATTTCTAGAACATTAAAATTTGAAATGGCATTTTGCAAAAATCCTTTTTGAATAAGATTATTAATAAATTTACTCCGTTCAATTGTTTTTTTATTAAAATCGTCAATAGGATTATAGTCTTTTGGATAATCAATACCTTTTAGTAATTGTGATATTTCTTCATTTGGGTTCATACCCAACTCTTCTAGAAGCGGTTTTATTAATTTCATTATATTCTCCTTATATACCAATTTAAATTATTCAATATGTATTTTAATCAAAACAGTGTAATAATAAATAAATTAAAGGAAAAGGTTGTTTATTCATCTGATTAATCGTCCCTGTTATAAACAAGTTTTTAGATGGGCAGTAAAATGCAAATGTACCCGAAGAACCGGAGTGTCCTATAATCTCAGGAGCAGGAAACAATGGTGACATTAATCTTGACATTTTACATCTCATCACTGAAGCTTATTCCATTGATAAAGCATAGAAAGATATGACTCATTGAAAAGCTTTCCTGTATAAAATGCTTTCAGAAATTTCATTGTATCTTGTGCTGTTGAAATAATACCACCTGATGCTCCAGCAGATGTCACAGTCAAAGGCCGATTTAAAGGTTTTGTATTTAAATAAATTGACGCAAAACTACTTTTTGGTTTACATAAAAATGTGTGGGTTAGTTGTAATGGTTGTATAATAAACTGATCATAAATATCTTCTAGTTCTTTATGAGTAATTAGTTTTGCAATTTCTCCAAGCAAATCAAAATTAATATCTGAATAAAAAGCTTTACCTTTTGTCCCATTTATAAAATGTGGCTTTAAACTTTTGGTTCTTTTAAGCGCTTCATCAAAAGTTAATATCCTATCTTTCTCATATATTTCATCAAAATATGATTTACCAGATGCATTTTTTTCTGTTGATAAATCTGGTAAACCAGTTGTATGAGAAAGTAATTGTCGAATAGTAATCGTAGATGTGTAATCTTTTCCTTTGTAAATATGTAGGCCCTCGAGATAGTCTTTAGAAAAAAATCTATCAATAGTGTCATCAAAAGACAATAGTCCGTCTTCAATTAGTTTTATAATAACCGTTGTAGTATACAACTTCGTAATACTAGCTATAGCATACGGTGTATCTGTTTTCATATTACCTTCAGACTTTATCCATGAAAACTCACCATCAATTGATTCAATATGAATAACTGCACCAAACACTTTTCTATTATCAATTGTTTTATTTAGTGCTTTATCAAGTTTACTAATTATATTTATCTCCATATCACACCTCTGATCGCAAAATACAAATAAATTTACTTACCTCCATCGGCTTTCAAAATCTTGCTGCCTCATGGTAATTATGCATTATTAATCTTAATTTAACTTAGCTTCGCTCTTGAACATGCCTATTTTTACTATATTCTACTTTTTTTCAAAAAATCCTTGACAACTATTATTAGCTGGTTAGTAGATGCGGCAATGTCTTTATTTCAAAGATTTTGTGCGTAATATAAATTATGCGTCATAAGTCTTAGTATTAGACGCTTTTTATAATCCTTATCCACTAGTTATTAATCCAGAATCTTTTCTACCAGTATTAATACATCCGTATGATGGCCACCAAATATCGCTTTAAATAAAGTTCCCTGAATTCTCACTCGCTTATCTATATAGTTATCCAATAGCTCAGTTTTTTCTTTACCCATAGGGATTACTTGTATTTCAGCAACTCCAAATACATCTGAATTATGAGTATCATTTTCCTTTGCAATAACATCAATTGGGTTATCCAGTTGCAATATATACGGATATTGTTGAGCATCAGTATCAGGGTTCTCTCCATAATTTGGTGGACCATAGTACATTCTTGTAATTAATTTTCCTTCAATTATTGATACATCAGGCTCAAAATAGTATTCACCTGAATCCTCCAACATCTCTCCATCATTTGTTTCTTTTTTACAGGTGATTAAAGAAAGTACTAGTATCATTATAATTAAATACATAGCAATCTTCTTCAAAACATAACCCCCTATTTTAAAATTAGTTACGCATAATACTACTGTTATGTAATATCTTCTTTTCATTAGAAGACCCTCAAAGAGCTGCCCCGAAATTGCCATGACACTTAACGTTCCGGTATTTGCGACGTCCCTGAACCGGACCTCAGAGATAGACCTCTTGGCGGAGCTTTGCTCCCGGTGAAGGGATGTGGTGCACAACACCCCAAA
>CAYYDM010000099.1:0-7069 GCA_964470635.1 uncultured Clostridia bacterium | reverse complement strand
TTCTTTTTTCTAAATAAACAAATTGAAATAGTCTTATCCACCATTGCGGACGTGTCTTTACAGGGTGCATAATAAAGTCAAGCAATAAACGTTTTAATCTTGGGTTTTGCTTTAATTTTATTTTTAATTGTTCAAAATTCATTTTATTTTGTATTAATGTTCACCATGCTCTGTGTGAATGAATTTTTTGTCCGCTCCTTTAATTCTGAATAAATTTAGAAACATAAGAATAAATAGCCAGGGAATTTTTATTATAGCTTTGCTAAGGCGTTTGTCTACTAGATAATCGGGAATAGCCATGCAGAATGAAAGTCCTAAAAGAAATAATAATCCCCACCATTTCAGAGATAATTCCCAATCTATAATGGTTAATAAAGCAGATGTTATACATATAATTCCTAAAAGTATAACACGTGGGAGCATCATCCATTGGAATATTTTATCAGCATAATCAATGTTTTTGCTAAATACAGCTCCAGGAAAGTCTGCAATTGAGTTAATGAGTGCATTGTATTGAGAAGCTATCCAACGGCGACGTTGATTGTAAAATATCTCGTCTTTAGGCGTTTTTTCATCATATATAGGTACGTCGTCCAGATAATTAATATAAATGCCTTGTTTTAAGAGTAGACCTTCCAATTCTTTATCTTCTCCGGAAGAAAACACCTTTTTTATGTTCTCTTTAAACCAGCTATATTCAAAAGCCATTCCGGAACCTATTAATGCTGAAGATAGCCCTATCTTTACATGTCCTTTTCTAAAAATGGAGTTATTAATTTCTTCACTCACTGCATCTAAAATAGCGGTATTTGTGTTTGTGTTTTTAGCCATACGATGTGCCTGAATAACATTAGAACCACATTCATACGCATTACTGAATTTTTGCAGGAAATCTGGATGAACAGTGTTGTCTGCATCCATAATTACAACCATATCGTATTTACGATTGGATAATTTATCCATTGCAAAATTCAGAGCCTTTGCTTTGGAACTGTTTTCAAAATCAACAATCATCACTTCTACAGGTAATTGCTGAAGACGTTGATTAGTGCTATCCTTCATTTTATCGGAAATTACAATAATGTCATAGCACTCCTTTGGATATTCCTGTTGTAGAAAAGAATGCACAGCAAACTCAATAACTTTATCTTCTTTATAGGCAGGAAAAAGAACTGCAAAGCGATATTTTCTTTTTGCAATAGGGTAGGAGTATGTAATTTTTGCCATGCCTGCAGCCGCAAATACAAAAAGATATCCCACTGAGAGTGCCATGATAAAAAAGAGTATAGAATCTAATGTGTCTAAAAATACAAGTCCATCCATATATTAACTGTTTTTTCTATCTAACATAAAGAATGCATATATTCCTTTGAATACCGCTTTAACTAAATCGTTTCTGCCTTTTAAAAGAAATATCATACTGTTTTTTGGAGCTGCAATGAATAACTGATACAGAACGGCTATCCATCGGGTTACCCCATACCTATTACGCCAGGCATACAACAGACGGTTACGGATGAGATAGAAAGTACGTAAGTAGCTTTGCTGGCCAGTACTTTGACTTTCCTTGTGATATACTGTACAACGAGGCTCGTACCACAATTCATATCCCGCTTTTCCTATCTGTGTACTCCAGTCCAACTCTTCATAGTAAAGAAAATATATTTCTGGCATATATCCTACTTTTTCTATCACTTCTTTTTTTACCATCATAGCTGCACCATGACAATAAGGAGTACGGATAGGGGTGTCAAACTGTTTATTGTCTGCTTCTCCAAATCCGATAAGATCATTACGCAGAGTAATTTGGCTCAATGGTATGTAACCGGCAAACTGAATGTTTCTTGGAGGGAAAGCAAACTTAATCTTTGGAGAAGCAGCTCCTACTTGAGGGCTACTTTCCAACTTTTCAATTAAATAATGAAATGTGTTTTCTTCTATAAAAGTATCGTTATTCAATAAAAAAATGTATTTTCCTTTAGCTTTGCTTATACCCAAATTGTTTCCGCCAGAAAAACCTAAATTCTTTTCGCTTCTGATAGCGATAACATGTGGGTATTTCTGTTGTAAGATTTCTGCCTCATTTTTTTTTGAAGCGTTATCGACCACAATTATTTCATAAGGAAGAGATACATGTTTCTGAAGTGATTCAATAAGTTCACATGTATCTTTCAGTCCGTTGTAATTGACTGTTATTATAGATATTTCAAGTAAGTTGCTCATGTTCTTCTAATTCTTTATCGTAATATTTCCCCATAAAAACAAGGGATAAACAAATATAAAAAAGAAAACAGTTTGGGAATTGTCCTAGAATATCGTTCCCATAAGCAGATGCAAACATTCCAGATACTCCGGCTAATAAACCAGATAAGATACCTCGTAGTCTTTTATTTTTAATTTTAAATAAGATAATATATCCTCCTGCAAACAGAGGGATTATTAATAGAGTTAAATAAATAACTAAGCCAATCACTCCTGCTTGAATCCAAACCTGAACATACCAGGAATCACTTGGTATTTTTGATATTTCATAATAAGGGTTTGACTTGTTTATTGCCCCACTTCCGTAGAATCCAATGCTTGTACCAAAGGGAATATCTGCCATGTACTCTTTTAATTTCTTTTGATTTTGAATTCTTGTGTTTAAAGAAGCATCATTTTGATCGAAGGCTGTTCTCATTCTTCTAATTTGCTGGTTGCTATCTCCATAATTAGTGAAATTCAGAAATATAAATGCTGACGCTAGAAAAAATATGGTAGAAAAACAAACTTTCCAGTTCTTTGATAGAATTGTAAAAATAGTATAACCAGCAAAAGGTACAGCTATAGCTCCTCTGGTACCAGAGATCATCATTCCATATCCTCCAGCAAATGCTACAATAAAAAAATAAATTTTTAAATATTTATTTTTAACAAAAAAAATAGCAGTAGAAAATACTACCATTGAAAATCCCATACTTGAGCCATAATTCCCTGCATCAGTGAAAAAAGAGAAAAAACGAATACCAGTATTAATTAGATGAGTCCTGGCTCCACCACACACATATAACCAATATAATTCTGTAGAGTCAAACCCATGATTCTTCTGCCAGTATCCTTTAAAAGCTCCAATAAGAGTTAAGACAGACCATATATATAGTAACCATTTAAGATGTTTGTATTTGGTTAATAGTAAGGGCACTAAAAGAGCCATAATAAAGGGGTAAAAAGCTAAACTCCGAACTTTTGTTGCCCAATCGGCTAAAGGGACAGCTTTTGGATTTAAAAGCTCTAATAGACAAAATAAAACCCAAATAAATGTTGTCATTGTAAGAGGGTTAATAACTCTTCTCCATTCTAATTTTTGATATGTAGTTTTTAAAAGAATTGTGGCAAAACAGAAAAAAATAACAGAATCCATTAATATTCCTCCCGGAAATGAAATATAACGAGTTATGCCCATAACAAAGTAATTGACTATAAAGAGAAAAATAAAGCTCCATAATGGATTTTTAACTAATAAATAGAATCCAATAGAAAGAAAAGGTAAAGAGGCTATTATGGCTCCATAATAAAATCCTCTTTGTAAAGTCAATTTATAGAATAAAAAAAGAAAAATCAAGAATCCTGTGTATACAAAGATTTTTGGCGTTATTAACTTAACAATATTTTTCTTTTTTGTTTGCATTTTATTATTCAGATGCTGTTAATCCAAATTGAGAAAATTTATAAATAAGTTTTTTCAATTTATTATATGGAGGCAGAAGTCCGGTGAAACTTTCTACAACGTCTTTTTGTGCTTTATTTAAACAAATAGCTACAGGAGAATCAATTCCAGCAAGTTGTTTTAGCTGATTTAAAAGAAGTTGATCAGTTAATTTCCATGTTCTTCCAGCCTTTGCTATTACAAGGTTTAATGCTGTTTCCTTAAGCAATCCAACAGGTATAGAACATTCTTTTAGCGGTGGATATTCCACTATTATAATATCAGTTTTTTCTTCTGATTTAATAAGTTCGTTCACTGATTCTGAAAGCAAAAACTCCCTGGAATCTTTAGAGAAATCTTCGTTCCAGGTTATAAATTTTACACTTAAACCAATAGAAACCCAATATTCTTGCAATTGTTTTCCAATATATGATTTACCATCTCCGCTTTCTGTACTTAGTAAGTTAATAATTCTTTTCTTATCGTTTGAAAAGTAGAATAGAATTGCATTGGATAGAGATTTTATTGCGATTTGATTTATTGTTTTGATAAAATTTCTGGAACTAGTGATATTATTTCCAGGGAAAGCTCCTATTACTTTTGTAGAAGTTAACCTTTCTGCTCGTAAGTTGTCCCTTAGAGTTCTGTCTAGTAATTCAACAATCAGAAAGAAACCTATGATTAAGAAAATACTGCCAAAGAAAACAGCCATTACAATTGATTTTCTCTTTGTCGCTTCTGCAGAGATTGGATATATTGGAGGATTTATAACCTTTAATGTAGCAGAAGTCATTTGAAGATTCTTTTGTCTTAATCTAGCTGCATTCAAACTATTAAGCATGGACATATAATTTTGCTCAATGAAATTAATGTTTCTTTCTTTGCGTTTAAGTAAAGACCCTACGGGCGAATAATAAGCATATTGCTCATTAAGAATGCCTGCCCTTTCTTCCATTACTTTTAGTTGTGCTTTTGCTTTTTCTAGTTTTATTAATTCTTCAAGCCAGATAGATACCGAATTTTCGTTTGAAATTCCTTCTTTTGATGCCTTTTGATTGCTGTAAGCCTCAGAGAAGATGGTGAAATCGTTTTCAGCTTTTTTAAGTTTAGTTTTAAAGGTGTTTAGATTTTCGCTATTTTTATTAGTTTCTTTTTCATTTTTGAGAATTTCAAGTTCAGCAACTTTTGAAGATAGATCTGATATACTTTGTAATTTTGATAGGAATAAATTATTATTTTTAAGAGTAACGATGTGATTTTGGATTCGTTTTTCCAGTTCATTCACTGAAACCTTTGCACTATTATAATCAAGAAGGTAATTTTCATATTTTAAATAAGCATCACTATTTAAAATGGCAACTTGCTTAGTTTGCTCATCGTAATTTATTATTTTCTTTTGAATATTATATTCTGTAAGAGAATCTTCTGATATCTTTAATTGACGAGCTAGTTTAGCCAATTCCTCTTCGTAGAATCTAATTACATCATTTGTCTCTCCAAAACGAAGTTCCTGATATTGTTGTGTAAATTCTTCATTTAATATCTTTAATGTGTTATAGGCAATTCCAGGATCGCTGCTTGAAAAATAAATATCAATCATATCGGTGTCACCCACTCTGCTCACTTTTATTCTATTTGAAAGAGCAGCATAGCTGTAGTCAGGATGGAACCAATTAAATAGACCAAATACAAAATTTTTAGAGTTAGGTTTTTCATAAGCTTGGAGCTGCGCTATCGTTTTTTTTTCGTTTTTTTTATCAATTAATCTTTGTACTTCTTTTGGAGTAATGCTTAATAATGCTTTGTAAGTTGATGATTGAATATAATTATTGTCATTATTTATATCACCATGCATCATATTTTCAGCATAAAGCCTTAAAGATACTTTTTTAAGGGTACTTTTGGCAGTAATAATTTTTAAAATATTTTCCAGTGTAGTATTTTGTTGTACAAGATCAAGCCTGGCTCCAGAAGTAGTTTCAACTGTATATCCTGATATTACACCTGTATAGATGGTTGCGCTGGTGTTATATGTACGTCCTAAATGCTTGGTTGAATAGATAGCCAAAACTGTCAGCACGATAGGTAATATTATTAATCGCCAGCGTATGCGATAAATAAACTTGAGTATAAAGGATAAATATTCCATTTTTTTTACTTCTTACTGATAATTGGTGTATTGGTTAATATTTCCAATAATAATAAGTCTCTATTTATATTGGAACGAATTGACTCATATTCAATCAAAGCTTGAACTTGGGTTGCTTTCTGAGTATTTAAACTATTAAGATCTCCTTTACCATTTAAAAAATCATTTTCTCCAGCCTTATATTGTGCATTTGCAAAAGTTAAATTTTCAGATTTGATTTTTAATATGGTTATAGAGGACAATATGGAACTATACAAAGTTATAATTTGGGGTTTTAATTCATTAAGACTTTGTTCTTTTTGTAGATCTATTTCTTTTATCTTTAGTTTCTGGCGATTAACGCGAGGCTTTAAGTCAAAAATTTCTTCAATTGAAAAGCTAACACCTCCACCAATATGGTATGAAAGTTGTGCATTTTTACTATATTGAGAATAAAGAGGTGTTGCAGAGTCAGAAAAAGAAGATGTGTTACCAAGAATCCCATAATTAGTACCACCACCAATATTAAAAAATTTGAGCCAACTTCGTTTTTCTTTTTTTAATTGACTAATTTCTGCCTGTTTATGGACGTCCAAAATCTGAAAGGAAGGCCCTTTCTTTGCATTTTCAAACAACGAGTCCAGTGGAGGAAGTTTTAGGCTTGCATAATCTTCAGGAGTCATATCTTTAATATCACTCTCTTGTGCTTGCAGTGGGAACGCAAAGCATAAACAGAAAAAAATAAGAATAGAAAGAAGCTTATTACTCATAATTTCTATGATTAATTTTTATTTATACGTTCTCTTTTTGTACAAATGCCGTAGCTGTTTTTAAAATAATTTTCATATCCATAGCAAAAGAGTAGTTTTTGGCATATTGAATATCTAATTGCTTTCTCTCTTCTGCAGACATTTTTCCAGAATCGCCTCGTTTCTCTACCTGCCATAGTCCGGTAAGTCCTGCAGGAGCCATGAAACGGTCTATATATTCGTCGCTGGTTAACAGCTCTGCTTCATATAGTGGAAGAGGACGGTTACCTACAATGGACATGTCTCCTTTCAATATATTGATTAATTGCGGAAGCTCGTCAATGCTATATTTGCGAATAAAACGCCCAACTTTGGTTATTCGGGGATCGTTTTCGAATTTAACAAATGAATTTTTCTTTTCAGCACTTTTCTGTGCGATATACTCTTGCTCGGGGATTACATAATCATCGGATATCAGGATGATTTCATCCATATCGTTTGATTCAT
>CAYYDM010000098.1:0-7076 GCA_964470635.1 uncultured Clostridia bacterium | reverse complement strand
ATTAATTAAATAGTATATTTAATCAACCCTACTAAAAGTATTTTTTAGTATGGTTTTTTATAACGAATAGGAAAGTTCTACTTTAGCATTTTTGTTTAAAGAACTGTATATGACCTCAATGAGTTTCAAGAAAGGCTACCTTATAACGATTCTATGGAAGCCTTTTTTATTTTTATACTTTTATAGGCAAATTAAGTTAATAAAGCTTCTGTATTAATTGCAGGGCTTTTTTTCCTATTTACATATTTAATTGACAGAGAGGTAAGTTCTGTATAGAATTTACTATAAGAATCATAATGCATAAAATTTAATTAGTTAAAGGGGCATAGATTTGATATAATGTATTATGGGGGGATATAATCATGTCATTTAATGATAAGAATATAGATATAACAAAAAACATAAAAGTTATAGAATGGCTAAAAAGTGAATTACTTACGGCTATTGCCTCACTATATGAACTTTTAGCAAGAGGCATTCAAAATAGTCATGATGCAATGCTTGATGCAATATCAAACATAATACTTGTAGCATATCTACTTGGGAGAAGACTAGGCGTTTCATATGAAAGTATAGATGCAAAGATAGAAGAAAAAGCTAAGCTGGCCCTTGTGGAGGAGCATAAAATAGAAAAATGGTATGGTGATATAGGTAGCCTACTAGAATATTTTAAGAGAAAACGAGGGTAGGAGTGAAAAAATTGAACTTAGGAGAAAAAACGACTAGAATTGCGGAAGCAGCGCTTATAACAACATTTATGACCTTACTTGTAATTATTGGATACGGTGTGTTCCCAATAATAATTTTACTTTATCCAGTGCCCTTTATAATACTTGGAGTTAGACACAAAACAAAATATAATATATATTCAATTTTAGCATCTAGTATACTCATTGGAATAATTGTAGACATTTTTACTGGAGCTCTAATTTTTTTAGTATTTGGATTGATTTCTATTGTAATAACTTATATGATAAACAAAAAATATAGACCACAACAAATATTGATGGGGGGAACTATAACTGCCATAGTAACTACATTGTTATCCATGGTGATTATTGGGTACTTAACAGGTACTAGTATTCTTACTCAAATTAGTACTACATTAATGGAAAGTGTGAAGGCTCAGCTGAATATGTTGAAAGAAATGGAGCTTTCTAGTTACGAATTGTCCACGTTTAAAGATATACTTTTATCAACAGTAGAGTATGCAATAATAATCATACCTACTACTCTTATAATTTCTTCTGCCTTTATTGTATACATAAACTATTGGATGTCTACGGCAATACTTAAAAGGCTAGGTTATAAAACAGTTGAGATACCTAGGTTCATGTATTTCAACCTTCCTAGCAATATAATAGTGGGTTCTATAGTAACTATTGCAGCAGCACTAGTAGTTAGATATATGAAGATTCTTTACTATGAGACTATATTTATTAACACATTAATTTTAATATCCTTTGTTTATTTTATGCAAGGTTTATCTGTTGCAGTTTTTGTTATGAATAAAAGGAAAATGCATAAAATTACAAAAGCCATACTTGTTTTTCTAATAATCATAAACGTGCCACTAAGCCTAATAATTTCTTTTGTAGGCTTACTAGATGTAGTCATTGATTTTAGGAAATTAAATAAGGTGGAATAATCTCCTTGGGAGGATGTATCATGTCAAATAAGCGATTATTTAAGTTTCTTATCCCAGATTCAAAGCTTTATCTGCTGATAATAGGGGTATTAATAGCTATTATAGCTTTCTATGAACCGAAGATTGCTGCTTTAGGAGTCATTCTCTTAGGATATTTAATATATTATCATTGGAAGAACATTCATCTTAAGAAAGTAGAATGGACCAAATATATAGAGAGCTTGACTACTGGTATAGATACAGCTACAAAATATGCTATAGTAAATTTGCCAATACCTTTTGTTATGGTAGAAACAGATGGTACTATTAGCTGGTACAATACAAGATTTCTTCAGATGATTAATTCAAAGGATTTACTAGAAGAAAATATTGGAGATATAATACCAGGATTTAATATAGACAACATCATGAATAAAAAAGAAGATACTCCAATTGAAGTATCTTTCAGGGATAAGCATTATAAGGTTCTATATAATATAGTTAAGAAGAACAAAGGCAGGGAAAATAGAGAAGAATATGTAATAATGCTGTATTGGATAGACAATACAGGCTTCACAACATTGAAAACTAAATATAACGATGAAAAGGTAAATGTGGGTTTAATACAAATAGATAACTATGAAGATGTTAGAAATAATACAGAAGAAGTCAATAGGCCTATAGTATTTGCTGAAATTGACAAAATGCTTAGTTCATTAGCAGCTAGAACAAGTGGCTTTATAAGAAAGTATGAAAATGATAAGTATTTAATAATGTTTGAAAATAGGCATTTAGAAAATTTAGAAATGAAAAAATTTGAGATTTTAGATAATGTGAGAGAAATTGATTTAGGTAATAAAATACCCGTAACTCTTAGTATAGGTGTAGGAGTAAATGGTAAAAGTCTTAATCAACAGTATGAATATGCAAGGGCTGCCCTTGATATAGCTTTAGGTAGAGGCGGAGATCAAGCTGTAGTTAAGAGAATAGACAAATTAAGTTTTTACGGTGGAAAGAGCAAGGCTGTTGAGAAAAGAACCAAAGTTAAGGCTAGAGTAATAGCCCACGCTCTAAGACAACTTATAGACCAATCAGAAGAAGTATTTATTATGGGTCATAAGAATGGAGACATGGACAGCTTTGGTGCATCTATTGGTATTTATAGAGCAGTACGTAATAGAAATAAAAAAGCCTATATAGTTTTAAGTGGGATCAATCCTTCTATTAAAAATCTATATGATAGGCTTAAAGCCGAGCACCCAGAGTATTTAGAATACATAATTACACCTGAGCAAGCTAGAAGTATTGCTGATAAGGAGTCTCTATGTGTATTAGTGGATAATCATAGACCTAGCTATGTTGAAGCACCATACCTTTTAGAGATAATTGACAAAGTTGTACTTATTGACCACCATAGGAGGGGTGCAGATTTTATAGAAGATCCTGTTTTGTCTTATCTTGAACCCTATGCATCTTCTACATGCGAGTTAGTTACGGAGATACTTTATTACATGGGAGATAAGCTAGATATTAACAGGTTTGAGGCAGAGGCATTGTTAGCAGGTATAAGTGTAGATACTAAGAACTTTACTTTTCAAACAGGAGTTAGAACCTTTGAAGCTGCATCATTTTTAAGGAGAGCTGGTGCAGATACTACTTCTGTAAGACAGCTATTCCAAGATGATATAAATACATTTATAGCAAAGGCTGAGGTAGTTAAAGAAGCTAAGGTAATTGACGAAAGAATAGCTATATCAAAGTTAAGAAAAGAAAGCAGAGATTCAGTGCTTATAGCTGCTGAAGCTGCCAACGATCTCCTTAACATTAATGGCATAATGGCATCTTTTGTTTTAGTTGTTAGTGATGGCAGAATTCATATAAGTGGAAGATCCTTAGGAGATATAAGTGTGCAACTTATACTTGAAAAGTTGGGCGGAGGCGGTCACTTAGCGGTGGCCGGTGCCCAGCTAGATAATGTGAATATAGATGAAGCAGAAGAGATATTAAAAAAAGCTATAAGAGAATATTTTGAGGAAGGTGAGAAATAATGAAGGTTATATTACTTCAAGATGTAAAAGGATTAGGCAAGAAAGGCGATATAGTAAATGCAAAGGATGGATATGCAAGGAATTTTTTATTTCCCAAAAATCTTGCCAAAGAAGCTACAGATGGAAATGTAAAAGTCTTAGAAGAACAAAAAACTGCAAAGAAAATAAGACAAGAAGAAGAGCTTGCCAAAGCTAAGGAATTAGCTGAAAAAATATCTGAGCTTACAGTAGAATTAAAAGGAAAATCAGGTGAGAATGGAAAGCTATTTGGATCAATTACAACAAAGGATGTATCTGAAGCATTAAAAAAACAATTTAAAATAGATATTGATAAAAGAAAGATGGATATTGAAGGAGGAAACATTAAAAACATAGGAGTTACAATTGTAGAGGTGAAAGTATATCCTAATGTTTCTGCAAAACTAAAGGTAAAGGTAAGTGAGGAATAGATTAGACGTTGCAAGATACTTGATGCTTTTTCATCAGTATCTTGTATTTGTTATATAATTAAATAAAACAAAATCGTATCTGACAGATGAATTTTACTTAACAAGCCTACATTCACAACCGACCTATAAAGGCTTGGTGTTTCTTGAATGTAAAGTTGAGGTGATAATATGTCCAATGAAATACAAGTACTAGGAAAGATACCTCCCCATAGCATCGAAGGGGAACAATCGGTACTAGGCTCAATGATACTCGATAAGAATGCTATTGTAACAGCAACAGAGATATTGAGACCTAGCGATTTTTATAAAGAAGCTCATAGAGAAATATATGAGGCAATTTTAGAAATACACAGTAGAGAGGAACCAGTAGATTTAATTACTTTATCTGAGGAGCTAAAAAAAAGAAATACCCTAGATGCAATAGGAGGAATATTGTATCTTGCAGATTTGTCTGAGGCCATTTCAACTACTGCCAATATAAGGTTTTATTGTGAGATAGTAGAGGAAAAGTCCATATTGAGAAGGCTAATCAATGCTTCCAATGAGATAATAGCGAAAGGG
The DNA here is from genome assembly GCA_964470635.1 of uncultured Clostridia bacterium. Classification (GTDB taxonomy): domain Bacteria; phylum Bacillota; class Clostridia; order Tissierellales; family Proteiniboraceae; genus Proteiniborus. The sequence continues at coordinate 2,391 of CAYYDM010000098.1, read as the reverse complement.
TATGAAGCAGATGAAGATATAAATATTATTATAGATGCAGCTGAGAAAAAGATATTTGATATTACACAAAAGAGAAGCCGTGAAGGATTAGATCCAATAAAAGAAGTGCTTTTTGAAAGCTTCTCTAGAATTGAACAAATGGCATTAAGTAATAGCAGTTTAACTGGACTTACAACAGGATTTATAGATTTAGATCAAAAAACATCAGGTCTTCAAAAATCTGATCTTGTACTTGTAGCTGCTAGACCATCCATGGGAAAAACAGCTTTTTCTGTTAACTTAGCAGTTAATTCTGCTCTGAAAGGAAATGCATCAGTAGCTATATTTAGTCTCGAGATGTCCAAGGAACAGCTTGTGCAGCGTATGTTAAGCTCTGAGTCACATGTAGAGCTTCAGAAAATAATAAATGGAAGATTAAATGAAGATGATTGGCCTAAACTTCTAAGGGCTATGGGACCACTTTCTCAGGCTAAAATCTTTATAGATGATACACCAGGAATTACTTTGATGGAAATGAAAGCTAAGTGTAGAAGGCTTAAGATGGAAAAAGGCCTAGACCTAGTAATGATAGATTATTTGCAACTTATGTCTGGCGAAGGAAAAATAGAAAATAGGCAACAGGAAATATCGACTATATCAAGGGGGCTAAAGGGATTAGCAAAAGAAATGGACTGCCCTGTAATAGCACTATCACAGTTGTCTCGTGCACCTGAAATTAGATCCGATCATAGACCTATACTTTCAGACCTTCGTGAATCAGGGGCTATTGAGCAGGATGCAGACATTGTAATGTTTTTATATAGGGATGATTACTATCACCCTGATTCTGAAAAGAAAAATATTGGAGAGGTTATAATAGCTAAACATCGTAATGGTCCTACAGGTACTGTTGAGTTAGTATTTATGGGAGAATATACTAAGTTTTTGAATATGGAAAAGCCAAGACAGTAAGTATTAGAATCACACTTTGTAATCAGGGGGAGATAACTAGTGTGTGATATAAAGGGAAATAGGGTAAAGATTAGACCATTAAGGCGTGAAGATGTATATGAAATGAGAAATTGGGGAAAGCATGATGATCCGCTATTTGAGGATTATAACTTTCCCAATCTCAATGATGATGAAATCCATAGATGGTATAATTATAGAACTTCAAGAAAAAGTTCAAAATGTTTCGCAGTTTTTGACGACGAAGACAGGGTGATAGGCTATATAAACATAAGAAACATTAGAAAAATAATGAAAACTGCAAAGCTTGGAATAGTATTTGACCCAATGATTCTTAACAAAGGATATGGTTCAGAAGCTATAATAGCACTTCTGGATTATTATTTTAATGCAATGAAAATGAAAGTTTTATATTTAGATGTAGCTAAATTTAACAAAAGAGCCATTAGATGTTATGAAAAATGTGGGTTTAAAATAATACGTCAGTATCAAGCTAGGCACTCAGATTTTAAGCGTGAAATATATGATGATAAAAGCTATATATGGAATGAGGAGTATTTTTCTATTAATAATGGTGTTGCTTATTGTAAATATTACGAGATGAAAGTGCAGAAAAATGATATTAATTTATGAGTTATTCACATAACACCTCCGAACATTTGTGCATATGTCTGTGGATATGTGGATAAATGTTTTGTTTTTTAAATAAACTGTGGGTAAAAAAGGCTTAGCATTTGCTAGGTCTTTTTTGTGAATAATTAAAGTTAAATTGTGGCAAATAAAAAAATCAAAAAAGCTGTTGACAATGCTTGTCCTATCTTGTATCATATTAAGAGTAGTCTTTAAAAAAGGCCTATTATTTACGACCCATTAGCTCAGTCGGTATAAGCAGAGAACCCAAACCACGCTTTTGGTTTGGAGTGAATCGCTTAGTTACTTAGAACGAGTTAATGTTAAGAGAAAGTTAATCCGTGAAGTAAATTATGCACGACCCATTAGCTCAGTCGGTAGAGCACCTGACTTTTAATCAGGGTGTCCCGCGTTCGAGTCGCGGATGGGTCACCATTATGACCTAACCCGATTTTTCGGATTCTTTTACAGGAAAATCGATGGTAGGTCAAACGCAACGAGCACCAAATTTATGTGAGCATTAGCGAACTAATAAATTTGTGTTGCGAGACTGTGAAGTACTGGCCCTATGGTCAAGCGGTTAAGACATCGCCCTTTCACGGCGGTAACCCGGGTTCGAATCCCGGTAGGGTCACCATATTTATGACCTAACCCGATTTACGTAGTGAAACGAAGTAAATCGATGGTAGGTCAAACGCAACGAGCACCAAATTTATGTGAGCGGCAGCGAACAAATAAATTTGTGTTGCGAGACTATGAGGGCGCATAGCTCAGCTGGGAGAGCACCTGCCTTACAAGCAGGGGGTCATAGGT
>CAYYDM010000097.1:0-7306 GCA_964470635.1 uncultured Clostridia bacterium | reverse complement strand
GGAGAGTGTGTCTTTTTATATTGCTATGCGCTTTCCAATGTGTATTTGCCTGCGGCAACACAAATTGGAGTCAATGCTTTTGCTTATTGCACATCACTCTCCAGCGTAAATATGCCCGAAGCATTACTCATCGGAAATTCAGCTTTTGCTTACTGCACATCGCTTATCAGTTTGGATTTGCCTAAGGCAAAATACTTAAGTGGAGGTACTTTTTTTGAATGCACATCGCTTACCAGCGTAAGCCTGCCTGCAGCAATAAAAATCGGGAATAATACTTTTGAAAACTGCCCTGCACTTACCGCGCTTAAACTTACATCTGCGGAATCAATAGATATTAGTACTGGTGTTTTCACTGGCTTTACAAACTTTGCTAATTGCACGCTATCACTTAGTACCAACAAGCAGCTTGGCGGCACAAGCTCTCCGCTGGTAGACACCGATGGCCTTACATGGAGTGGAGTTAAATGGAAAGAGATAAAGTACGTGTAACCAATAACCGGGTAATCAAAAATAAAAAAAAGAAATAATCATGATAGATAATAATAAAACGAATGACAAAAGAAGTTGCAAAGTAGAGGGATACATCTCTTTACTCCTGTCTCTTCGCTCTTTACTAACCCGGGGGGCTGTGTTTGCACTGCTTGCCGGTATAGGAACTTCATGCTCGCAGTCTATGGACGAAGAGGCAATGACACGTACCGGTGCTCCGATGACGGTTACTGCCACTATGCAAGGTGTGGGTAAGCCTGCCGCTGCCGTTTCAGAGGTGGTTTCCGGCAGTGGCACAGCTTTACCTTCCACACGTACCATTGCTGCTGATGTTGCTACCGGTGGAAGTTACACCACTGCATGGCAAAAGGGAGACGTGGTAAGCGTTACCTTTCATTGCTACAGTGATGCCGGGGGAACAACAGAGATTGCAGCTTCTCAGATGGCGGGCGGTAACACCCAAACGCTTAATTATAACGGCACGGCATGGACGGCAACGCCTGCCTCATTACGCCTGCCTGTTGGCACATATTCTGTAAAGGCGGTTTATGATTATAGCCGCACTTACTCTGCTGCCGATGATACTTCTATTGATGGCACTACTATCCTTGCGCTTATAAATCGAGGCACAGAAAAAATTGCAGGGCAAAGTTCAGTTTTAATACCGGAAGACATTACAAAAACAGGTATTGCCATTGCCCCTGCTGCCGACAAATGGCAGCGACAGACGACATTGGTGCGCCTCACAAGCCTTGCCTTTGGACAAAGTGCAACGGTTACTACCGGTGTTGGAATAGCTACTAAGGTAAGTTGCCCCACGGTACAGACTGCTGACCCTACTAAATCAGCAAATGGGGTACTTACAGCTACCGTTTATTTTCACCAACCCGTGGACGACCCTACTAACACTGCTGCTGTAACCACAGTAACCTTAGATGACGTGAACGGGTTGATAAAACCAGCCTTCCACACTGAAGCTGGCCGCATGTATAGCATCTATACACCGGTATTGATGGCCCAACAGGGAGCTGGCGATGAAGATGGTGGCCAATATACAACATGGAAAGGTACCTATGCACAGTTTTATAACAATGGTGCAGGCATTGCAAATCTTGATAAATATACAGAATGGATTATAGACCTTTCTGCTGAAAATGAGCTTGGTAAAACGTCAGCTGTAAACATTATAAATGGGAAAATAAAATCCCGCACAACTGCTGTAAACATGACTCTTATCGGTATAAATACAATACCCGAAAACGCTTTTTTTGAGTGTAATAAGCTTGCAAGTATTAACTTGCCTGATGCAACAATTATTGGGAAAAATGCTTTTTATAACTGCACAGCACTTGCCAGCACAAGCCTACCCTCTGTAATAACCGTTGGTGATGGTGCTTTTTGGGGCTCTGCATTTTCCAGTCTTAATATGCCTGCTGCAGTAAATATTGGTATAAATTCTTTTAGAAAATGCACAGCACTCACTAATGTGAGCCTGCCTTTGGCTATGGGCCTTGGAATTGGTGTTTTTTATGACTGTACAGCACTCACTAGTGTGAATCTGCCAGCTGCAATAAGCTTTGGAGATTATGCTTTTTCAGGCTGTACTGCACTCACTGGCATAAATCTACCAGTTGCAACAACCTTTGGTGAAAATGTTTTTTCTCAATGTGTAAAACTCTCTAGTATAAGTCTGCCTGCTGCAACCAATATTGGCAATTTAGCTTTTTATGATTGTCCAGTGATCACAACACTTAAGCTTACGGCTACGGGAGCTATAGTTCTTAATGAAAATACCTTCTATGGCTTTACCAATTCTGCAAACTGCACTCTATATCTTAACACAGACAAACATGACGGAAGTGCATTGCCACAAGTAGAAACCGATGGTCTTACATGGGGTAGCAAGAAATGGCAAGCTATACAGTACCAGTAACAAAACGCTCAAGCAATATGCAGGAAGTCTGCCCCACAGCAAAAAAACTTCCCTGCATTCAGAGTGGAGGATGGGAAACAAATAATTAACAACGAAAAAACAATAATATTATGGTAACCATGAAAGAATTTGCAGGAAGTAAACTCACACACAGAGCCTTCGTGCAAATGAATCAGGAAATTAGAAAACTAATAATTCAGGCTACCTCTACAGCCCTGAAACTGGAGGATGAATTGCCTGCCTACAGTGCAGCCATCGACAAAATGGATAAACTAGTGAAACACCTTTTAAAATATGAAGAAACCACCGGAATAGCTGGTTTTATTAATCAGCTGGATAAAAATGAAATTCTTGCAGCTAATGCCACACACGTGGACACAGCATCTACCGATGAGGTGCGCAAGCAAGTTACCATGGCTTACCGCACCATTGTGGCACGAGTAAATGCCGGTGTACAATTCTTAGCCTCAGATGTAATAAAAGAGTTCATTACAGATGCTAACATCGTGGCGGCTCACTACCAGATCCTGTCTGCAAATCAGGCAAAGAAGAATAAAAAAAGTGAACTATTTGTAATTGATGAACAAATAAAAACAAAGATATGAAGACTATTAAAAATAAAAACGTGGAAAGCAGCCTAGGAGTACATGGAAAAAACTTTTATTCGCTCATTGCATTTTGTTCTGCGTTGATGAGCATTGTGTTGCTGGCAATGTTTATGACCTCTTGCTCGGCCGAAGAGGATCTTACCGTTACCACTCGTGATATTATGAAAAATGCCGACGGCAGCATCACCATTCATCGTATATCATCTGTGGCACTGCCAGGTGGTTTCACTGCTGCTACCCGTGCCATTGCCACCCGCGCCGGAGAAATCTCTGAAGCAGTGGATGAAAAGACTTCATGGACGGAAGGCGACCGTCTGCATATAGTCATCACGAAAAGAACATCCACATCAACAATTGAAACCTATCGTTATGCCACTATGCAGGCAGACGGATCGTGGTTGCTTAACAGCGATTTAACTATTCCCGCAAGTGGAGAGTATGCCATTGATTTCCGCTATTTAGGGAAAAAGTATAATAACGTAGATTTTAATGACCCTGCAAATAATCCAGATAATATTAAATATGGTATAAACAGTACGCTATGGGCAATAGATAATGCTCCTGGCAGAATGCTACAGGTAGACGGGGCACATACAAAAAAAGTAGATTCAACTACAGGCATCATCACATATAGCGATATTTTGTCAGCTGAAGGAAATTGCACAGATGGTATATGGAATAGCACTAATACTAATCTTACAGTTAGTGCTAACCCTGCAGATGGAATCTTTAACATCACAATGAAACATCTTTCAAACCGCGTAGGAATAACCACCTGTGACTTGTCTGCCTTGGGTAGTGAAGCATCTGTAGCATCCATCACAGCCAAATTGGTATCTAAAGTAACCGGCACACCTGAAGTTTACGGCAGCATCAACCTAATGCCGTCATCAAGTGTAACAACTGGTACACAGCCATCGGAAACAACCTCCTGGAAAGCACAGGTATATAACGATTATGCCCTATTCCTGCAGTCGTTCGTAGTAACTCTTACTGACGGACGGAAAATACCTGTGAGCGTGCCCAATGCAAGCGGAGCTTTCGATGGTATTGGTCGTGATATAAATTCTGAAGGAGGTAAAGCATACGTTTACCGCCTCACTCTAAGTCCGGGTAGTTGTACCGCCACTCCCGATGCAAACTTTACAGCCCCTGGCTGGCAAACTGGCGAAAGCGGCGCACCAACCCCTATTTATACCCGTGCCGACCTGGAAGCCATAGCTTCCAACCTCGGTGGAAACTATATCCTGATGAATGATATAGACCTTAGCGGAAGCACCTGGAAGCCACTTGGATATACTAATGACACACCCTTTACAGGCAAGCTGAACGGAAACGGATACAAAATAACCGGTATGAAAGCTGTTGTAGGAAGTAAAGATGTTTTTACCGGCTTTTTTAATGTGATAGACGGGGGTGTAGTGTATAATTTGCATTTCAGCAACTGTTCTGTGACTGGATTTGGAGGTGGAACCACTGGTACACTTGCGGCACTACTTTCTAAAGGGTACATCTTCAACTGCAGCGTAACAAATAGTAGCGTTATAAATGGCGATTATTGTGGTGGTATGATTGGTATGATTGGTCTTTCTGATAAAGCAGTTGTTGCTCACTGTCGCGTATCGAATAGCTCTGTACAAGGGAGTGAAATCAATTATTATTCCAAAATAGATGTTGGAGGTCTTGCAGGATACATGGGGCTTTATTCCAAAGTGATAGCTTGCTACACCGACGGTTGCACCGTGGCAACTAATGTGTTATCGAAGCCGGGAGATGCATCTGTGGGCGGATTAGTAGGAGTAATTCAAGGTGGAACTGTTTTTGGCTGTTATGCCACCAATGTTAATGCTGCAGAAGCCATTACCGGTAATGGTGCTTTGGTAGGTTCTGTTCTGGATTATGGTAGTACTATAGCTTATATAACTTCCAGCTATGCAACAAAAGGTACAAGCAACGCAGCTACTGCCCTTTTAGGTCAGGGTAGTCCTACTATTTCCAATTGTGTATCTCTGGGTGCTGCCGATTATAGTCCTTTGGTAGCAGTTACCGCTCCTGTTTTAACTTCAGTTCCCACTGTAACTCTCTCTTCATCAGGTTCACTTTCTGTTGTTAATCGCACATGGAGAGCAACTGCTATCTGGGGAGAATCAGAAGATGCAAGCATATCACAGGCTCCACTTATAACATGGAGCTACAGCGGAGAGTAACAGATAAAAAGATAATAAAAAAAATAACAGGAAGAATGGAGTGAAAGGCATTCACTCTTTCTTCTCTGCATAACAAGTTATAGAATGAAAAAAAATAATAGTAAAATAAGAATGTTCCTTTTTTTCGTCTTTATGGCAGCAGGAACAACCTTTGGCACTATTCAGGCTCAAAATCTGGGTGTGCGCAGTAATATTTTGACGTTGGCTACCCTATCGCCTTCACTTGGTGTAGATATACAGTTTGCCGGTCGCTGGCAGGCAGGTATCGAGGGACATACAGGCTTACTTGGCAAAGGTGCCGATTACCTGCAAATGTCCGGAGCCGGATTCGAAATGCGCCGTTATTTCTTTAATCCTTACCATAACACCGGTATTAGTACGGAAATAAGTGGTATAGAAAGCTCGTTTCATGGACCATACATGGGTATTAATACCCGTTACCTGAAATTCAACGATCAGTTTCGCAACTCATACCCTCGTGATGGCTGGTTTTATACAGCAGGTGTTACAGTGGGGTATACCTTTTGGCTGTCTCGTAACTGGACCATTGATTTGGGAGTTGGTGCGGGGTATGTACACAAAGATTACAAAGATTATGATTACTATGTGCCACATGATAAGTATCGCCTCGTAAATAACCAGATAACAAATCGTTTTGGCCTTACCAATGCAGAACTTTCTGTGGCATATCATTTTAGTATAGGTAAAAATAAAAAGTAATAACTCCATAAACAGAAGAATATATGAAATTCAGAAATAAAAACAGAGCAGCTCGTTGCAGTAAAACACTACTGTGCGGAGTATTGCTTGCTGTTGTTACTTCGTGCAGCAGTGACGACTATATATCTATCTACAATCCCGACGGTAGCCAGTCTCAAAATCCGGGTTTGTTCACAGTAAACCTAACAGGTAGCACCATTACCGATTCCAATGCTAAAACCACATTGGCGCTTACTGTGGACGGTAACAAAATTTACGACGCCGTGCCATCTGTACCAACCGATATAGAGGCTGGAACTTACAACGTTACAGCTACAAAATTGCCATCTGCGTCCAAATTACCCGAAGGCACGTCGATAAATATCGCTGGGCTCATCACTTTGTCTGCCTCAACTGACAATGAGCTTCCTTTACTACCCGTTTTTGAGGCTGCAAAAGATGAAATTGGTGTGGTGTACAACAAAAGTGTAACCAAAAATATGGTTCTGAAACTGATGACACGTCGGCTCATAGTAAAAGGAACTCTTTTGGGAGTTGATCCTGCAACGATAAAGAGTGTTGATGTAACACTAAGCGGGGTAAGCAACGCCCGCCGGATAAATGATGGTGTGGTAGCGAAAAGTATATCATCTCGCACCGACAATACTGCCACCACTTCATACTATGTTACGAATACGATACAACCTTCATCAGACGCCACTTTCAGTACATCGTTCAATCTGTTGGGCATTAATCCGGGAGTGGCTCAGGCACTTCATATAATTGTAACATTTAGTAATAGTAAAACTTTTACATATGAGGAAAACGTAAGTAAACAGCTTATCGGTTTTAACGCAGCATCGTATGAAACTTCTGTAGGTCTTGATGCAACAATCAACTTTGGGATAGGTGGAGTTTCCGGAACAATCATTGGTTGGACTCCTGGCTGGAATGAAGAGGGGATGGGAGAATAGAATTTATTGCTATTTTTAAAACTCTTCAGATTAAAAAGATAAAGGGACTATTTGTTTTTGGATAGTCCCTTACAGATAGTTGAAGTGAAATGTTGTATAAGAAACAAAATTTTGAAAGACATAAACTGTTTAACTTCTTTTCTTTTTGAATAATATTTAGCTTGCTTATTCTTTGAGGCATCTCTAAACAATGAATGATATGAAAAAAAATGAAGATTTATGTATTTGTCTCCACCGCTTTTTAGGTGATTTTTGGTGGATGGATGGAAAAAGTTTTTTATTAGTTAAAGATTATCTTGATAAATATAGTACGGATAAACACGAAGTTTTTGAAAATTTTGTAGACAAAACTATATATGTAACTGTGAAGAGGAGCGATCTTATTAACAATAATGA
>CAYYDM010000096.1:3839-7559 GCA_964470635.1 uncultured Clostridia bacterium | reverse complement strand
ACCGGAGAAAGAATTGTAGAAGATAAGGTAGCAAAAACCATAAAAACATTTATGGTGACATGTGGAATGTACAATGCATCCGGGGAATTCGCAATCAATGTAGGAATACCTGCAAAAAGTGGAGTCGGTGGGGGAATAATGGCAGCAGTGCCAAATAGAATGGGTATAGGAGTCTTTAGCCCAGCATTAGATGATAAAGGAAATTCCATAGCAGGCTACAGTTTACTAAAGGATTTATCAGAAGAATTGGATTTAAGTTTCTTTTAACCTAATGTACCACTAATGACAAATCACTCATAAGATATCATATAAAAGTAGTTTAGTAGGTGATAAAATGAGTGAAGATAATCTAGTTGGTGAAATTACAATTGACAATATAGGGGAAGACATTGAAGTAAACCTAGGAAATGAAGAGTCTTTGGATATTGAGGATTCAAATGAAAGCATTGTTTTTCTATATTATAGTAATAATTTAGTTATGATATTTGATTCTAAAAGAAAAGTATGGGCTTTTCCATCTGGACAAAGAGAAAAAGAAGAAACCACTTTAGAATGTGCAATAAGGGAAACCTTTGAAAAAACAGGAGCTGTTTTGGAGAGCGTTATTCCAATAGGGTATTATTTGGTTATAAAAAATAACATAATATCTAAAACAGCTATTTTTTTCGGTAAGGTAAGGAGATTTGAAACTAGACCTGAATGGAGTGAGGCTGACTTAGTAAAATTATTTGATAAGCCCCCTAAAGAAGTATTAGACAACAAAATATATAATATGGTTTTAGATTATATTAGAACTAAAAATTGAAAAAGCGGCCTTGATTGACCGCTTTTTTTCAATAAAACTCTTTACTGATTTTTATATTAATATTTTTATCATTAGTTGATAATCCTAGCATATACAATAGGGGGCAAAACCGAGTTATACCTTCAGCTATCATCATAGAGCCGGAGAAAATCATAAAAGTAGACTTCTTAACAATACCAGTACCAAGTAAAGTAAATCCACAACTTAGTCTAAAGTTTGCATCAATATCTCCCACATTTTTTTTAACTCTCAAAATTAACACCACCTTAGAATATTATAAGAAAAGCTTCTATCGAAATATTAAAAATTAAGGAAGCTTTTCTTGAAACTCATTGATGGAAAGTTCTTTAAACAAAAATGCTAAGGTTGAACTTTCCTATTCGTTATAAAAATAGTTTTCCAAGATAATACGCTTTGTATTACAATATAAAAAATATTATTTATGCTAAAAAATAAGAGATGCTTAATCAAGCATCTCTTGAAAAACTCAATCCTTCTCTTTTCATTCCTACACTTAAAGCTAGGCCAATACAAATCATATTTGAAAGAAGAAAAGTACCACCATAGCTTATAAATGGAAGTGGTATACCTGTAACAGGCATTAAACCCATGGTCATACCAACATTTTCGAGTATATGGAATACCATCATTGCTGCTATTCCAATAACCATAACAGAGCCATATATATCCTTTGAATTTCTAGCTATTTTGATTAACCGATATATCAAAAGAAAATATAAGACAATCAAAGCTAATCCTCCGATTAATCCAAGTTCTTCGCCTATAACAGAGAATATAAAGTCAGTATGTTTTTCAGGTAAAAAACCGAATTGAGTTTGGTTTCCGTTGTATAGACCCATGCCTAGAACTTGTCCAGAGCCTATTGCAATCTTAGACTGGATAACTTGATATCCAGTGCCCATGGCATCACGAGATGGATCTAAGAAGTCAAAAATTCTGTTTTTCTGGTAAGGTTTTAGTGAGAACCATATAATAGGGAGACTTATAATACCAGTTATAGACACATATAATATATACTTCCAATCTAAACCTGCTATAAAAAACATAATAACAATGAAAAATACAAAAACAATTGCTGTTCCAAAGTCAGGTTGTAGTAAAATTAGACCTACTGGCAAAAACGCAAAAATTAGAATTTTAATTAGTGTAAATGGTTGATTTATTTTCTCCTGATTTTTCTCAATGAATTTAGCTATAGCAATAATTACTCCTATTTTAACAAACTCAGCTGGTTGAAAACCAAAACCGCCTATTTTAATCCAGCTTTGAGCACCTTTAGCTGTAGAGCCTAAAAATAAAACAGCAACAAGCAGCAAATTAGAAAAGATATATATTGGTATATAGAATTTACCAATTGTTTCATAGCTTATAAAGACAAGAACGATAATTGACAATAAACCAAGTACAAAAGCTATTCCTTGAGTTTTTAAATAGCTAATACTCCCTTCTCCTGCAGTTGCACTAGAAAGAATAATCAGACCAAATAAGCTTAAAAATACTACCGTAAGTAAAAGTGTAAAATCAAATCTTTTCCAAAATCCTTTTCGTTTGTTTGACATTAAAAGCCCTCTCTTCAATAAATACTAAACTATTAAGATTATAACATAATGCAGATATAAATCACAATGTAAACTCTGAGTAAAAGTTAGGGGGGAGATTCTTAGGTATATATCCACCAGTAGAATCAATGTATTTATACTGGCTGCAAATGTTATCTTTATTTTCTATAATATGGTTTAATACATCAATAAATGTTTCAACTTCTTCAATTGTGTTATACATTCCAAAGCTAACTCTTACAAGCCCAGGTATATTTTTTAGTCTTCCAAAAATCATATCTTGCTGTATTTTACTGACTTCATAAGATGAAAGATTTAATAATTGGTGAACATATGGATGAGCACAAAAACACCCATTCCTTACGCCTATACCACCTTCATGTGCAAGTAAAGATGCTAAGAGAGAATGTGAAACCCCTGGAATATTAAAGGATATTACTCCTGCTGTATTAGGGATTAAAGCCTCATTAGTATTTGAGTATATTTTAACTTTAGGTACTTTACTTATTTTTTCTATAAAATATTTAGTTAATTTTATCTCATGATCTTTGATTTTATCCATTCCTATTTCAGTTAAGACATTTATAGCTTCTGCTAGTGCAACTGCACCAACTACATTAGGTGTTCCAGCTTCTTCTCTTTCAGGGGGAGCAGTATAATATACATTGTTTTGTGAGACACTGATTACCGTTCCTCCACCTGTATATTCAGGTTCACCATTTTGAAAAACTGTTTTTGGACCCACAAGCACTCCAATACCAAAAGGTGCATAGATTTTGTGGCCTGACAGCACAACAAAGTCTAAATAATCATCTTCTTTTTTCCCTTGCATGTTAATCTTCCGATGAGGTGCAAGCTGGGCAGCATCAACTAAAATTCTAGCACCATATTTGTGACTTAATGACGCAATATAGTGTATGTCATTGATATACCCAGTGACATTAGAACATCCCGTAATAGCTACAAGTTTTACTTTCCCTTTATGGGTTATTAGTTTTTTCTCTAAATCATTTATGTCTAAGCTGCCATCTTTAAGTAGATTTATATAGAGAGTATTGGATTTAGATCTCCAAGGTAAATCATTTGAATGATGTTCCATAAGTGAACTAATCACTATATCTTTTTTATCAAGATTTAACCTATATGAAAGCTTATTTATAGCTTCAGTAGTATTCTTTACATATATAATCACATTTTTGTCTATATCTGTATTTAAAAAGTCAGCAACTATTTTTCTAGAATTGTCGTATGTATGTGTTGATATGACTGATTTATATCCTGTTCCCCTATGTATGCTTGAATACCATTCTAAAAATTCATTTATTTTTTCCAATA
>CAYYDM010000096.1:0-3829 GCA_964470635.1 uncultured Clostridia bacterium | reverse complement strand
CAATACTGGTACTAACACAGGTGTACTAGCAGCATTATCAAAGCAGATGTAATTTGTCTTTTTGCCATTTCTGAGAATTGCCTTTTTATCTATACCTACAATATATTTTCTTATATTATCTATAGAAAGCTTATTTTTAAATAGCATACCTGTCCTCCTAAATATTTAATAATGGGTTACAGTACTAAAATATGTTATTTAATATACTAATGACACAACTTAAATTAGCTGTATTGGTTTTAACTGATTAATGGGGGTATAATAAAATATGTTGATGAAAGAAGTTTATATAAAATACACGCTCACGGTTTCGAACATGAACAATTCTAAAGCTCATTCCGATAAAAAATCCTACAACTTGCAAACTCGCTACGCTCAAACAGTGCAAGTTGCTTAACGGATTTTTTACCTGCACTCGCTAAGAATTGTAATCATGTCCTGCAAATGTTCGCTTAGTATTTTATATAAACTTCCTAGTAGTAATAATTAGAAACAGTATCGCTAATAAAATTTTATAGGAGTGATGATGTGTATATAGGAAGTCATTTGTCTATTTCACAAGGCTTTACCAAAGCTGGTGAGATGGCATTAAACATTAACGCTAACACATTTCAGTTTTTTACCAGAAATCCAAGAGGAGGTAATGCTAAAGAGCTTGATATAGAAGATATCCAAGGACTTAAAAAAATAATGAAAGAAAAAGATTTTGGGCCGCTTTTAGCCCATGCACCATACACTTTAAATATGGCATCATATAAAGAAGAAACATGGGATTTTGCTAAAATGGCTTTCAAAGACGACTTACAAAGACTTGAAACTATTCCTTGTTCTCTGTACAATTTCCACCCAGGAAGCCATACAGGGAAAGGGGTTGAATATGGCATAGAAAGAATAGCTACTGTATTAAATGAAATAATCACAGGTAATGAAAGCACAACAATTTTACTTGAAGGCATGTCTGGGAAAGGAACTGAAATAGGGAGTACCTTTGAAGAGTTGAGAGCTATTATTGATAAAGTAAAATATTCAGAGCTAATGGGAGTTTGTCTTGATACGTGTCATCTATACTCATCTGGTTATGATATTGTAAATAATTTAGATGGAGTACTAGAGGAGTTTGACAGAATAGTAGGAATAGATAGATTAAAGGCAATACATTTAAATGATAGCATGACTGAATTTGGTAGCAAGAAAGATAGACATGCTGGAATAGGAGAAGGCACCATAGGCTTAGATGCACTAATAAAGGTTATTAAACATCCACAGCTAAAACATTTACCATTTTTCTTAGAAACTCCACATGAACCAGAAGGACATAAGAAAGAAATAGAAACCATAAGAAAAATTTTAAAAAACGGCTAAAGGCCGTTTTTTATTGTCATAGAAACATAATAGAATTTTTTATCCTATTTATGAATAATAATTTAGAAAGATTTCTGTATAGACAATAGAGATGCTATAAAAATTTAAAAAATAGCAATAATACTAACTATACAGTAAATTGCATTCCATTTCATAGATAGGAAGTGTAGAAATGACTAAGAGTATTATATATAATATAATTAAAAAGTGTAAGATAATAATATTATTATTTTCATTATCTTTATTTATAGAAAGCTACATATTAGGGCTTACAGTAGTAAGTGGAGAATCAATGATGAATACCATTAAAGATAATGATAGGATATTAGTAAACAAAATATCATATTATTTCGAGAAGCCTGCAAGGGGAGATGTAGTAATTTTTAATCCTCCTATTGAAGGAAGAGAAAAAGAGCTTTTTATAAAAAGAATTATTGCAGTTTCAGGAGATTATTTTGAAATAAAAGATAATATATTGTATTTAAACGGAGTAGCTATAAATGAGGAACATATAAATATAAATAATTCTAACAAAAAAGAATTTAAAATTACTAGTGGAAAAGTACCAAAAGGATATGTATATGTATTAGGAGATAATAGAGATAATAGCAATGACAGTAGAGTATTTGGATTTGTGCCAATTAAAAACCTTAGAGGCAAAGCTTTGACAAAGGTTTGGCCTATAGGGGGAATCAAAAGTCTAGCAGTACACTACGAAGACAACACTAATGAGTGAGGAATAAATAAAATGGAGTTAAAGCAATATATTGTCCAAAAATCAAAGGATATCAATATAGATATAATAGGTTTTGCAAAAGTCGAGAAACTAGATAGAATGTTTGATTTTCTAAAAAAAAGAAAAGAAAAAGGCTACGATACAGAATTTGAAGAAAAGGATATTTTGTTAAGAACAGATCCTGCTCTTTTAATGCCTGAAAGTAGGACAATCATAGGAATAGGAGTTTCGTATAATACTGAATATGAAATAACCCCTTCTAAAGATTTGAAATGGCATGGACTGTTGTCCAAATCTTCTTGGGGAGAAGATTATCATAGAGTATTAAAAAACAAAATGGAGAAGCTAGTAGATGAAATTAGTAAAGTTGTTAGTTTTAATTACACTATTTGTGTAGATACTTCCCCGTTAATAGATAGAGAAATTGCAAAGAAAGCAGGAATAGGATGGTATGGTAAAAACTGTTCTATTATAAATGATGAATTTGGCTCTTTTATTTTTTTAGGATATATCTTAACAGATTTAGAATTAGCAGAAGATCAAATAGTAAAAGAAAAATGTGGTGATTGTAAATTATGTATCAATGCCTGCCCTGTAGGAGCCATACAAGAGGGATATAGTATTAACACTAAAAGATGTATTTCATATCTAACTCAAACAAAAGATAGAATACCATATGAATTAAGAGAAAAAATGGGGACGAAGATTTATGGCTGTGATACATGTCAACAGGTTTGTCCTAAAAACAAAGAGATACGTAAAAGCAAGACTAAAGAATTTATTCCCAAAATGACAAATGGAATTATTGATATAAAAGAGATTATGACTATGTCAAACAAGGAATTTAAAGCTAAGTATGGAAGTATGTCAGGTGCTTGGAGAGGAAAAAACATATTAAAGAGAAATGTAATAATAGCATTAGCGAATAATGGAGATAAAAATTGTACAGAATTATTGAAAGATGCATTAAATGATGAAAGCCCAATGATAAGAGAATATGCAACTTGGGCACTGATTAAAATTGATAAAGAACAGGGAATAAAGCTAGTAAAAGAAAGACTCTTTAAAGAGAAAGATGAAGAAACTTCTAAAGAAATGCTAAAATTAATTGCATCATTTCAAAAATAAAGCATTGAAAATAATTGTTAAAAAAAAGACCTAAATGAAGGATAATTGATATTAATGTAGTAATTTTATATACATATAAATATCATGTTTCTATGCCAAGTCTTTTTAAGTCATAAAAATTAGGAGGGTTATAAGATGAGTAATATTCATGATTTAGTATTTTTAAAAGAAAAAATACAAGAGCTAAAAGACCAAGGAGTTTATAGAAAACTACCTGTACTTGAAGGACCAAGTGAAGCAGAAGTTATATTAAACGGCAAGAAAGCAATTAACCTTTCATCAAACAACTATTTAGGATTTGCAAATCATCCTAGACTAAAAAAAGCATCCATAGAAGCTATAGAAAAATATGGAGCAGGTGCAGGAGCAGTTAGAACAATCATCGGTAATATGACTATTCATGAAGAATTAGAAGAACTACTAGCAAAGTTCAAAAGAGAAGAAGCAGCAATGGTTTATCAATCAGGTTTCAATTGTAACGCAGGAACTATTCAAGCAGTTACAGAAAAAGGTGACATTATTATTTCAGACGAACTAAATCACGCTAGTATCATAGATGGTTCAAGATTAAGCAGAGCTGACAAAACTATTTATAAGCATTCA
>CAYYDM010000095.1:0-7767 GCA_964470635.1 uncultured Clostridia bacterium | reverse complement strand
ACAAGTTCTTTTCGAACTAAAATTGAATCATCTGCAATATATACTTTGTACATGGTCCCACCCTTTCAATATTAGGCTACTCATCTAAAATACTATTTATAATGCCCTGAATTTCTTCTAACCCTTTATCTGCTTCGTATTTATTATTCAGTATGTTTCCTAACATGTTTTCTAAAAGCAAGTTTATTTTAGTATTTTGATTAATTGCCATACCACTATAGCCATTATAGGTTCTTTTTATAGCGTTCAAATATGATGGACTGTCAATACTTCCTGAACTAATGCAGTTCTTTTTCTGAGAAACGGTTAATGGTATATGGCCATTGCCAATTATCCCCATATCCTCTGTGGCAATTTCCCAGAATTTTTGCAATGCATTCCAAGAAGCAGCATATTCGGTTTTGCCTGATTGTTTTATAAGATACAGATTACTTCCTTGAAGGGGGAAAGATGTATTTTCATCAAGTATTAAAGGTATATAAGATATAGGGAAGTTTGCTGCATCTATGATTTTGTTTGCATAATAAGTATTACTTACTAAAGTAGAGATGTTTCCATCTAAAAATTCTTCTATTCCCTTCAATGCATTTTCAGTATAAATCTTTATACTTTTATTCTCGACTCCACTTTGGGCCATATCTAGTATATTGATTTTGTTTTCATCTAAAATATTTAAATAATTTCCTTTTTTATTTAAGGCAATGCTTTCAAATGGTGAATTGTATGAAATATATTCAACTAAAACATCCGATAGTGGTGCAAGTAGGCCTGTTTTATTGGTTTTCTTATTTTGTTCTTCTGCTAATAAAAGTAATTCTTGTAATGTAATTTTGTCGTCTGTATAGTTGATAAGATTTTTATTAAATAAAACTACTCTTGCATTTCTCATCATAGGAATACTCCATAATTTCCCATCAACAGTTAAGTTGGCCATAGAATTTGGTGTCATTTGCTCTAACCAATTTGAACCGAAGCTTTCTGCTACATATGAATCTATTGATTCGATTAAACCTAATTCAACAAGTGAATATATTTGATTTGAACCTAAACATGCAATATCATATTTTTGATTTGCTTCCTTTACGTAGATTAATTTCAATATAGCTTCAACATCTGACTGGACAAAATACGGTATAGCCTGGACTTTAGAATCAATTTTATTAAAGGAAGAAATATGCTTTTCAAAAATTTCTTTATTACCGTTGTTGCCATCTAAAGATATTAATATATTAATTTTGGAAATTCCATCATTATTCTTTTCAACATTATTATTCTCATCATTTTTATAAATCCTTGATAATGCAAAAAATATTAATATAATTAATATGATGAAAAATATATTCCTTCTTTTCATGTTGGAACCTCCTGTTTATCCTGCTTATGATTAATCGATCTGGTATGGCAAAATAACAATGACCTTTGTATAACTACCTTTTTGACTCTCAATTTTGATTCCATACTCACTGCCATATGTTAATAATAATCTCTTTTGTACATTTTCAAGACCTAAACCACCATACAAAGATGAGCTCTTCCCAGTATTATTAATATATTGCATATATTCTTCATCAACCCCAACTCCATTGTCATATATTTCCAACTTTACCCTGTCTTTATCATCTCTACTGCCTGTGATTTTAAGTATTGAATTATTTTCTCCATTTTCAAGTCCATGAACAATAGAGTTTTCAATAATAGGTTGTAAAATTAATTTAGGAATTTTACAATTCAGAATTGATTCATCAATTTCAATTACCACTTCAAAATTGTTTTCATATCTAACCTTCTGCAAATCAAGATAATCATTTAAGAATAATAAATCTTCTTTAATAGTAACAAACTTTTCTTGATAAGATATACTATGTCTCAATAACTTTCCTAAGCTAATTACAAATGTAGATACTTCTTCTGTTCTCCCTAGCTTTGCTAGAGCCTTAATTTCATTTAACATGTTATATAGAAAATGGGGACTTATTTGCGCCTGTAGTGCTTTTATTTCTGCGTTTTTTTCACGTTCTGTCTGTTCTACAACTCTATCTAGTAGAACATTTATCTCATCCAGCATTTTATTGAACCCTTTTGTCACCATTGTCATTTCATCATCTTGATTCGTATCTTCTTTGATACGCACCTGTATATTTCCTTCTGATATTTTTTGCATCCCTTCTACTACGGTTTCTATAGGTCTATATAATCGTCTAGCTTGAGCTTTTACTATGATAAAGCATATTAAAAAAACAAATGCAACTATTATCAAAGATATTCTAATGAGTAATGATATTCCCTTATAAAAATTACTAACCCTAACAAATGTAAATAAAGAAAAATCATTATTTTGGGCTTGCTTTACTACATAAATGGTTTCATTTTTTTCATTATCATATAACTTTAGCTTCTTATAATTCCATTGGACAATTTTTTCTGGTGAAACAGAATAGCCTTCTTTAAAATGTGATGTTGTATCTAAAATAACAACATTGTTGTTATTGGATAGTATATATTCTGTTTCTTCTCCTCCAACAAAGAGAAACTGATTTAATAATGTGCTTCGATATATATCTAAAATCACATACCCTATAATCTTATTTTTTCTATCAAAAATGGCTTTACCCATACTAAGTGAAATGACTTGATCCTTTTCAGTATAATAATTACTAGGGAAAGTAACCACCTTGTATGGGTTCTTTTTCATTTTATATAAAATTCCCCACTCTGAATAAACAGATTGGTCATATAGACGGGACTTTGTATTTGTATCATAACTAATTGAGCTATCATAGTCTATGATATGAACTTCAATTTTCCCTTTACGTCCTGTCAATAAAGGATTGACAATAGAACTTACTTCATTTAATTGTCCCTTATCATTATTTATCAATGCATCTTGGACTAGGCTTTCATCAGATAAGCTATATAAAATATTGCTATATTCATCCATGAGATTCTCATAGCTTTCTATAGCTACATCGCTTGCTGAGGTAACCTTTTTATCATATTCCTCAACTGTCATTTTATAATTTATATATATTATTGCTATGACACAAATGATTAAAGGAATGATTGAACTGCATAAAAATGCAGTAAAAAGTTTATTGAAATATTTTCTACTAACTTCAGATTTATGCACTCAGTTTCACTCCCGATATTTGTCATGTTTTTATTATAACACTTATTTTCTATAGGAAACTATCCCAACATATGGGATTCAGGGCAATTTATTTTTTAGATATTTGATGACAAATATTCAATTTCTTTTAATATTTCTTCTTTAGAAAGATTTGTATGAGGTTCATATTCTAATACAATATCTGCATTAGGTGTATATTTCTTGTATAATGATAAAAAATCCATGTAATTGAATGAACCATTCATTATACTATTGTGTTGATCTCTTACTCCATCATTATTATGAAAATGATATGCTTGTACACGTTTGGCATATTTTGATAAAAACTCTTCAATATCCATTTTATTAATATGAGCATGGCCAATATCAATAATTGAAAGTGCTCTTGAACTAGATGTAAAAATTTCACCATACTCTTCGTTATTATATAGAGGTAGTTTCCCTTTAGGAAATGCTATGTTCTCAATTAGCATGTTTACATTATGCTGTTCAGCTAAATTTATAAGGGTAGTTATATTCTGTTTACTAGTTTGTTGAGCATCTTTTATGTTGCTTTCATCGAACCCTATTTGTGTATAATGAAATACTACATGTTTTACTTCATATTCTTTTGCTAGTGAAAATACTTTGTCATAGCTATTAATTAACCAATCATATTCCTTTGTTCCTGGCTTTGAAGTAGCTTCTACTCCAATATATGGTCCATGAAAAGAGATTGGGCATTTAAGCTTCTCTAAAACATTTCTTAGCCTATTCCAATATTCATCGTCATGGGTAAATGCAATCAATTCGACTCCCAATCCTGGAATTGGTTGATCATTAATCCACATAGCCAACTCTTCCATAGCATCAAAACCTTTAATTAGTGAACTAATATAAAAATTCATGTCTCTACCTCCTATAAGTCAGCTGGATATCCGATTGAATTAGTAGTTTTAGCATCAAAGAAATGTAATTTCGAAGGAATAATATTCCAATAAACATTTTCTTCATCTGAAATCAGATTCTCAGACATTATTGATATTACCTCTTCTTCACCAATATTAAAGTAGAACCCAACCCTATTGCCATAATCCTCAATATATTCAACTTTAACTGGTATGCTCATATCTCCTGCAGTATTGCTTAGCTGAATATTTTCCGGTCTTATTCCAAGCATGATTTCTTGGGCTTTTGATTCTTTTATTTGTTTTAACCATATTTCCGGCAATACTATCCTATGGTTTCCTAATATCATATTGTTTCCGTCTATCTTTGCAGGAATAACGTTCATAGATGGAGAGCCAATAAATTTAGCTACAAAAATATTAGCTGGTTTATGATATACATTGGATGGTGTATCTATCATTTGTAGGTTTCCTTGATTCATTAACGCAATTCTATGACCAATTGTCATAGCCTCGATTTGGTCATGAGTCACATATACAAATGTTTGGTTATACATTTCATGTATTTTAACTAATTCTTTTCTAGCATGACCACGTAATTGGGCATCCAAGTTAGATAAAGGCTCGTCTAACAAGAAAAAATCTGCTTTTTTTACTATTGCTCTTGCTAGTGCTACCCTTTGTCTTTGTCCACCAGATAGTTCTCTAGGATATCTGTTTTCTAATCCTTGAAGCCCTAACATTCTAACAGCCTCTTCTACTCTCTCTTTTATAACTTCTTTTTTTTCTTTATTTATTTTCAATCCATATGCTACGTTTTCATTAATAGTCATATGAGGATATAATGCATAATTCTGAAATACCATAGCTATACTTCTATCACCGCTGTCAATATCATTTGCTAATTTATCGTTAAGATATAGTTCTCCTGATGTAACTGTTTCTAATCCGCTAATCATCCTTAATATTGTTGATTTTCCGCATCCAGATGCTCCTAATAGAATAATTCGTTCTCCCTTTTTTATCTCTAGGTTTAAATCATTTATAACTTTAACTTTTCCAAACGACTTAGTAACATTCTTGAATTGTATACTATTCATATTTGTCCTCCATTTTCCTATAATCTTTTTGAATTATTGTATGATATATTAACTAGCCTTTGATACCAGATTGAGTAAAGGTGCCTATTATAAATTTCTGGCATACGGAATATATTGACAATGGTAATAACATAGTTAGTACAGAAATTGCCATTGCAACTGGAATATCTGTACCACCTTCTGCACTTACGAACATTTGTAAAGCTAAAGATAAAGTATAATTTTCTGTGCTTTTTAAAATAAGTGATGGCCAAACATATTCATTCCATGAGTTTATAAAAAATATTATTCCTATTGATAAAATTGCTGGTCTTATAAGAGGTACAATTATTGTGCTTAGAATTTTAACATGAGGTGTTTTTTCAAGCTTAGCCACCTCTAATAATGATTTAGGAATACCTCTCATATGCTGTCTTAGTAGAAAAATTCCTGTAGCATCTGCTAGCTGTGGAAGCGCAACACCTATAATATTATCTCTAAGTCCCATTTTTGATATTGTAATAAAATTAGGTATCATTGTTACTGTAAATGGAATAAATATTGTACTTATCAATATAAAATACACTATGTTTTTGCCTTTAAAATCCAAAAACACGAAGCTATATGCTGCTAAGATTCCTGTAGCCAATTTAAATATAGTTACAATAGTTGCAATGGTAAATGTATTCATAGTAATCTTAAGAAAAGGTATTATACTTATTACCCTTTCATATGCAGAGGTTGTTGGATTATTAGGAATCAATGATAGATTATTATTAAAGGCTTCATTCAATGATTTAAATGAAGTTGATACAGCAAATAATATTGGATACAAAAGTATTAATATTAGAACAATAAAAACAAAATGCCATCTTATCCCTGAATTCTGATTAATTCTCATAATAAACGCCCCTCTCCACCTACTTAAATTCTATATAAAGCAAAATTAAGAAAATGAACATTGTGATAACTGATAATGCAGAGGAACGACCTGTATTATAAAAGGTAAATGCTTCTTGATAACCTCTGTAAATAATATTTGAGCTTGCGTTATTAGGTCCTCCTTGTGTTAGTACTTTGATTGGAGTAAATACATACTGTAGACCTTGAACTATGCTCATGATCAGAATATATACTGCAGAGGAAGATGTTAAAGGAACTACTATTTTTGTAAAAATCTTTCTATTAGGTGTTTTTTCTAATCTGGCTGCTTCGATTAGCTCGTCAGGTACACTACTTACACCAGATAAAAGTACTAGAAAGTTATAACCAAATGCTTTATAAACTGCTACCAAGCTAATTACCAATATTACCAAGCCCTTGGTTTTTGACCAGGTTGGCATAGTAATGCCAATATGAGAAAGCACAGCGCTAACTGGACCTGAAACTGGATTAAATATCCATTGTAATACAATAGCTCCGACTACTAATGATATTAAACTAGGCATAAAAATTAAAGATTTATATAATGACTTGAATTTTTTTATAACAAATGTATTAACAAAAGCTAAAACATATGGTACTAAAAAGTTTAATATTACTAGAATGACTAGATACAAAAGGGTATTAGAAAATATTTGTATTGTTTCCGGATCTTTAAATAAAGTAATATAGTTTTTCAAACCAACCATAGTTTTTGTAGGAGAGACCATATTCCATTTAAAAAAGCTTAAGTAAAATGTATATGCTAGTGGCCAAAACATAAATAAAATAAAACCCAACATTGCTGGCGAGACAAATAACCATGCAAGAAAATTTTCTTTCATTATTTTGTTTGATTTTTTTCGTTTAGAATCATGATTCCTTGCCATTTATAACTTCCTTTCATAATATTATTTAAAAAACAAAAAACTATTCGAATTTTATTGAATAATCCTATATATCTACATAAACAAAACATCCGACGTATGCGTTGGATGTTTTGTTATGTCATTATTCACTAAGCAGTTTATTTAATTCATCTTGAGCTGAAGTCAGTGCCTCTTTCACTGAAGCTTCACCACCTAAGATTTTATCTCTAGTATCAGCAAATAATTGCTCTGCTCTCGTTCCTACGTCTCCTGGGAAAGCTACCCATGAATATATTCCATCCATTTCTTTAAAAGCAACACCTAAAAGCTGATTTTCTTCAATATATGCCTTCAATCCTTCTGGATCCTCTGCTACATCTTGTCTTGGAGGTAAGTATCCAGTGTTTTGTGACCATTTTGCTAACCACTCAGGTTGCATAATAAACTTAATGAATTCCCATGCAGCTTTTTGCTCTTCTTCTGATTGTGCCATTATTGGTAAGAAGTTTCCACCAGCAGGGATTCTTCTATCCTTCCCTTCGAAAACTGGGAATTCAGTAGCTCTTAAGTCAAATTGTGCAGCTGATTGGATTGTCCCTATTTTAGCACTTGTTCCAGCAAATATACCAACTTTTCCATTTATAAATGTTTGAATTCCTTCATCTGCTGTAATATGCAATGCTGATTTATCAACTAAAACCATGTCTGCTAATAATTGATATGCCTCTTCTGCTTCAGGTGAAGCAAATGCTGCACGATTATCATCTGATAGGATTCTAGCACCGTTGCTCTCAAGTAACCCTTGTACTGCCCAGTTATCAGCATATTCTTGCATGTAGAATCCATACTCACCAGTTTTTTCTGAGATTTGCTTTGCATAGGCT
>CAYYDM010000094.1:0-7808 GCA_964470635.1 uncultured Clostridia bacterium | reverse complement strand
AGGTTCACATCGTCAAAATAGTCAGAATAAATATAACCTATATTATTTAGTGCTCTAGTAGATTCTACATAGTCTCCTGATTTTTGAAAATATTCGTAGCTTGTTACAAAGTACTCTTTAGCTAAATCAACCCTATCAGTAAATACTTTGATTATTCCCATATGATTATAAAAGTGTCCTGCATATAAATCAAAGCCATGCTCAATAGCTATGTTTAAGTATTTACCTATATTATCATATACTTTATCATATTCACCTTTTGACAAATCTATCCTATTAATTGTTTTTACTGACTCCAATAGTTCTTCAATATAACCATTTTTTTGAGAAATATCTTTTGCTTCGTCTGCATATTTTTTTGCCAACTCTATCTCATATTTTCTGTAAAAAGCAGATGATAAACCATTATTACATATGGCTATATATCTGTCATTATTAAAATTTTTAGCAATTCTTAATCCTTCTTCATAGCTATTTATTGACTTTCCTGTCATTCCTTGAAGTAAGTATAGATTCCCTAAATTAGCTAGCACTTCAAGCTTATCCATGTCTTCTCTATCTTTCATAAGCTCATAAGCATTTTCCCAAAGGTGTATACACTGGATATTTCCTGCTAAGCCACGCATTTTTTTTGCATTTAATATGGTTTGTTTAATGGCTTTGTCGGTCTGCATAGACATATTATAATGATAAATAAGTTCATCTAAATTTCCTCTATCTTGCTGCAAATAAATGCTTTCTAAAACTTCTGCAGCTTTTCTATGAAGCTCGCATTTTTCATAATCAGGAATATCATTATATATAAACATCTTTATATTTTTATTATAAAAATTATAAGTATAGCCCCAATCCTCTACCCTTTCATCGAGTATTTTCATAGAAACTAGCTTGTCTATTAAATTGTCTGTATTTAAGCCATAACCCTCTGCAACTCTTTTAATAATATTTTTAGAAACAGAAGTATTAAATATTGATACATATTTAGCCATTTCAAGTAATTCTTTATCAAGAAGTTTAATCTGCCTTTTTATTGCATCTCCAATATTTGGTGGAATATATAAACTAGTATAATTTTTTGTTGGTACATCCCAACTTCCTTTTTCATTAATAAAAAGCTCACCTGTAGCTACTAAGTTCTTAATAGCCTCTTCTATATGCCCTGGATTACCGAGTGTATCATTCATTACTCTTGTTGAAAAATTAATTGGTTTATATCCTATTCCTAGAATGTTCTTTATTAATTCTGACGTTTCATTTAGATTTAAGCGCAAAAGCCTATGTTCATAAACTTTCTTTAAGTTTACCCAACTATTCACAGTATCATTGAGAGCTTTTTTCTTCTTTAATAGTTCATTATTATATGAAGCAATTAATACTAAAGGCGCTTGTCTACTACTATCAATTAAGTAATTTATTAAATTTATTGTCTCAATATCACTGTTATGAAGGTCATCTATTATCAAATAAGTTGGAGTATTCTTAATATTTTCAATAATAAATTTAGTTATTCTATCATATAATCTAAATCTTTCTTTAGTCCCGGTTAACATTGATGAAGGTTTGATGTCCCTGGATTCTGATATTTCTGGTATTATCTTGACTAACTCGCAACCGTATCTATCAATAAGTTTATTATCACAATCCTTAAGCATACTCTTTAGTATTCTTATTATTGCACCTAACTCTTTTGCATTTGATTCTGAAATAGATGTGTGGTAAACAATTCTTCCTTTCATCCGCAGTCTGTAGGCTAGTTCTTCTAATAATCTTGTTTTCCCTATACCTTCTTCACCCGTAAATGAAATAAACTGTATATCCAAAGGATATACTGCGATCTTTTTATCAATATCTAAAATATCATTAATCTCTTTGTCACGTCCAATAATCTGATTCTCAAGATTTAATCTATTTCTTCCATCAGTCAAATTCAGCTCATATTCTTTTCCAAATAAGTTGTTTATTTCTTCTGCTATTTCTACTACATTTTTTATTCTTGAATTAAAATCTTTATCCGTTAATTTTGCAATCAATTCATTAAGATTATTTTTTTGATATTCACTAATTTCTAAAGTATTTATAATTTTTAATTTCTTATCATTTGTATGAAATATCTTACCAGATAGCATAGACCTAAATACCATGCCTATTGAATAGATATCTGAACTAACATCTATATTATTATGTTTCATCCTTAACTCTGGAGCAGTAAAGAAACTGCAATTCCCATCATAAAAATCTTTTATTATTCTTTCATTTATTGTTGCAAAGTCAACTAACTTAGCTTGAAAATTTCCGTCCTTTTCTATAATAAAAATATTATATGGATTAATATGCTTATATGTATATCCTCTAAATCCTAGATATGATACTGTTTCTAAAAGCTGATAAATAATAGATAATATCTGATCTATATTTAATTTTCCTATGTAATTACTCAGTCTAGTTCCTTCTATAAAATCGATTGTATAAAAAAACTGCTTCAACTTTACAGATTTATTATCAATAGAACTTACGATATCAAAGTCATAGTTTGTAATAATGCCTCTATGCTTTAAGCTACTTATTTCAATAAAGGTATCAGTAAATTTCTTAAAAAGAACAGCATTTTTGTCATCATAACCAAACAATTTTAGCAATAGCTCATAATTATCATTCCATAAGTCATATACCTGATATATTGTACTATCTTCATATGACCTGTATATGTTCTTGATTCTATACCTATTATTGATTAATTGCATTTTCTTTCCCCCGTTAATCCCTAAAAAGTAAATTTTTCCCTAAAACATATTAGAAAATACATTAATAGATATTATATCATAAATATGAATTTTTTTTAACATATAATATCCTTATTATTTTTTGTATATTTATGGATTAAAAGTTTTAGATGGAGCAACTACTCCATCTAAATTATACTTATCTTAAACATTAATATATTTCCACTTTCCTCCCTTAAAAATAAAGAAATATATTGTACCCCTAACTATTAAATCTAAACTCATGGCTATCCAAGCTCCTATTAAGCCCCAGCCTAGAATAATAGCAAAAATATAACTAAATATTAATCTAATACCCCATATTCCTGTAAGAGTTATAGCTAGAACCCTCCTAGTATCACCTGCACCTCTTAAGGCTCCTGAAAAACCCATAACCCCTGCCAAAAATGGCTGAGATATTGCTACAACTCTTAAGCATGTCCTAGCTATACTGAGTATTTCTTTGTCACGAGTGAAAATCATAAGAAAATAATCTGGCCATATGAAGAAGAATACTCCCATGACTGCCATAAAAATTGCTCCCATCTTTACTGCTATAAAGCCGCTTTTTTCTGCTAATTTAGGTTTTTCAGCACCTAAATATTGTCCTACTAATGTTGTAGCTGCCAGTGCAAATCCAAAGCCAGCGTTAAAAGATAGGGATTCTGCTGTCATAGTTATCCTATGAGCTGCGAATGTTACAGTTCCTAGTGATGAAACAATTCTACTAAATAGAAGCTGTCCAAATCTCATAAGAAATTGTTCTACAGCTGCTGGAATGCCTATGTTAAAAATTCTCTTAATAATGTGGACATCTATTTCTAGCTTTTCTTTAAAATTAATTCTTAAAAATCTATTTCCTTTTATAAGAATTGCTATTACAATTAAAAAACCAACAAATCTAGAAAATGTAGTAGCTATACCTGCTCCATCTACTCCCCATCCTGCCCCAGGTACAAATAGTGATATATTTTTGTTTATAAAAGGAATACTTATCTCAGCAATTCTACTTTCATAAATCAAAAAAAAGTTTCCCACAATATTGACTAAGTTGGAAATTCCATTTATGTACATAGGAGTTTTTGTATCTCCTCCACCTCTCA
Organism: uncultured Clostridia bacterium; assembly: GCA_964470635.1. GTDB lineage: Bacteria > Bacillota > Clostridia > Tissierellales > Proteiniboraceae > Proteiniborus. Next base: position 3,946 of record CAYYDM010000094.1, on the reverse strand, counting down.
ACACACCATTCATTACCATAGTTACAATCATAAAGGGAAATCCCCAGGCATTTATTCTAAAATAAGAAACAGATATAGGTAAGACATCTGGCTCTGCTCCCATTAGTTTCACTATAGGAGTAGCTAGTAATATACCAAGGACAACAAATATAGCTGACATTATTACACTTAGTATAAGGGATTGCCTAGCTATACTGTTAGCTTCGTCTTGTTTTTGAGCACCAATAGCTCTAGCCACTAAAGCCGTAGTACCAACGCTTATAGAAGCAAAAAAAGACATAGCTGTCATCATTGGCATATCACTTAATCCTACTGCAGCTATAGCAGCAGCTCCTAGGCTCCCTACCATTGCCATATCAGCAAAACCTAAAAGTGTTTGCATTAGCATTTCACCAATAGCAGGTAAGGCTAATTTTAAAGTTGATTTTTCTAAATTCGTCTCAGGTAATTCGCTGTTTTTTACTTCCACTATTTCCTCAGACAATACTAATCAATCCCCCTTTATTTTTCGTCAGTCATTGCCTCATATAAATATTTAAGGTTTTTTAGTAAAACATCTTTGTCATTATCACTTAACCCAGATAGTTTCTCTGATAGGTATTCTCTTCTTTTATCTAATACTTGCTTTACAATGTCGTGTCCCTTAGGTTGAGCTTTTAATCTAACAACCCTTTTGTCTTGTTCATCTTTTTCTCTCACAACAAGTTCGCTTTTTTCCATTCTATCTATTAAATCAGTTATAGTGCTGCAAGCCAAAGACATTTTTTGGCTTAGCTCACCTATAGTAAGTTGTTGATTATTTACTAAGTGCTGAAGAGCAATGAACTGAGGATCAGTAATATTAATATCATTTAATATTTCCCTACCTTTTTTTCTAATAATCCAATCAACTTTTCTTAAATATTTTTCTATCAATGCAACATTGTTTTCTACTTCGTTATAATTCATTAAATCACCTCCAAGTATATTTCGTCTCACTAAATATTTTATCTCATACAAATAATATAGTCAATCCATCATTGTTTTATATTAATAGATTTGCCAATTAATTTTAATATCTAAATTATTTACTTACTCCTTGTACATTTTTTAGTTTCCTCTAACATATTCTAGATATATATCAACAAAAGAAGTTTTGTAAAATAAAAAAGGATTTAGAAAATTATGCTAGAATATATAATATTTATGGTATAATACTCATGAATTTATTTTAAGAAAGGGGGGCAAAAATGAAGACTGTACATATTAAAAATAAAAAAGCAAAAACAATTTCATTGCTTATAATTCCCCATTCTAAGAAAGTAAGCCAAATAAATATAGCAACTTGGATTCCAAAGTTTTCTCTAGGTTTAATTGCTGTGATTTTACTAGTTTTCGGATATTCGTCATATAGGCTATATGATTCTTATAATAACTTAAAACAAGACTATAGCGAAAAAACACTTAAACTAAGTACACTGGAGGAGCTAAGTCAACAGCAAAAGAATGAAATAGATAGTCTAAGACTAGTGACAGCTGAAGTTCAAGAAAAACTTAATTCAATTAATGCTTTACAGGAAACTGTAAGAAATTTAGTAGGTCTTGAGGGAACCTTAGAGAGTTCACATGAAGGTAAATTTCTAAACAAAGATATTTTGCCATCTAGAGGTGGTCCAAGCTATAGAAGAAATAGCCCTACCACCTTTGACGAACATGATTTTGAAACTCAAATAGAAGAATTATCTTCTCTATTAGACAAGAGCTCAGAAGAATTGAATATTCTAATTAATGATGTTGAAGACAAATTTAAATATCTAGATGCAAAGCCTAATCTCATGCCTACTACAGGAAAATTTAACTCCGGTTTTGGCTATAGAAAAAACCCTTTTGGAAAGGGAAGGGAATTTCATAACGGAATAGATATAGGAAATAGTTCTGGAACCAAGGTAAAAGCTGCGGGAAGTGGAGTTGTAACTTTTGCTGGCTATAACAGTGGTTATGGAAGGTATTTGATAATTAGCCATGGATATGGATACCAATCAGTTTATGGGCATAATAGAAAGCTACTAGTAAAATTAGGGGATAAGGTGAAAAAAGGTCAGGTTATTAGTGAAATGGGAAGCTCTGGCAGAAGCACTGGACCACATCTTCACTTTGAAATCAGACTAAATGGGAATCCCATAGATCCTATGAAGGTAATAAACAATACAGATTAGTTACATTATTTTGGGGGGATAAAAATGTTTAAAAAAAATGAACATAACATAGATAAAATTGACACCTTAATTGGTAAAAATACTAAATTCAGTGGCAAAATAGAAGCTAAAGGAGCTATAAGAGTTGATGGAGAAGTAGAAGGTGATATAGTAGTAGATGGAAACATAACAATAGGAGCAGATGGCAAGATAACAGGAAATATTGAGGGTAATAATATTTTTATCTCTGGAATAATACATGGTAATATTAAATGCAACGAACATCTTAGATTAGGTAATACTGCAAAACTGTACGGAGATGTGGAAGTGAAAACCTTAATAGTTGATGAAAATGCAGTATTTGATGGTAATTGTAAAATGAAAAATACTAACAGCTCTACAATAGATAAAGAATCAATTAAAGAACCAAAAGTAAGCAAAGCTTAACAAAGACTTAAAGGAGCCCATGGCTCCTTTTTAGACTTAATTAAATATTCTAAAGCTTTTAGGTACTACCTGAAATGTGGCTGGAAGATTACCGCCATACTCACCATCAATATCTACAGGCACAGCGTCCTGAGACTCTATAGTTATTTTTCTCGTCTTAAAATATTCAACATTAGGATGATTCACATGTTCACCAGTTAGCACATTTAAGAAAATAGACAATACATCTTGTATTTCTGATTTTCTGATTATTATACAGTCTAGCAATCCGTCCTCTACTTGAGCCTTTGGAGCTAGCATTTTAAATCCACCAATGGAAGAACTATTAGATACCAAAAACAGAAATATTTCTTCTTCTGAGGAATATTCTTCACTAATTATTCTAACATTAATTCCATTAAACATTTGCTTTGGTATTTCCTTAAGTCCTTCTAGATAATAAGCCATTCTTCCCAAAACATTTTTACTCTCTGTAGGCACCTGGTGTGCTACATTAGTCAAAAAACCCCCTGCTGCTACATTTACAAAATACTTATCTTCCCACTTACCTAAATCCACATCTATTGTATTTTCATTCATTATCATTTCACAAAATTCCTTTGACTCCTTAGGAATTCCCATATAGTTGGCGAAATCATTTACAGTACCAGCTGCTAGGATGGCCACTGGAATTTTTCTTCCCCCTATTATAATCCCTGTTGCAACTTCATTTACAGTACCATCTCCCCCGCAAGCCACAATAATATCCCAATCTTCTTTACAGCATTTGATGGTTTCATACATAGCATCATCTTTTTTTTGAGTTGCAAATTTTCCCACTATATAACCATTGTCTAAAAGTATTTTACATATTGAATCAATTCTTCTTTGAACAATTTGTCTACCTGATGAAGGATTGTATATAACTCTTACTTTTTTCATAAGGTTCACCTTTCCTATATTATTGCTATCATTACTATAATAATACATTTTTCATATAGTTTCCATTAGATAAATTTATTAAATAAAGATAACCTTAAAATATTAATGCTAAGCTACATTTTCATTATTTTCATTTGTATCAAACTTTGATTTAGTAAAAAAGATAAATATAAATGCCAACACAAATGAAAATGAGGATATTATAAACATAAATTCAAATCCAATAATATCAACGAAGAAACCAAACATTAAAGGTCCAAGTATTGCTGCTAAGGATGAAAAGAAATAATAGAGGCCTGTATAAGTACCTATCTTATCTTCTGTTGTACACTCAACTACCATTGGATAAGAATTAATATTTATTAAAGACCAGAAGAAACCTCCAATTCCCATAAGAATCATCA
>CAYYDM010000093.1:858-7810 GCA_964470635.1 uncultured Clostridia bacterium | reverse complement strand
GCAGAGGTCTGCAAAACCTTTACTCCCCAGTTCAAATCTGGGTGTCGCCTCCATACATATAAAGCAATTAGTCTTCTAAAACGAAGGCTTTTTTTATTTTTTGTATTTTTTTATTCCATTGTGGTATATATGATAATAACTAAGATAAGAAGGAGACTTTGATCCTATGTTAAAAAATCCATTCGTTCCTCAAGACAAAGCTGGTATAGCAATTATTGATGGTAGGGCTGATAATGAAATTAAAGAAAATCTATTAAATTATGGGTTAAAGGTAATAAATACATGTAAATGTGAAGAACTTTATGATTCCATTTCTTATCATCCTGACATTGTAATTCATCCTATAAATCATGAAAAAGTAATAGTTGCTCCCAATGTCTTTGATTACTATAAAAATTTGCTTTCTTTCCATGGCATAAAAGTAATTAAAGGCGAAAAAAAACTCAGTAGAAACTATCCAGAAAACATTGCATATAATGTAGCAAGGATTTCAAAATACGCTATTCATAATGTTAAATACACAGATGAGAAACTAAAATATTACATAGAAAAAGAAGGCATAGAATTTATTAATGTTAAACAAGGATATTCAAAATGTTCTTTAGCAATAATAAGTGAAGATGCTGCTATTACTTCTGATTTTTCTATTTATAAAGAACTAAAAAAACATGGTGTGGACGTGCTAATGATTAAAGAAGGATTTATTGAACTTCCTGGTCTTAACCATGGCTTTATTGGAGGAGCTACGGGTATGTTTTCAAAAAATGAATTATTTTTATCTGGAACAATTTATGATCATCCAAGTTCATTGGAGATAAATGTTTTTTTGAAAAAATACAATATCAAACCAATTTATTTGAGCAATAAAAGAATTATTGATATTGGTTCAATAATTACTTTTTAATACATTTATTACATCTGTATAGTGAGAATATACCTTTATATTAAACATATACTACTATTACAGCAGAAAGGAGTGAGTTAAGTGAGATTGCTTACAATTACATCGAAGGTTGAAATAGATGAAATTTTAAACAAATATATAGATATCTTTAAAAAAGAAGATTTGATTATAGAGAAAAACTTTGGTAAATGTGGTGATTTTTTTCTAGTTGACTATGATCTAAGTAATAAAAGTAATGAAAGGCATAAAAATATTAAAAATGTATTTAAGCATTACATTGCTAATGGTATTGCTGATGTAGTAATAGATATATATCAAGAAAATATAGTTGAAAGACTATTAAATTATAATCTTTATTATTTTGATAAAAGTGAAAAAGAAAAAATCAAAATAAATACATTGGATTACTTGAAAAAAAATGAATACATCAATACAGAGGGAATAATATACAAAATAAGCAAGAAGTCTAGAATATTAAAATCTGTAATAGATTTTTTAGAAGAAAATGATTCTATTAATGTAGAGGGTTTTATAAACTTTAGATTGAAATATTACCTAGATACTATAGAAGATGCCATAGATAAAAATATTGAAGATTATTTTGCCGAAAAAGAATATAAAGAGTTTATTAAAATTCTTCAGTATTTTGTAGATATTCAGGAGCCCAAGAGAGAAATAGTAAATATCATTTTTAGTAACAATAAATATGTGTTAATAGATGAAAAAAGGTTAGCAATAAACAATGAGTTCCTTGAGGAAATAGGAGAAGAACTATCTGAAATAGACATAAATTATGATGATTTACTTATTAGCTCACTTATTACTATAGCACCGAGAAAAATCATTATTCATCTAGACCCTGGTACCAACAATTATGACATAATCAACATAATCAAAAATATATTCCTAAGCAAGGTTACAATATGTGAGGGTTGCGACTTATGTTGTAGCGATATTTTTTCTCATCCTTTCAAAGGGTATTAACTTTGAAAGGGTGTTTTTATGACCTAACCCGATTTTCTGAATGCTTTTGTCAGAAAATCGATGGTAGGTCAAACGCAACGAGCACCAAATTTATGCGAGCGATAGCGAGCAAATAAATTTGCGTTGCAAGACTGCGGAAAATGACCTAACCCGATTTTCTGAATGCTTTTATCAGAAAGTACTTCCTTATAGGATTATGGGGTTGTATTATAACCATCTTTCTTATTATCGCAAAATATGTTATAATAAGTCGCATAATGCTATCAGAGGTGAGGCTATGTTATTTGTAAAAGTTTTGATATTAGCAGTGATAGGTGCACTAATTGGATGGATTACAAATCTCATTGCTATAAAATTATTATTTAGACCTTTTTATCCAGTAAAAATTCCTCTAATTAATTATAGTATTCAAGGCTTAATACCAAAGCGTAGGGAAGAAATAGCAAAGAACATAGGTAATGTTATTGAACAAGAGCTTTTGTCATTAGAAGAAATAGTAGATAAAGCAATTAAAGAGCAGAATATATCACAGATAAAATCTACAATAAAAGACAAAATCAATGAAATCATAAGAGACAAGCTTCCATCAATTATACCTAGTATATTTAAAAACATGATTTATTCATATGTGGACGATTTCATTGAAAAGGATGGGGAAACTATTATAAATGATTTAGTAGAAAAAATGATTTCTAAAGTTTCTCAGGATATAAGCTTGTCACAGATTGTTGAAGAGAAAATTAATGAATTTGAGATTGAAAAAATAGAGGAGATTATTGTTTCAATTGCAAGACAAGAGCTAAAACACATTGAAATACTGGGAGGAGTTTTAGGATTTATTATTGGAATAGCACAAGGGATAATAGTAGCTATTTTGTAATCAATAATAAAACAAGCTGTTTTTCATGCAAAAATGCGGAAGGGGCTCATTTCTTCCGCATTTTTTATTTAAGTAGCCAGTACATGAGTACCATTGTACTGTTCAAAAATACAATCCAATTCATCTCCAGTCATTGTTTCATTTTTCAGAAGATATTCAGAAACCATACGTAATAAATCTTTATTAGCTTCGACTAGTTTCAATGCATCGTCATAGCAATTATTTAGGATTTTCTTTATTTCCCTATCGACTTTATTAAAAGAATATTTTATATATTGTTCTTTTATAGTTATGTTTCCCAAAGAACTCATACCATAACTACAGACCATTTCCTGGGCAATCTCAGTTGCCTTTACAAGATCATCCTTTGCACCAGTTGTTATTTCTCCAAAAACTGCATATTCAGCAGCTCTTCCTGCCAGAAGTACTCTTATTTTATCATGAAGTTCTTTTTCGGTTAATAGATACCTTTCTTCATCTGGCACCCTTAAAACATATCCCAATGCTTGACCTCTAGGAACTATTGATATTTTCTGTATCATATCTACATTTAGAAGTTTACCCACAAGTGCATGGCCTGCTTCATGGTAAGATACAATATTTTTTTCTTTATCCAATATATAAGGGTTTTTTACTTCTAATCCTGCAACAACTCTTTCAATGGCAGAATTAAAATCATTTATATCTATAATTTTCTTTTTGTTTCTTACTGCAATTATCGCAGCTTCATTTGCAATATTAGCTAATTGAGCACCAGAAAAACCATGGGTTTTTTTCGCCAGTTCTTCTATATCTATACTAGCATCCAAAGGCTTATCTTTAGTGTGAACTCCAAATATTTCTTTTCTAGCTTTAATGTTTGGGTTCCCTACATATATATGTCTATCAAATCTACCAGGTCTTAAGAGTGCTTCATCTAGAAGGTCAAGTCGATTTGTAGCTCCTATAACTATAACTGTTTGAGCTCTGTAGAAGCCATCCATTTCAACTAACAATTGATTCAAGGTTTGATCTTTTTCGTTATTACTATCTGAATTTCTTCTTGAACCTATAGCATCAATTTCATCTATAAATACAATACTAGGAGCATCTTTTTTAGCCTTTTCAAATAGTGTACGTACTCTTTTTGCACCTACTCCAACATATTTTTCAACAAATTCAGAACCACTAGCATATAAAAAAGAAGAATTTGTTTCTCCAGCTAGGGCCTTAGCTAACAAAGTTTTACCTGTACCAGGAGGACCATAAAACAGTACACCTCTAGGAATTTTAGCTCCCATTTTCATGTACTTTTCTGAATTATTGATGAAATCAATAATCTCTTGAAGCTCCTCTTTAACTTCATCTAATCCTGCTACATCTTTAAAAGATACATTAGGCTTATTATTTTCATTTGGAGAATCATCAGTTTTCTTTTTTTCGCTGCTAAAAGAAGCAGGTACTAAAGAAGGTTTTGAATCAAGTCTTATATAATATGCTAATACTAATAATGTTATAAACCAAATAAACAGCCTATCTCCATTTGAAATATTAACTAGATTTATACTAGAAAAATACTTTTCATATATTAGAAAAGTAGATAGTGAAAGGCAAATTATAACAATACAAAATGTAATCTTTTTCTTTAAGATATTAACCACCCTCTTCATAGAAAAGTTTTATTTAAGAAACATGATATGATAATATTATTTTAACCAATGTTTATGTTAATATTAGATATATAAGTTTAATAGAAAAAGAAAATTATTGAAAATGCTAACAATTTTGCCTAACAAAAACTTTTTCAAAAAAAGTTTGACAAAAACTCTATTATAAAATATAATGTATTAAGACTTACATTGAAGATAAAACAAAGTAGAAGTATCCGCTTCTCACCTTATAGCATGTATGCTCATAAGGTTAATATTAACGAATTATCAGCAAAGATTTTGCTCTTATTGTCGTGTAATTAGGCGGATAGTATTTACTATCCGCTTTTGTATTTTATTATAAAAAAAAGTTCAGGAGGTGTCTTAATATTAAAGAACTTCAGGTAAATGAGGAGATCAGAGAAAAAGAAGTAAGATTAATTGATGTTGAAGGAGAACAACTTGGTCTTATGTCTTCAAAAAAGGCTATGGAAATTGCAGATGAGAGAAAATTAGATTTAGTTATGATAGCTCCCAATGCAAAACCACCGGTCTGTAGAATAATGGATTATGGCAAGTATAAGTACGAACTTGCAAAGAGAGAAAAAGAGGCAAGGAAAAACCAAAAAGTTATAACTGTTAAAGAAATTAGGCTTACACCTAGTATTGAAATTAATGATTTAAATGTTAAAGCTAAAAGAGCCATTGATTTCTTAAAGGATGAAGACAAGGTAAAAGTCACAGTTAGATTTAGAGGGAGAGAGATGGGCCATACTGAGAAAGGCGAAGAAATTCTTCAAAAGTTTGCTGAATTAATCTCAGAATATGGCACTATAGATAAGCAACCAAAGCTTGAAGGAAAAAACATGGTAATGTTTTTAAACCCAAAAAACTGATTACTTGGAAGGAGGAAATATTATGCCAAAAATGAAAACACATAGAGGAGCAGCAAAAAGATTTAAGAAAACAGGTACTGGAAAACTTGTAAGACATAAAGCATATAAGAGCCACTTAACAGGGAAAAAATCTCCAAAAAGAGTTAGAAATTTAAGAAAAGCAACATTAGTTAGCTCTGGGGACGAAAAAAGAATAAGACCATTATTACCATACTAATTAGATGAACGAGGAGGAAAGAATAGATGGCTAGAGTAAAAAAAGCAGTGAATGCAAAGAAAAAACATAGAAAAATATTAAAGTCTGCAAAGGGCTACTATGGTGCAAAAAGTAAACTTTATAGACCAGCTAATCAAGCTGTAATGAAATCTCTTCAATATGCATACGTTGGACGTAAATTAAAGAAGAGAGATTTTAGAAAACTCTGGATTACAAGAATAAATGCTGCAACTAGAATGAATGGTATGTCTTATAGTACTTTCATAAATGGCTTAAAGAAAGCTAACATAGAAGTAAATAGAAAAATGCTTTCAGAAATGGCAATTCATGATGCACAAGGTTTTGCAAGACTAGTTGAAATTGCTAAGAACGCTTAGAAAATAAAAGTTCCGATTACGGAGCTTTTTATTTTTCCTAGTTTTCTTAGTTTAAAGTTTATTTTTTATTAAATTTAAAAAATTACATCTATAGTTTTATTAATGTGTTAAAATGGTATAATAATAAAAGATAGTAGTAAACTCTAATAATTAGGGAGAATATAGTCATGCATTTTACAAGAAAATTAAGAGAAATAAAATTGAATCCAGCCCAAGTTTTAGCCCTAGGTTTTGCAGGATTAATATTAATCGGTGGTATACTTCTTAATCTACCAATAGCTTCTGTAAATGGAGAAAGCATTGGTTTTATTGATTCACTTTTTACTGCAGCATCTGCTGTATGTGTTACAGGATTAGTTGTAGTCAATACAGCCACACACTGGACTTTATTTGGTAAAGTTGTAATTATATTATTGATACAAATGGGTGGATTAGGATTTATGACTATGGCAACTTTAGTTGCTTTAATCCTTGGTAAAAAAATAACCTTAAAAGAAAGAATTTTAATACAAGAAGGACTAAATCAATTTTCATTAGAGGGTGTTGTAAAGCTTACAAAATATGTTATAATATCAACGCTAACTATTGAAATCATAGGAGCTATTTTTTTATCAACAAGATTTATACCTGCATATGGTTTTAAAACAGGAACTTGGTTTGGAATATTCCACTCAATTTCTGCTTTTTGTAATGCAGGTTTTGATATAACTGGAAATAGTATTATACCTTTTGTAGGTGATATAGTAGTTAATTTAACAATATCTATGCTTATTATAATTGGTGGACTTGGTTATACTGTATATATTGATTTAACAACTCATAAAGACCTGAGAAGATGCACACTTCATACAAAACTAGTAATAATATCAACTGCAATTTTGCTAATAATAGGTTTTGTCTTTATTTTTATTATTGAGTATAATAACCCTAAAACACTAGGTGGATTGGCTCTCGCCGACAAAGTAACGGCATCTATGTTTCAGGCAGTTGTTCCAAGGACTGCAGGATTTAATAGTGTGGATATAGGTGGGCTTACTAAGGCAACTACATTTCTTATGATAATACT
>CAYYDM010000093.1:0-848 GCA_964470635.1 uncultured Clostridia bacterium | reverse complement strand
TTATAGGGGGTTCACCGGGTTCAACAGCTGGGGGTATAAAAACAACAACCTTTGGCGTTATAATATTGACTATAATTTCAGTTCTTAAGGGCAAATCAGATGTAGAAGCATTTAAGAAGAGAATTCCAAATGAAATAATATTTAGAGCGTTATCTGTACTAGGCATTGCTCTTCTTCTAGTAGTATTTGTTACAATGGTATTGACCTTGACTGAAACTAAAAATTCTTTCTTGGACTTATTGTTTGAAACCACATCTGCCTTCGCTACAGTAGGATTAACAAGGGGAATTACACCTGACTTATCAAATATAGGTAAATTAATACTAACATTTACTATGTTTGCTGGAAGAATAGGACCTTTAACTTTAGGTCTTGCATTGGCAAAAAAACAAAGAAAAGATAAAGGAAACTTTAGATATCCAGAAGGAAAGATTATGATTGGATAGGAGAGTGAGAAAATGAAACAATTTGTTGTTATTGGTTGTGGACGATTTGGTTCAAGTGTTGCAAAAACATTGTATAATCAAGGTTATGATGTAATGGCTATAGATCGTGATGAAGAAAGGGTACAGGAGTTATCTAATGAAGTTACTTATGCAGCACAGGCAGACGTTGAAGATGAGCAGGCATTAAAATCATTAGGAATTAGAAACTTTGACGTTGCGGTAATAAGCATAGGTTCAGATATTCAAGCATCTATTATGGCAACACTTATTGTTAAGGAGATGGGAGTAAAGACTGTAATAGCAAAAGCTCAGAGCGATGTTCATGCAAAGGTACTATATAAAATAGGTGCTGATAGGGTAGTATTTCCTGAAAGGGATATGGGTGTAAGGGTTGCACATAAT
>CAYYDM010000092.1:0-7848 GCA_964470635.1 uncultured Clostridia bacterium | reverse complement strand
ACACCTACATCTGCAAATACTGCTTCCCACATTGTAGCTACTCCAAAGACACCTAGGATGAGGACAATGCCCTTGACACCTAGGGCTAAAACAATATTTTGAACAACTATTTTTTTAGTCTTTTGGGCTATAGATATTGCCTCTGAAAGCTTTGAAGGTTCGTCTGTCATCAATACTACATCCGCTGCTTCTATAGCTGCGTCTGAACCTAGTCCTCCCATAGCAACTCCTATGTCTGCTCTTGCTAGAACTGGTGCATCATTGATACCATCTCCTACAAAGACTAACTTACCTTTTTCACCTTTTGTCTTGCTGATGTTTTCAAGTACATTTACTTTATCCTCAGGTAGTAGTTCTGAATAGTATTCGTCAAGATTAAGCTCATTTGCAACCTGTTTAGCTACATTATCTAAATCCCCTGTAAGCATTACAAGTTTTTTAACCCCTTGATTTCTTAGGGATTCCATAGCTTTTACTGAATCTTCTTTTAACATATCAGATATAACTATGCTCCCTGCAAATTTGCCATCTATTGCTACGTATACTATTGTCCCTGCTTTAGCATTTTGAGTAACGTTAATGCCTTCTCTTTCTAGCAATTTCAAGTTTCCTGCTAATACAGTGTTATGGTTTACCTTTGCTTTTATTCCATGACCTGGGATTTCTTCATAGCTTTCTATCAAGCTTTCATCAATCTCTTGATTAAACTCTTCTATAATAGATTTTGCAATTGGATGATTTGAGTGTACTTCTGCAATTGCCGCAGCCCTTAAAACTTCCTCTTTTGCAAAGCCATCCTCTACATTTATCTCTGATACTTTAAATATTCCCTTAGTCAATGTACCAGTCTTGTCAAATACTACTGTATCAACATTATTCAAAGCCTCTAAATAATTACCACCTTTAACTAATATTCCTGATTTAGAAGCACCACCTATACCGCCAAAGAATCCTAGTGGAATAGATATAACTAACGCACATGGACAAGATATTACTAAGAATATCAAGGCTCTATATATCCATTCTGAGAATGGGTCACCAGTAAATATTGGGGGTATGACAGCCACTAGTGCTGCTCCAATAACTACAATTGGAGTATAGTATCTAGCAAACTTAGTTATAAAGTTTTCTGTCGGAGCCTTCTTGCTGCTAGCATTTTGAACTAAATCTAGTATTCTTGAAACTGTAGACTCATTAAATTTCTTTTTTACCTCTATAGTCAACAATCCACTAGTATTAACAAATCCACTTAATATATTATCACCTGTTTTTATCCTTCTAGGTACTGATTCTCCTGTAAGAGCAGAAGTATCAACCATTGATTCACCTTCAACTACAACTCCGTCTAATGCTACTCTTTCTCCTGGCTTAACTACTATATAATCTCCTACATTAACTGTTTCTGGATTTACAACAACTAGGCCGTCTTCAGTTTTTAAGTTTGCATAATCTGGTCTAATATTTAGAAGTGATTTAATTGATTTTCTTGAACGCTCTACTGCAATGTCTTGGAACATCTCACCTACTTGATAAAACAGCATTACAGATACTGCTTCAGGATACTCTTTTATAGCGAAAGCTCCAACTGTCGCCAAAGCCATCAGGAAATTTTCATCAAATACTTGACCTCTCATTATGTTTCTAGCTGCTCTAAGAAGCACATCTCCGCCTATTAAAAAATAGCTTATTACGTATAGAGGCAATTGTATATGTGGCTTTTGGTTTAATATGATACCAACTAAAAACAAAATTGCTCCTATTCCAAGCCTAATATTTTTCTTATTTAGTAAGCCAAGACCTTCGCCACCATGACTATGTTCATGGCTATGTCCATGGTCATGACCTGCACAACATTCACTTTTTCCATGGTGGCGACTACCTGCTCTAAGTTCGCCATAATCTCCATCTATCTTTACAATGACATCTGGCTCCAGTGTATTTACTATTTTCTTAATTTTATTTAATATTAAATCAAAATCTAAGGCATTGTTATACTCTATAGACATTATTTTAGTAGCGAAACTAAAGCTTGCATTATCTATTTCTTCCATAGTTTTTACTTTGTTTTCTATCTTTCCTGCACAATTTGCACAATTCAAGCCTTCTAGCACAATATTCCTTCTAGCCATAATCAGTCCCCCTTTAATTATGTAATAAATCTATTATTAGTCATAGATACATATGAATGACTGTTCATATGTTCATCTGATTACAGTATACTACTTGATTGTTTTAATGTCAATATACAAAGATCACATTCAGGGGGAGGCTTAAAATTTTTTGACATAAAAAGAAGCATTAAATTAATAATGCTCCTCTAAGCTCGTACTCTAAATATATTATTGATAAAGTATGAATGGGTTATTATTGATGATGAAACTCCTAAGACTATACCTACTATTACATCTGTAGGATAATGTACTGCTAAATACATCCTAGAAATCCCAACTAAAAATGCTAAAGCGATAAAAACAAACATGAACTGTGGTAAATAATAGGATAATATTGTTGCCATGGAAAAACTGGCTGTTGTATGACCTGAAGGGAATGAATAGTCCTTTAATACTATATCAAATGTTTTTATGTTTTCTAAAATGTTATATGGTCTTTCTCTAGTTAGGGTTCTTTTCAGTAACTGAACAAAAACCTGACTAAAGGACAATGATGCTAGTAATTCTATACCTAACGGTCTTGATCTACCAAAATTAATTACTATTAGTATAAGTGGCATAATGCCTGAAAATATAAGACCACCGAGTTCAGTTATTCGTGGCATTATATAATCCAATAGCTTACAGCTTAATTTTGTATTGAATATATGAAAAATTCGGTTATCACCAAAAGTAATAAATCTCTTTAAATACTTCATTAACATCTTCCTTCTCATTATATTAGTTATGTATTATTTTATTATAAACAGCATTTACCTTTTTGTAAAATGATTTTTTCATAAATATTACTAATGATTTAGACGGTAAAAAAAAAGAAAGTACTTCTTATTTATTTCTATGATTCTATTATGTAGAAATATACTTTCTAATGCACATTTAAGTAATTAATCTTTTACTTATAATTATTTTCTGCTAAATATAATATTAATGTTCTAACCAACGCTATCATAATTGTAAAAAGAATATACAAAAAGAAGATAGAATAATCTACCTTCTCTATGCTGCTCCGTCGGGAATATATCCTCTGAACTGAGCCTTATAAAGCTTTGCATAAATGCCATCCTGATCTATTAATTCATCATGCCTTCCTTTTTCCTCTATTCCCTTATCTGTAAGTACAACTATTTCATCAGCATTTCTTATTGTAGAGAGCCTGTGAGCAATTACTAAGGTAGTTCTACCATGTGACAGTCTTTCTAATGACTCTTGAATAGCTATTTCTGTTTCATTATCAAGAGCAGATGTAGCCTCATCAAGAATTAATATAGGAGGATTCTTCAAGAATACTCTTGCTATAGAAATTCTTTGTTTTTGTCCTCCAGAAAGCTTTACTCCCTTTTCTCCAATATATGTATCATATCCATCAGGTAAAGTCATGATAAAATCATGAATATTAGCATTTTTAGCAGCTTCTATTACTTCTTCCTCTGTAGCTTCTAGATTTCCGTATAAGATATTATCTCTTATAGTACCAGTAAATAAAAATACATCCTGTTGTACTAAACCAATATTTTTTCTTAGTGATTTTAATTTTATGTCTTTTATACTAATGCCATCTATTAATATATCACCTTCATCTAATTCGTAAAATCTAGGTATTAAATGGCACAAAGTAGTCTTTCCTCCACCAGAAGGCCCTACTAATGCAAGTGTTTCTCCTGCTTCTATTGTATAGTTTAACCCTGATAGTACAGTTTTTTTGTTGTCTTCATAGCTAAAAGTTACTTCCCTAAGCTCTATTCTTCCCTTTACATTTTCAAGTTCAATTGCATTTTCACTATCTACTATGTCAGGCTCTATGTTCATTATCTCGATAAACCGTTCAAAGCCTGTCATACCATCTTGATATTGTTGAATGAATTGAGCAAGTCTTCTAATTGGTTGAAGGAAAAACGTAACATATAGTAAATAAGCAAATAAATCTCCCATATTAATCAATTCTTTGTAAGCAAAATATCCGCCTAGACTTATGACTATGAGGTTTAGTATATTTGAAAAGAATTGGATTCCAGCAGTAAACTCTGCCATTGACTTAAATGCAATCTCTCTTGTCTCTCTAAATTCACTATTCCCTTCATCAAACTTTTCCACCTCATATTCTTCATTAGTAAAGGATTTAGCTACTCTTATGCCTGATATACTGTTTTCAAGCTGTGCATTAACCTTAGCAATCTTTACTCTCTGATCTCTAAAGGCGTTCTCCAGCTTATTTCTTTTAGTAATTGCAAACCAAATCATAATGGGAATAAACGCAAATATAATTAATGTAAGTCTCCATTCTATTCTAAGTAGAATAATAAAAGAACCAATTAACATAACAAAAGAAATGAAAAGATCTTCTGGACCATGATGGGCTAATTCAGTTATTTCTCTTAAATCATTTACTATTCTTGACATTATATGACCAGTCTTTGTGTTATCAAAATAACTAAATGATAAGGATTGAATATGTGAAAATATTTCTTTCCTCATATCGAATTCCATTCTTGTACCTACTACGTGCCCATAATAATCTACTATGTAATTTGCTATATATCTTACTATGTACAATACAACAAGAACACCTGTAATTATAAAAAGAGTTCTAATTCTCCCCTCTGGAATTATGTTGTTTATTACATCCCTAGTTACTATAGGAAATACTAAATCTAAAACCGCTATTAGGAATGCACAAGCCATATCTAACAAAAATAATTTCCAATGTGGTCTATAGTATGAAATGAATCTTTTTATCATTGCGTCCCCTCCTTTATTCTTGTTCTAATTTTTTTGCCAGCTGTCCTAATCCAAGCATCATATTATCTACAACCCCAGTTTCAATATTCTTTAAGGCCTTTTTTACAAACTCATTGCTAGCCTGATAATTTATAGAATTTATTAGCTCTGAACCTTCTTGAGTTAGAACTACTCTACTTATTCGTCTATCACTCGTATCTTTAATCCTCTCCACCAAACCTTTTTCTTCAAGCCTTGAAACTCTTTCAGATATTGTGTTCTGTGCCTTATTAGTTTCCATAGCCATTTCACCTATGGTTGGAGGACTATCAGTATTTTTAAGATATATTAGAGTATGGAACTGATCAAGAGTTAGATTATTGCTCTGTGCTATTTCATGACGTTTCATATGTATTATTTTGTTTATTAGTCTTACGCTCTTTACTATTTCTTCAGTTTTTTCAGATATATTCACCCTTCCCTCCTCCTTTATATCGTTATGCGATATTTTTGATACACTAAACATTATAAGATAGTTACTATATATTGTCAATGCAAAGCAAATTAAAAAGGATGGACAAAATCCATCCTTTCAAGCTTCAACTTTAGAACAAAATAATCATATATTTTGTATCTTTATTATATTAAAAGAAATCATGATGTCTTCTTCTTCTTCGTCTTCTTCTTCTGTGTAAGAAGGTACCTAGCAATGTAATTCCAATGAGGTCCCTAAATAGCCTTCGTCTACCAAAAAAAGGCCTTTGCATAGCGTCTATTTCGCTATCCATACGAAATCTTCTTTCATCCATATCCTGATCTATCTCAGGATATTCTCTTATCATTTTTTCGTATATTTCATCAGTCATCTTATCCATTTCTCTTTTATTAGGTTCCCATTCTTCTCCCTTTTCTTTAACGTGTCTTGATATACATTCATGAATTTTTGGCCTCATTCTATGATAAAGTTCAGGAAACATATGATCCATATCTGCTCCACTTAAATATCTTTCCATATCATCCATCTCATACATATATATAAACCTCCTTTATTCATTCTTATTTCAAGCTTCTTGCACTATTATTTTATGTAAACATATTTTTTTTGCTACATCAAAATTAGACAATAAAAAAACAGGGTGCAGTTCATTCTACCCTGTTAGGAAATATTTCTCATTATTTCAACTACTTCTTTTTTACTTTTTGCATTTATTACATTGTTTATTGCTGTTTCGTTTCTTAAAAAGTCCACTAGTTCAGACAATACAAGTAAATGTCCCTCTGAGTCTGTAGAACAGAAAGAAATTATTAGCTTAATAGGATCATTCTCTTCATCTCCGAACTCAATGCCCTCTTTTAAAGTAACAATACTCAATCCTGTTTTTAATGCACCATCTTCTGGTCTTGCATGTGGGAAAGCTATCCCCTTAGATATTACAACATAAGGTCCTAGTTCTCTGACCATATTTACCATTGCATCAATGTATCTGCCTTCTACTGCTCCATTTCTCTCAAGGAGTTCTCCGCCTATTCTAACGGCTTCCTCCCAATTTTCAGCGCTAACTGTCAGCTCAACAGCGCTTTCAGTAATTAAATCAATTAACATAATTTAATCATCACCATCCAGCCTTAATTCTGCCTCATATGCATTGAAAATAGATGCTATTAAGTAAGTATTTATATATGTAAATGCTACTGCTCCTGTATCGTTAATAATAAATGCGATAATTGATGCTATAACCATTATACAATATTTTTCAAATGATTCAATATCAGTTTCAGTAATATACCTAAAAAACATCTTTTCTTCTTTATAAAACTTCTTTACGAATAATATTTGAAACAAAATAATTATACTCCACGGAGGCAGAATAGACATTATTAAGAGCTGCTTTAACTTAATTGAAATAATATATATTAGTTCATTAAAACCAAAAATTTTAATTCGTTCTATGAGACTACCTGCATGACTGGTGTTTCCACTATTAATGTCCATATACAAGTTAACTATAAAAACAATAATTCCTATACATATTAATAGAATTATTCCTTTTTTATCTTCATTTTGACCAAATAAAGTGGTGTATATTAATATTAAGAACAATATAATAGATGTTATGTATCCTCCAAAATTGGCACCATGTCCTCCTGACAAGGCCAATATTACTAACAAAAAATATATTAATGCTAATGCAGAGGGTATACGATTGGGAATAGTTTTTTTCAATTTATAGAATGAAATAATACTCGTTGCCAGTAAAACCCCCATTATATCGTTATTTAGGCCGTAAAACCTCCCTGCTGCAACAATATTATTGTAGCCTATAAAGGAATTGTATATCATTTCAAGGTCGAAAAATACACCAATCAAAATAACTACATTAGTAATTATAGCTATGGTAGTAAAAAACTTTATTTTCCCGTCAATTAAAACTTTTGAAACCACCAAAGATGTAAGGATAGTAAAAAAGCAATAAGTAAAAATATATCTATGAAAACTAAATAATCCATATATTAATGATAATAGGATACTCAAAATTATACTGGACATTATGATTTTGTACCTTTGAATGTTAACTTTTTTTCTAAAGATATAGTCATACAGGACATAAAGCTGAGCAACTATTACATATCCATGAAAAATATATTTAATTATACTTAAGTTTAAAAATTCAAGAAGATTATTTTTACTTCTATTAACTATTTCTGAGGCTTTAACTACTTCTATTTTGTTGCCTATATTACTACCATCTTTACTGATACTGTAATTAGCCTCTATATGGGCCTTTATATCTAAATTTGTTACTATGCCATCTCTCCTTGTTGTTTTACTTGTCAATATGCCTACTTCATTTTTATCACCTTTATATAATAGAGGAACAAGAGTCCTATTCCATCTGTAAGATATGTCTCCAGTAATATTTTCGGGAAATACTAAGAGGTTGAAATCTTTAAACTCACTAAT
>CAYYDM010000091.1:0-7887 GCA_964470635.1 uncultured Clostridia bacterium | reverse complement strand
TACTGTGTATAACCCTGTTTATCCAATTGTTTGAGATTAGTCTCTTTACTGCAAATATACATTTAACTATCTCTTCTATTGTAAGAAGTGCTACTACCCCATAGACAGGAAGCTTAAGAAAAAATACTCCAATAAATGATAGTGGCACACCTATACCCCACATAGTAAATGCTTCTAGCTTTAGTGAATACCTTGCATCTCCCCCTCCCCTTAATACTCCTACAATGAGGATAATGTTCAGCACTCTCATTATCATAATAAAAGCTGTTATATATAATATCATTAGGCTATCATGGATTACTGTATCTGAAACTTTAAAAATATTTAGGACTCCTTTAGCTGTCACTGCAATAAAAATTGCTAAAAACATTCCTGTTATAGCCCCTAAACCAGCTAAGCGATATGCATATTCCTTTCCTTTTTCTTCTTCTCCTGATCCTATTTGATTTCCAACCATTACAGCTGCTGCATTTGCAATACCAAAGACAAGTACCATATATAGGTTTTGTATTGTACCTGTTATTTGCACTGCAGCTATTGCCTGTGTTCCTATTCTTCCATAAGCTATAGAGTAGACTACAGACCCAAACCCCCAGCATATTTCGTTAAGCACTACTGGGATTATGGTTTCAAAAGATTTTATTACAAAGGCTTTATCAAAATTGAACATCTCTTTAAAACTAGCAGCTAAAGTTCCTTTACCTACATATACATATATTATCAATATAACAGTTTCTATTACTCTTGCTATTGCAGTAGCTAATGCGGCTCCTTTAACACCCATTTCTGGTGCTCCAAAATAACCAAATATAAGCATATAATTTAATGAAGTATTAATAAATAGTGCTATTATACTAACTATCATTGGAAGTACGGTTTTTCCTATGCATCTTAAAGCAATGCTAAATGCAAAGGTAATAGCTGTAAATATATAGCTTATACCTACTATCTTAAGATAATCACTTCCCAGCTTTACTACATTAGTATCTTTATTAAATATTCTAATGATTTTCTCAGGCAAAGCTAAAGCTAAAAATGTAAATATTACAGAGACTACTATACCAATTAAAAGAGATAAACCTAGTATTTTACGTATGTTTTTTTCATCCTTATTCCCCCAAAATTGAGAAATGAATATACCTGAACCACTATAAAATCCCATTATTAATATTGTAAACAAAAAGAAAAGCTGATTTGCTATTCCTACAGCCGCTATTTCTGATTCTCCTACTCTTCCTATCATCACGGTATCTACCATATTCAAAGATGAAGCTATAAGGTTTTGAATAACAATTGGCAGTGCTATTACATACAATATCTTATAGAAATTAGAATCAGTGAAAAGTCTTTTAATATAATTTTTTTTCAAATTATGTCCTCCTTTGCTTTAACAGTAAAAATAAAACCACCTTGAAGTTTTTCAAAGTGGTTTGCTTCTTCACTCTTAGAGCAAGCGGTGCTTCCTCTATAGTTATATTAGATTTTTAACATTATACCATACTTTTCTCTTTTCTCAAAACAATGTTTCTTTAAATATTTAAACTTTTTATTAACACTTTTTGCCCCTAATGCATAGATTAAAGCATAGGAAGGTGAAAAAAATGAGGAGAATAAATAACACAAAAATATGCCCTGTCTTAAGTGCAAAATTGCAAACTCAATCTAATGAAGAACTTCCTGTAATTGTTAGAGTCAGAGAAAACGATAAGGATAAGCTTAATAACTTGGCTAATAATATGGAGGGCAAAGTAAAAAGAAGCCTTCCTTTAGTTGATGCAATTGCCTTAAATATGAATATGAATGAAATCGACAGACTATCCAAAGATCCAAATATTGAATATATAAGCTACGACTCAAAGGTATTTGCCCTATTAGATGTTGCTAATCCCTCTATCGGAAGTAGTTTCCCCCGGGAAATGGGACTGACAGGAGAAGGTGTAACTGTAGCTGTAGTAGACACAGGGGTAGCACCCCACAACGACTTGACAAGACCCAGGAATAGAATAGTTGGATTTAAGGATTTTGTAAATGATAAGACAAAACCTTATGATGATAATGGCCACGGTACCCATGTTGCTGGTATAATCGCTTCTAATGGATTTTCTTCAAACGGAAAGTACACAGGAGTAGCACCTAATGCAAATATTTTAGCTGTTAAAGCCCTAGACGAAGCAGGAAGCGGAAATACCTCCGACATAGTATCTGCTATAGACTGGGTCGTCAAAACCAGGGAACAATATAATACTAAAATCCTAAATCTTTCTCTAGGAAGTCCCGCTAATAATTCCATAAATTCAGACCCTTTAGTTAGAGCAGTTGAAGCAGCTGTAAAAGCTGGCCTTACTGTAATAGTAGCAGCTGGAAATAGTGGTCCATCAGCTAAAACAATATTATCTCCAGGAAATAGCCCTAGTGTAATTACTGTTGGAGCTGTTGATGATAAGAGAACTCCTGATATAAGTGATGATTCAATAGCAAACTTTTCAAGTCGTGGACCTACAAAGGAAGGCTTAAGAAAGCCCGATGTAGTAGCACCAGGAGTAAGCATAATGTCTTTATCTAATAAATCAATTGATGGATATGCTACATCAAGTGGAACTTCTATGGCTACTCCTCTTGTATCAGGTTCTGCAGCACTTATATACAGTAAATATAATAATTTAACTCCAAGTCAAGTAAAGACTATGTTTACAAATTCATGCTCAGATCTTAAAGATAAACAGGAAAATCAGGGAGCAGGAATAATAGACTTAAAGAAATTATTCAAAACTTCAGATAGAGAATCTCCTGGAACTACACCACCATCTAGGTCTCCTCGCTTTCCCATATCCCCGCTACCGCCTAAGAGAAAGGAGAGGGAAGAGGTAGCGTCATTCAATGCATTTAGTGAATTCATAATAGTATTGGTTTTGGTTATACTGATTTTGTCTATAAATAATTAAAACAAAAGCCCACTGATGTGGGCTTTTATTTTAATTATTTTAATATTATTTTCCTATATAGCTATAAGGATTTTGAGGTGTTCCGTTCTTTCTAACTTCAAAATGGAGGTGTGGTCCAGTACTTCTACCTGTATTTCCTACAGCAGCTATTGTCTGTCCTTTATAAACCTTATCACCTTTACTTACGTATAGCTTACTGCAGTGGGCATATCTAGTGACTAATCCGCCGCCATGATCTATGTCAATCATATATCCATAGTTCCCATTTTTGCCAGAAAATATTACTGTTCCACCATCAGCAGCATTTATAGCAGTACCTGTTCTAGCAGCAAGGTCTACTCCTTCATGCATTTTCCCCCATCGCTTTCCAAACCTAGATGAAAGAGTTCCTCTGGTTGGCATTATAAAACTTCCTGTTCCTTGTTTTGGAGGAGGATTTTTCGTACCCTTAACTACAACCTGTGCTATTGGTTGAGATAGTATAGTTTCTTTCAATATTT
Source organism: uncultured Clostridia bacterium (assembly GCA_964470635.1). GTDB lineage: Bacteria > Bacillota > Clostridia > Tissierellales > Proteiniboraceae > Proteiniborus. The sequence goes on along the minus strand of CAYYDM010000091.1, from coordinate 4,445 downwards.
CCTTAGCTATTTCTATTCCATTATGCTTTTCTATTTTCACTACTACTTCATTTTTGCCAGTTACACCTTTTTTCTTTATAGACTTCTGATCCTTATACATGGAGTCACTATATTCGTATTCAGTTTCGAATTGTATATCTTCAGTATAAACTTTTTCCTCATATGTTGCTACTGTAAGAAAAGATTTAGGCACTACTAAGTTTATTTCATCACCTGGATGAATCAATATCGGGTTCTTTGTTGGATTTGCCCTCTCTAAATCATCTACACTTATATTGTATTTTTGGGCTATTGTCCAATAATTTTCCCCTTTTTCAACTATGTGAGTTCTCTCTTCATCAGTTCCTTTTTGAAGTAGGCCAAGAGCTTTATCAAAACTATCAATCTTTGAAGGATGAACTTCTTTTTTAACTATTTTCACATTCTCTACTATCTTAATATCTTCAACTTTAGAACCACTTTGTTTCGCCATCTGTATGTATGGAGCTTTTATTTCTTCAAGAACTTCTTTTGCAAGGATTTCAGATCCTAAACAAGAAAAATCTTTGCCATCAACATTAATTGCATATGCAACAACATTAAACGTTATATTTGTTCTAATATTCTTCTCCATAATTGACTTGCTTGTAAGTTCTTCACTTTCTGCATGAAGGTCTTCAAAAGACAATTTTTCTTTTATAACTACATCAAGTCCTTGTTCCTTAGCTAAATTCTTTTGTATGGAGTTATATAAGTCAATGGCTTCCTGCTTATCCCTTACAACTCCAATTTCCACATCTCCAAGCTTAACGTTAAATGCTCTTGTTGCAATTTCATGGTCAATACCCTTTTTATATTGAAACAATGAAAACGTGAGGAAAAGAACAGCTGCTAAAGCAATAATACCTGTTCTAATGTTAAATACATTCTCATTAAATATTTTTTTCTTAAACATTTCCTTGTTAAGCATTTCTTTATTGAAAATTTTCTTATTAATTGTTAACTTCTTTAAATTTTTTAATTTGTCTTTTCCTGTGCTTATATTTGAAACCCTTATTTTATCTATTGTAATCTTCTTAATATCTGCTAATTTAGTTTTTAGCACACTATAAATTTCACTTTTACCCGAGTCTTTCATTACCCAACTCCCTTCTATCCTGTAACTATGTTGTAATTTATCTGTAACAGGATTGTAATTGTAGTTGTACGTTTAAATTATATCACAATTTTGTCATTTGACAACCCCTTATCAAAGCCTGATTTTCTGTTATTTTTTTCAATATTCTATAGATTTATACCAAAATATGCATATTAACTTCTACTATTTTGTCGATGTTAGGTTAACTTTAAAGCTTAAAGCGCCTTGATCTTGAAATCTGAAATGATAATTATTTTTTTTCTTAATTTTTTCTACCAATCTTCCTGAAGCTTCTACTTCAAATTCATCTGGAACAATTATCTCCACAAAAAAGTAGTTCATATCTTTGTTTAAGTTGTTATCATTATATATGGACTCTAACTTCCATCCATTGTCATACTTTGCCACAACAGGATACCAACTATTCAACATATATTTTCTTGAGCCTCCATTTGTTACAGAAGCTAGGTGAGAGACTATAGTTTTATAATTTATCGCTATGGTAACCCTATCATTTTTTTCTAATTTTTTATCTAGATTTATCATTAACACATCATTGTCTTTACCTACTAACTTAAAGTTAACTTTTTTATTTTTTATTTTTACTGATTCTATTTCTTCGTTCTTATAAGGCTTTTCTCCATCTTTAATAGACAACTCATCTCTTAAATCATAACACGGTTTCTCATTTGAGTTTAATATATCCTTAATATAAACAAATACCCTATCAATACTTTTATTCGTCTTGTTTATATACTCTATATTTTCTGTTACACAAAACTGTTCTTTTTCTGGAATAAACTCAGCGGTTATTATATATTTATTCATATCCCTAATACCGTTTATATTCCATGTTAATTGGGCATCATCTTCTATGAAAATATATGTAGCAATTGGCACTACTATTATCAGGAGGAGAATAACTATTTTAAAAATTATCTTTTTCGTTAAATTTACCATTATTTTTTTACCTCCATTTTTGTTGTCCATATTACTAATATATTTTATGTCATAAGAATTATGACCAAAGGTATGATATAATATTATAAATGCAAAAAGTAAATTGGTAGGTGAGAAACATGTCTTTTATTTTAGAAATCACTGATTTAGATTTTGGTGACACACCTGTGGAGAATATCTTTATAAATGATTATATGCCCATGGCAAACGGTACATACGTAAAAGTCTATCTCTTAGGATACAAATATGCCAAAGATAATGATGATAAACTTTGCGTTAATAATGAAAGTATATCAAGACATTTGAATATACCATTATCTGATGTTCTAAAGGCTTGGGATTTTTGGGAACAAAAAGGAATCATTGTAAAACATAAAAAAGAAGATGCGGATGAATACGATTATAAAGTTGAATTTCTTAATTTAAAACAATTATATATAAAGAATAACTACATGTTAAAGACACAAACGAATGCCTCAAGAAGTAATAATACTACAGTATATACTTGTACTGTTGAAGACTTAGTTGAGTCTAATAAGATCCCAAGTATTCAAGAAATGTTTTTATCTATTGACTATATAGTAAGACGTCAGTTAGTGCCAAATGAAAAAAGGAAAATTCTTGAATGGCTATATAATTTTAATATGAGTCCCGAAGTAATAGTAAAAGCCTTTTTTTATGCAGTAGAAAAGAAAGGTAAAAAGAACATTAACTATATTGAGGGTATATTAAGAAACTGGTATGATATGGGTATAACCAATGTTGAAGCTTTAGAAAAGCACACAAAAACTCAAGATGAACGATTCTATAGTTATGATAGAATAATGAAATCCCTTGGCTTTAGTAGCAGAACTCCAAGCGAGGCAGAAATTAAAGTAATAGACAAATGGTTTGATGAGTGGAAGTTTACAATGGAGGTTATATTAAAGGCTTGTGAAAACACTAAAAAAACTGCTAATCCTAGTGTGAATTACATAGATGGAATATTATCCTCATGGCATGAAAAGGGAATTAAAACTGTTGAAGAAGTGGCGGAAAAGGATAAGCCACAAGCCTCTGTTCAGTCGAAACCTAATAACACCACTTTAGTGCGTACAAACAAGGTAAAAACCAGATTTCATACTGCTGAGCAAAGGACTGCAAAATACACGCCTGAGGAATTAGAGGAAATAGCAAGAAAAAGAAGAGGGTGGTAAGTTATGGAAAAATCATACTTACAGGAAATTTTAAGAGAATATGAGAACAGAAGAGATAATGCTTTATTTCAGCAAAGGCTTAGGCAAGAAGAGGTTTACTCAAAAATTCCAAGATTAAAGGAAATAGACCAAGAAATATCTAAAACTGGCCTAATGATTGCTACTTCCATGCTTCAAAACTCACAATCATATGAAGAAAATCTTAATAGAATAAAAACTGAAATGGAAAAATTGAAAAGGGAAAAAGCCATACTTTTGACTGAAAATAATATCCCGTTAGAGTATTTAGTTGTAAATTATACCTGTAATAGTTGCAATGACACAGGTTTTTTGAAAAGTGGCTCTAAGTGTAGTTGTCTTAAGCAGGAAATGATAAACAGAGCATATAAGATGTCTGGTGTCCAACATGTACTTGAAAGAGAAAATTTTAAAACATTTAATATTAATATATTTTCATCTGAACCTTTTGAGGGTGAGCAATATTCTCCTAGGGAAAATATGTTAAATATCCTAAATAGATGTGAAGGATTTTGTATTAACTTTGATGAGGATAATGAGGAAAATTTACTTTTTTATGGCACTACTGGGCTAGGAAAAACATTTATGTGCAATTGTATAGCAAAGTCACTACTAGATAGAGGAAAAATAGTAATATATCAAACCGCCTTTAAAATTCTAGAAATAATTGAAGAACATAGATTTAGAAAGAATTCTCAACAAGATATAGATGATGAAAACTATAACTTATTGTTTGATGCTGATCTTTTAATAATCGATGATCTAGGTACTGAGCTTACAAATACATTCACTAATACAGAGATATTTAATATAATTAATTCACGGCTTTTTAGAAGAAATAAAACTATTATCTCTACTAATCTTTCTCTTATGGAATTAGCAGATACATACGATAATAGAACTTATTCTAGGGTGTTTGGTAAATTTGCGCCGCTTAAGTTTTATGGGCCTGATTTAAGATGGGAAAGTTATAAAGGATAAGATAAGTAAGCTCACTATTTCTTTAAATTGAAATAGTGAGCTTTTTTTAAGACATAGAAAAAAGCCGTCCCGATTCTTTCAATCAAAACAGCCTTTTAATATGGAGCTGGTGAAAGGACTTGAACCCTCAACCTACTGATTACAAGTCAGTTGCTCTACCGATTGAGCTACGC
>CAYYDM010000090.1:0-8162 GCA_964470635.1 uncultured Clostridia bacterium | reverse complement strand
TGATGACAGCTTAATGAATACAATGCTTAAAGAAACAGGAGTAGATGTCATATATATTACAGATAATAAAGGTGAAATAAAATATTGTAATGAAAAAGGCTCTATTGGATTAAACCTATATAAAATAGATTCAAGCTATGAAGAGCTTAGATCAAGAAAAAAACCATATATTGCAACCCCTATAAAAAGAAGATTTGAAGATAATAAATTATTTAAGTTTCTTGCCATGATTGATGAAAATGGTATAATATATCAAGTAGGATTATCTATTGATACACTTTTAAAATTTTAGACAAATAAGGTCCAGTTCAGGTAGAGTTTTAACTCTACCTGTGGGCTTTAATTTTAATATAGATACTTGCTAATAGTGGGCAAGTTTTTTATAATTAAACTAAGGTGAATTTATTTTTTTATCATCGTTATATATTAAGATACATATCGACAATAACTATTAATTTGCAGCTAGAAGGCTCGATATATTTTTTTAAACGAATAGGAAAGTTCTACTTTAATGATTTATATCAAGAACTTTCTGTAAATGAGTTCCAAGAAAAGCTACCTCTAATGCTTCGTTAGAAGCTTTTCTTACAAATTAGGAGGGATTTTATGAAAAAAGTAAGAGTAGAAGATGCAGTGGGAATGGTATTAGCTCATGATCTCACTAAAATAGTGCCAGGACAATTTAAAGGTGCAGCATATAAAAAAGGATATATTATAAAACCAGAAGATGTTGACAAATTAAAAGACATGGGAAAAAACCATATAAACGTAATGGAGCTTACTGAAAATGATATCCATGAAGATGATGCAGCCATAAGAATAGGAACAGCAATATCTGGAGAAGGAGTTTATACTACACAGCCTTCTGAAGGAAAAGTAACATTAAAAGCTAAGGAAAGAGGACTTTTAAAAATAAATCTAGAAGCCTTAGAGGCTGTCAACGATATAGAGTCTATTATTATTGCAACACTTCATAATAACACAGTAGTTGAAAAAGACCAAGCAGTTGCAGGAACAAGAATAATACCCCTTGCTGTTGAAAAAAACAAGATTGAAAAAATAGAAGAAATTTGTAATGAATTAGGCGATATAGTTTCTGTAAAAGGATTAAAACCTTTAAAGGCAGGCGTAGTAGTTACAGGCTCAGAGGTTTACGATGGTAGAATAACAGACAAGTTTGGCCCTGTATTAGAGGAAAAAGTAAGATTTTATGGAGGAACATTATTAGGAATTAAATATGCATCTGATGACATTGAAATGATACAAGATTCAATAAACTCATTAATAGAACAAGGTGCGGATATTATTCTTACATCAGGTGGTATGTCTGTTGATGCAGATGATATAACTCCTACAGCTATAAAAAACATTTCAGATAGAGTAATCACATATGGATCACCTGTGCTACCGGGTTCTATGTTTATGCTGGCATATAAAGGAAATACCCCTATACTAGGAGTACCTGCTTGCGGGATGTATCACAAAACAACAGTATTAGATTTAGTACTACCAAGAGTAATAGCTGGTGAAGTGCTTACAAGGAAAGACTTAACAAGCCTAGGACATGGTGGGCTATGCTTGAATTGTAAAGTATGTCACTATCCTGTTTGCCCATTTGGAAAATAGGTAAGTGGATATGAGTATTGTTAAATGTTTTGATATCGATACAAATAAAGCAGAAATGATATCTGTAATTGGTGGTGGAGGTAAGACTACTACTATATTTAAATTAGCTTCTGAATTGAAGCTTCTTAATAAAAGGGTTCTTATTGCTACTACCACTGCAATATATAATCCTAGCAAGGATTTATATGATAACCTAGTTATACTAGATAATGACCAGAGCATGGAGTCTAATTGGGGAAATGGCACTATCACTGTTTTAGGAAGATGTATTTCTTTACAAAATAAGATTATAGGAGTAGATAGTGATTTTCTAAATAATATTTTCAAAAAGAATTTTTTTGATATTATATTAGTAGAGGCTGATGGTTCAAAAGAAAGACCTATAAAAGCCCCTGCTTCCCATGAACCTGTAATCCCTAGCTTTACTAGCAAAACAATAGGTGTAATAGGAATGGATGCTCTAGGCAAAACAATTGATGAGTCTAATGTTCACAGACCAGAGATATTTTCTAGAGTAACTAGCAGCAAAATAGGAGACACAATAACAGAAGAAACTATACTCAGAGTAGTGACATCAAAGGACGGGCTTTATAAAGGGACTCCTAGAGATAGCAAAAAATATTTGCTTCTTAATAAGGCAGATAATGAATTGCAAATAAATCAAGCTAGACTTATTGGAGATATGATTAGAGAAAGTCAATTTGCATTAAGCGGCATAATAGCAGGTAGCATGGCTAATGAAAGAATAAGAAGAGTTTAAAAGAAGGTGTTAAAATGATAACTGGTATAATAATGGCATCAGGGTTTTCCAGAAGAATGAATAGGGATAAACTGACTCTCAATATTGACGGAGAGTTAGCAATAGAAAAGATAATTAAAGCAGCAAAGTCATCAAAACTTGATGAAATAATACTGGTTTATCATAAAGAAGAAATAAGGGATATTGCATTAAGGCATGGAATAAAGACAGTCTTTAACCCTTGCCCTGAAAAAGGGCAAAGCGAATCTATGAAGCTAGGTATAAAAGCATCTGATATAAATACTGAAGCATTTATGTTTATTGTTGGGGATCAACCTTTGTTGAATTCTCATACAATAGATGTAATAATAGATGAATTTAATAATAGCGACAATGAAATAGTAGTACCTACTTACAATGAGAAAAAAGGTAGTCCAACAATATTTTCTACAAAACTTAAAGATAAACTTCTTAGAGTAGAAGGAGATAAGGGCGGAAGAACAATAATTCAAGAGATGACACATAGAGTTAAATATGTTTTCATAGAAGATCATAGAGTTGGGCTAGATATAGATACTTGGGATGAATATCAGCAATTAATTGAAATGGAGATGAAAAAATGATAGAAGATGTTGTTGTAATAAGAGGCGGAGGAGACATTGCAACAGGGGTAGCTCATAGACTCCATAGAAGTGGGTTCAAGGTATTAATAATAGAGATAGAAAAGCCAACAGTTATTAGAAGGACTGTGTCTTTTGCTCAAGCAGCATTTGATGGGCAAACAATAGTTGAAGGTGTAAAAGCTATTAAAGTAAATAATATAGAAGAAATATATAATTGCTGGGAAAACAGAGATATTCCAATAATAATTGATGAAGAATTAAAAATTTTAAAAGAGATTAAAGCAGATGTATTGGTAGATGCCATACTGGCGAAAAGGAATTTAGGGACAAGCAGGGCTATGGCACCAATTACAATTGGATTAGGACCAGGCTTTGAGGCTGGAGTAGATGTAGATGTTGTTATTGAAACCCAAAGGGGTCACTATTTAGGCTCACTGATATTCGAAGGATTTGCAGAGCCCAATTCTGGAATTCCTGGAATAATTGGCGGATACGGTAAGGAAAGAGTAATCCACTCTCCAGCAGATGGAATTATACAACATATTTCTAAAATAGGAGATTTGGTGAAAAAGGACGACACAATTGCTTTTATAGGGGAAGTACCAGTTAAGGCTTCTATAGATGGAGTCCTAAGAGGACTTATAATGGGAGGACTAGAAGTAAACAAAGGATTAAAAATTGCTGACGTTGACCCGAGAGGTATCCAGATATATTGCAATTCTATTTCTGAAAAAGCAAGAGCAATAGGTGGAGGAGCCCTTGAGGCTATATTGTATTTAAAGATGAAACAAGAAACATTATAATTATTTGTAGAGAATTATAGCATAACAGCTCAGATTTTTTTCTATTGAAATTTTTTTAACATGAGTATTGTAATAGTATATTATGTAATATACTATAAGTATGAAAATCTACATTAGTTTCTGTCCGTAGGACAATAGTTAGTAGTGTCCGCTAGGGCTAACATTAATATCTGTTCGCAGGACGATAATTATTAGTGCCTGTTAGGGCCGACATTTCGGAGGTGGAAACCTTGATTTATCTAGATAATGCAGCAACATCTTTTCCTAAACCAGAAATTGTATATGAGAAAATGATGGAGGCAATGAGGGAATATGGAGCAAATCCCGGTAGGTCTGGACATAAGCTAGCCTTAAAAGCGGGTAGGGCTATTTATGAAACAAGAGAGCTTTTAAGTAATTTCTTTAACATAGAAGACCCAATGAGAATTATATTCACTTCTAATGCAACTGACGGATTAAACCTTGCAATTAAAGGATTGCTAAAGTCAGGGGATCACGTAATAACCACATCAATGGAACACAACTCAGTTCTAAGGCCTTTAAAGGCGTTAGAAAATATAGGTGTAGAGACTAGTATTATACAATGTGATGAAACTGGGAGTATAAATATAAAAGACATAGAAACCAATATAAAAAACAATACAAAACTTATTGTAACTACACACGCATCTAACGTAACAGGGACTATATTTCCTGTAAAAGAAATAGGTAAGCTTGCAAGAAAACATGGCATAGTCTACATGGTAGATGCAGCTCAGACTGCAGGAGTATATAATATAGATGTAATGGACATGAATATTGACATACTGGCATTTCCTGGACACAAAAGCTTACTAGGGCCCCAAGGCACTGGGGGAGTTTATATAAAAAAAGGCATAGAAATAACCCAGATGAAAGAGGGAGGAACAGGTAGCAAATCTGATTCCTTAATACAACCTGACATATATCCAGATAAATTTGAGAGTGGTACACCTAATATGCCTGGTATAGTAGGATTAGGAGCAGGAATAAAATATATTCTTGATAAAGGCATAGATGAAATTAGAGAACATGAAAAAATTTTGACAAAGACCTTCATAGATGGATTAATGGCAATTAAAGATGTAAAGATTTATGGGCCTTCTAATGTTGAAAAACAAGCCCCAGTAATTTCTATTAATATTAGAGAAGAAGATTCCTCAGAGGTGAGCTATATATTGGATCAAGTATTTAATATTGCAGTAAGACCAGGTCTTCACTGTGCTCCACTTGCCCATAGAACTATAGGTTGCTATGAGCAGGGTTGTATTAGATTTAGCGTTGGACCATTTAATACTATTAATGATATACAAGCTTCCATAGAGGCAGTAAAAACCATTTCAAAAGAAATATAGGGCTTGAGGGAGAGATTTATCTCTTCCTTAACTTTTTTATAACGAATAGGAAAGTTCTACTTTAGTGTCTTATATAAAAGAACTTTCCGTAAATGAGTTTCAAGAAAAGCTTCTTTGATTTAATAACGCGACCTTAGAAGATTTTCTTAGAGGCACTATATATTATTTGCTACATTGTAATCAAAAATTAATTTTATAGCAGGACTTTTCATATTATAATAGAATTAATGTACAGAACGTAGATAATAAAACTAACAGAAAGGAGAAGCTATGGAACTTATATTTAATATCTTTACAGACTATGTTACAGAAATAGTTATAGTACTGTCTGCACTTAATATTTTACTGCTGTTATTATTTATTATTAATAAGGTAAAGGTTTCAAGCATCACTAAGAAATACAATCGCTTAGTGGAAGGTTCTAGCAATCATTCTTTAGAAGGTATGCTTTTTGAGCATATTGACGAAATGAGAAATGTAAAAGAGCAAATGGCTGATGTAAAAAAACAATTGCAAATTTTTGATGATAGACTACAATTTTGCCTTCAAAAGATTGGCTTCATAAGATACAATGCTTTCAGTGATATGGGGAGTGATTTAAGTTTTTCTGTTGCACTGCTAGACGATAATCTTAATGGATTTGTTTTAAGTAGTATATATGGAAGAGATGAAAGTAAAATGTATGCAAAACCAGTAGTAAAAGGAGAGTCTGCTTATCCATTATCAGTAGAGGAAATGCAGGCTTTAGATAGAGCAAGGAAACAATCAGTAGCTTCATAAATATCAAATAGGCTTGGTGATATTATTTGAACATATTATTCATAGTAAATCCCATAGCAGGGACAGATAGAGCAAAAAAATTAATACCACTTATTGAAGAAAAGATGGACAAGACAAACATTAAATATAGAATAGCCATAACAAGCCAACCAAAGGAAGCAACAGTTCTAACTATAAAAGGTTTAGAGGAAGGGTTTGATAGCATAGTTGCTGTAGGCGGAGATGGAACTATAAACGAAGTTGCGATGGGAATTGTCCAAAAAGGTTATGGAACTTTAGGCATTATACCAGGGGGTACTGGAAATGATTTAGCTAGAAGCCTTGATATCCCCTTAGATCCTGAAGAAGCTCTATACTCTTTGTTAAGTGGGACAAAAAAACATATCGACTTCGGAAGAATTAATGGAAGTTTATTTTTAAATGTTGCTAGTATGGGATTAGATGCCGAAATAGTGAAAAGAACTGAAAAGATTAAGAAAATTATAAAAGGTGGCATTGCTTACACCATAAGCTTAATTATTACCTTAATAGTATATAAATCTAAGAGGCTTACAATCGAACTTGATGAAGAAACTATTGAAATGGATACAATGTTAGCTGCAATAGCAAATGGAAAATACTATGGTGGCGGAATGAAAATATGCCCAATGGCTTCACTAGATGATGGATATTTTCATGTGGTTGTCATAAAAAAAATAAATAAGCTTAAACTGCTTACTTTATTTCCACTAGTATTTAGTGGAGGTCATGTGAACTTAACTGATTTAGTTAAAGTTTATAAATCTAAAAAAGTGAAGCTAAAATTCGATAAAGAACTGTTGCTTAATATAGATGGAGAAGTAGTTATAGCAAAGGATGAAGTGAGTTTTATAACAGATGATAGAAAAATTGAACTCTATATAAACAAATAAGAATAAAAACCCTCCTGATGATAACAATATTAATATATTTCATCAGGAGGGTTTATTATGAAAAAAAAGATTGTAGTACAAGAAGGGTTAAATGATTTAAGAAATAGCTTGAATAGTCTCGGATATGAAGTAGTTGATATCAATGAAAACAACAATGTAGAAGCAATAGTTTACATGGCAGATGGGTATGACATACAGTATCATAACAATCTAGTCAATATGAACAGTGGAGTAGACATGACAAATAATAGAGGCACTATTCTAATTAACGCCACAGGAAAAACAGTTGAAGAAATAGATAAAGTAATAAAAAGCAGAATATACAGTCCTTTATTTGATTGACAGCAACTTAATCTAAGTAGTTGTCAGTTTTTCTTTTTGTTTAAAAAACTTCCAAAGAGAAGTAATGAATCCTGAAGAAATAACATCAGCCATCTTCATAACTGTTGATAATCTAGTGTTTTGTAAAACTATATATTCCATAAAACCTCCTAGATTGACTACTCCTGTTACATGTATATCACCAATATGAGGCAAATCTTTATTGACTCCTGCTCCAGGCTTTAAAGCGCCTTTAGCTACATTAATGTAACCCACTCGTTCTAACTTTCCTAAACAAGCATCTATAGCTATAACAAAAGGATTATTATGAGAAGAATATATATGATCAATCTTTTCTTCCAGATTTTTTGCATGTACAGGTTCTTCTAATGTTCCATAAACATGAACATTAGAATATATTCTAGGAATATACGAAAGCTTGTAACCAGTCAAAGGGCCTAAGCAATCACCTGTAGATCTATCAGTTCCAATGCATAGAATTATAATGTCATTGTAGTTATCACCATAATACTTCTCTATATGCTCATAAATGATTTCACTAAGTATAGACTTGGCAAAGAGCGAATCAGAATTTACCGAGGTATTTTTAGTATCTAAAAAAAGAGTCATACACTTACCCCCTAATAACTAGTCGTTGTTAATAAAGTTTTTCCAAAAAGGTGGTTATTGATACAATAAATTAGGTAAAAAATTAAAGTACTATAGATATTAATATGTAACAGTTAATATATTTATGTGGAATAAAGTACCATTGACTACTAGTATGATAAGGTGGTATATTAGTCACTGTCGCTAATTTAAAAATGATATATTTTTTAGAAAACATAAAAAACAAAATACAAAAAACTATTGACAAAGTCTTTGGAATTTGTTATAGTAATAAAGTCGTCACTAAACGACAAGAAAAACGAAGCGAAAAAATAAATTAAAAAAAGTGTTGACAAGATGAAACAAAAATGTTAACC
>CAYYDM010000089.1:0-8170 GCA_964470635.1 uncultured Clostridia bacterium | reverse complement strand
AGAGAAGATGTTACTGATGCTGAAATCAAAGCAGCTATGGAAACTATAGTAGCAGAAAATGTATTTGACACAGCAGATGGAGACTTAGTTTCAATAGTATCAGCAAAGATAGTAAGCACAGAAGTACAAGAGATCGTACTATAGTTGAAGTTAAAGGAACAGATTTATCTGCTCCACAAATACTAAATCGGGGATAAGTCAAAGATTGTCCCCGATTTAATTTTTATCAGGAAATTTTCTTTATAGAGAATTTTCGTAGGGAACTACGCCCCTGTAGTTCCGCCTACATTTGCAGACTCTCAATTACTATAGAAGGGAGGTATCGGAATGGAAGAAGTTTACTCTCAAATAGCCAATCTAGGCTTTCCAATAGCCGTATCAGTTTATTTGCTTGTACGAATAGAAGGAAAGCTAAGTAAGCTTACTGAAAGTATAACTGAGCTTTCAAAGGCTATAGTTAGCATGAAGTAACACAAAACTGTCACTCTGAGCCTAGGCGTAAAGACTCCTAACTAGTATCTTACCAACAGAAATTTTCCAGCAAAATTAAGGTTTCAATAGTTTTAGAGATTCTTCGCCAAAGCTCAGGATGACAGTAGTGTTGTCATTCTGAACGAATGTGAAGAATCTCGTCTAAATCTCCAAGTATTCCCAAATACGATTCTAATTCTTGTTTGTTGACATCGAACATATGTTCGATTATAATTAGACTAAAGAAAGGAGCTGAGGATGATGAAGAATATAGAGGAACTAGTTTCAAGCGAAATAATAGCTATTTTGCCATTGTATGTAGACATGAAAGGTAATTCAACGAAAGTAATCACTAAAAAACAAAATGAAATATACATATATAAAAGCATTAGGGCATTTATAACATTACTAGCAAAGTATTTTATGATTGATATTAACTCTTCAAGGCAATATTATGGAAAGGTCATTGGCTGTACCAATATTGTGCCTCTGCCGTTCAATAAGGATAATGTGTTTGTGCCCTTGAAGGTTAGAAAACCCATATCTAAAAATGATGGTTCTTTTGGATATTTTAATATTAGATTTTTAAATGATGTTGTTAAGAAAAGTAACAAGGTATATGTATCTCTTGAAAATGAGCTATCTATTGAAATACTGCAAGGAGTAGATTCTGCTAAAAGGAACATAAGAAATGCCAATATTGTTAAACAATCTTATTATGAAAGAACTGGGGTAACTGCCATGGAGGATCAAGGATTCTATGGTGAGTTCAATAAGCCTGCAACTAAAGGGGACATTGCTGCTCTCAGAAACGAGCTGCTTGACATCAAGATTAAGCTGTTGAACTCTTCTAGTTCTAGTGTATAATAGTTGTAAGGAAAGATTGAGGTACTGGAGGTATCCAAATTGGTAACTCTTCAAGGAACTATCGAGGAAATCATATTTCATAACGAATCCAATGGCTATACCATCGCAATTCTAGAAACAGACGATGATGTAGTCACCATTGTAGGATATATACCTATTATTAGCGTAGGAGAAACCCTAGAAGTACAGGGAGAATGGACCTATCATACTAACTATGGTCAACAGCTAAAGGTAGATACATATTCTACAGTAGTGCCTGCTACATTAAATGGTATAGTAAAATACCTTTCTTCTGGGCTGATTCCTGGTATTGGACCTAAGACAGCAGAAAAAATAGCGGAAAAATTTGGTCTAGATTCATTAGATATTTTACAATACAATCCCGAAAGACTAAAAGAAATTCCAGGCATAGGCGAAAAGAAGATTGAACAGATTGCAGAAGCTTTTATAGAACAAAGAGAATTGAGAGACATAATGCTGTTTCTCCAAAATTATGGAATTGGACCGAATTACGGTATAAAAATATTTAAAAAATATGGAAATGAATCCGTAGTTAAGATAAAGGAAAATCCTTATAGGCTATCGGAAGATATAGCAGGTATAGGCTTTAAGATGGCAGATAAAATCGCACAAAGCATGGGTGTTGATTTTAGATCTCCATACAGAATAAGTGCTGGAATAAAATTTAAACTCATGGAATTTGCCGCAGAAGGGCACACCTATGCACCTCAAGAACTTTTAGTTAGACTGACTTCAGAACTATTAAATGTTGAGAAAGAATTAGTAGAAGATGGAATAAAAAGCTTAGCTATAAAACAAGAGATACAGCTAGAAAGATTAGATGGGGATGAAATATGTGTATATTATATGCCTTTTTACTATGCTGAAACTAATGTATGTAAGAAATTAATTGAACTATCAAGGTCAGAGGTAAAAAGTCTTGATATAGATGTAGATAAAGCTATAGAAGACATAGAAAAAGAGGATAATATAAAGTTTGCAGAAAAACAGAAGGAAGCCATAAGACAAGCTATAGAAAATGGCTTATTAGTAGTTACAGGTGGACCTGGTACAGGAAAGACAACTACTATAAACAGCATTATAAAGCTTTTCGAAAACAAGGACTTCTCAGTTATATTAGCAGCACCAACTGGAAGAGCTGCAAAGAGAATGAGCGAGGCAACAGGAAAGGAAGCCAAGACTATACACAGACTTCTAGAATACGGTTTTGTAGACGATGAGCTGGGCATGGACTTTGCTAAAGATGAAGGGACGCCTATTGAAGCAGATGTAGTTATTATAGATGAGATGTCAATGGTAGATATACTTCTAATGAACAACCTTACAAAAGCAATATTGCCAGGTACTAGACTTATACTTGTAGGGGATACAGATCAGCTGCCATCAGTTGGTCCAGGAAATGTTCTTAGAGATATTATTAGCAGCAAACTAATAAAGGTAGTAAAGCTAGATGAAATTTTTAGACAGGCAAGTGAAAGTATGATAGTAGTAAATGCCCATAGAATCAACAAAGGAGAAGCCCCATATCTCAATGTAAAAGATAAGGACTTTTTCTTAATGACTAGGCTAAACTCTGAAAGCATAGTAGATACAATTGTAGAGCTAAGTCTAGAAAGACTACCTAAGTTTAATGGATATGATCCTGTTAAGGATATACAGATACTTACATCTATGAAAAAAGGAGATACAGGTGTAAATGCACTAAACGAAAGACTTCAGCAAGCATTAAATCCAAAGCATCACCTAAAAGCAGAAAAAAAGTCTGGAGACATGCTTTTTAGGGTAGGCGACAAGGTAATGCAGATAAAAAATAACTATAAAACAAAATGGACTCTCGAAGAAAAGGATGGAAGTATTCAAGAAGGAGAAGGAGTATTTAATGGCGATTTTGGATTTATAACAAACATTGACGAAGAAGAAGGCGAGCTTACAGTGGTGTTTGACGATAATAAATTGGTAGTATATAGCTTCAATCAGTTGGATGAACTAAGACTTGCTTATGCTACAACTATTCATAAAAGCCAAGGAAGTGAATTTCCTGTAGTTATTATGCCAGTATGCTGGGGACCGCCTATGCTCCTTACAAGAAACCTTTTATATACAGCTATTACTAGAGCAAAAGAATTAGTAGTATTAGTAGGTATGGAAAAATATATGCATATGATGATAAATAATAATAGAATATTAAAAAGATATTCAGGTCTAGACAAAAGGCTTCTCAAAGTATTTGATATGATGATGAGGCCGTAATATTTACGGAGGTTTGCTATGGACTCTAGAGAAAACCTACTAAAAAAAATATTCAATACCATTCTAGACCTTCTATTCCCAGAAGAGGGGATATGCTTTATATGCGATAAATATGACGAGGATGTAAAGAGGGACCATATTTGCAGTGATTGTAGGGACAAGCTAATCTTTTTAGATGAAAACAAATGCCCAACCTGTGGTAAACCTACATATGAAGGAAATACATCAAATAGATGCAACTATTGTACAAACAAAACATTCTACTTTTCTAAGGCTTTTTCTCCATTGGAGTTTACAGGTATTTTGAGAAAAGCCATTTATAAGTATAAATTTGAGTCCAAGTCATATATGTATAAATCCTTTGGAGAGCTAATGTTGTATGCATTAGAAAAGGAAAATGTAGGGGACATTGATATAATAGTCCCAGTACCCCTTCATAGGTCTAGAAAGGCAGAAAGGGGCTACAACCAATCTGAACTTCTGGGAAAATATTTATCAACAAGGTTAGGTATACCACTAGATAGTAAAAATCTTATTAGAATAAAAGTTACTAAGATACAGAATAAATTAGATAGGTTCCAAAGACAGCAAAATGTGAAAGATGCTTTTAAGGTTAAAGATAACAGGGTATTTAAAGATAGAAGAATACTTTTAGTTGATGATATATTTACTACAGGCTCTACAGTTAATGAATGTTCAAGGGTATTAATGGAAAATGGTGCAACGGAAGTATTAGTCATTACTATTGCTACAGGACGACCCATATAGGACTTTATAATTATTTTTAATAATGATAGGACAAAAAAAGAAGGATTTTATTTTATTATGACGAAAAAAACAATATAGATAGTTAGCTACGGAGGTGATATTATGGGTATTAAAAACTGCAAAAAATGTGGAAGAATCTATGCAGATGATAGCTTTGCTTTATGTCCTATATGCAGAAGTGACAATTTAGATGAATTTAAAGTAGTAAAAGATTTTCTTTATGAATATCCTGGTGCTGACATTCAAACAGTATCCGAGAAGACTGGAGTAGATACTAAAAAGATTTTAAAATTTTTAAGAGAAGGCAAACTGGAAATTAAAGGTGATAGTGCTAATTTTATATTAGACTGTGAAAGATGTGGAGTAGCTATAACTTCAGGAAGATTCTGCAATAAATGTATTGCCGAAATGGAGAGAGAGTTTAGAGGCGTAGTGTCAAAAGATAGTACATCTGCTACAAGAAAAGATTCAGGAAGAGATAGCGATAGGATGTATATTGCTGAAAGACGTAATAAAAGATAAAAAATTAAAGTTCTACCCCATTTCTACCGATAATAAGTATAACGGAGAGAAATGGGGTGTTTTTATGAAAATTTTTAACAATAATGGTATAGATAAAATAATGCAGGCTTATAGAAAGCATGAAGTTAAAAGTGAGCCTTCTAAATCAAATAAAGTAAATAAAAATGATGAACTTAGTTTATCAAGTACTGCTAAAGATTATCAGTTTGCAATGAATGCAATCAGAAATATTCCTGATATAAGAAAAGACAAAGTAGAAGCTATAAAAGAACAGATTAGAACTGGAACATATGTAATAGATGCAGGTAAAATAGCTGAAAAGATATTAGAAAGTGCTAATTTCGATAAAAAAATATAGGCTAGGCAGGTGATGGTTTGATGAAAATTCTAGTAGAAGAACTAAGAGAGGTATTATTAGAAGAATTAAAAGCATATGAGGAAATGCTTGAATTGACAACTAAAAAAACGGACATTATCATTAGCGGACGAATTAATGATTTAGATAGTATCACTCATATGGAAAATAGCCTTATATTAAGACTGGGACAGTTTGAAGACACGAGAGAAAAGGTAGTTAAGAATATTCAAAAACAATTTGGTATGGAAGAAGATACAACTCTAACAGATATTTTGAATAGTATTGATAATACTGACAAAGTCAAACAAGACATTGATAAAATTACTAAAAAATTATCAAAAGTGTTAGATTCATTAAAAGAAAAAAACAACCTTAATAGTTTGCTTATAAAAGACACCCTAGAATATATAGAGCTAAATATTAACCTTTTGACTAGTGCATCAGATCAAGGAACATATAACAACAAAGTTCAAAAGGAACAAACTTCACAAAATATCAGCCTATTTGATACTAAGGCTTAAGAAAGGTAGGGAATACTATGTCTTCTTTTAGAGGATTATCCATAGGGATATCGGGCCTATATGCAAACAGAAGGTCTTTAGATACGATTTCACATAATATTGCAAATACGGACAACCCTTTGTATGTAAGGCAACAGGCAATACATACTGACTCTAGATATACTAGAATTAGCTTAAAAAATTACATCGGAACAGGGGTAGATGTAGGGCAGATAAGACAGATAAGAGATGGTTTTTTAGACACAAAAATTAGAAAAGAATCTGCTGAGTTTGGCTATTGGGCTTCAAGAACTAATGTTTTTGACCAAGTAGAGGGTATAGCTAGAGAGCTTTCTGAAGATGCACTACAAGGAGTTATGGATAAGTTCTGGAACTCTTGGGAAGAAGTATCTAAAGATCCAAGCAGTTTAACTGCTAGAGGACTTTTAAAGGAAAGAGCTATTGAGTTTGCAGGGTCGGTAAATCATATGTACACTCAGTTAGAAACTTTACAATTTAACTTAGATAAAAACATTAGAAATATGGCAGAAGAGGCTAATCAGCTAACAAAAGGCATAGCGGAGCTAAACACTAAGATAATGTCAGCAGAAGCCATGGGGTCTACTGCAAATGACTATAGAGATACTAGAAATGGTTATTTAGATAGATTGTCTCAGATAATAAATATTGACTACTACACAAGTAACAATGGTGCAGTAAATATAGCTATTGGCGGAACACATATTGTATCAGACGGTACCTATAGAGAAATAGAGGCTAAAAATAATGGAAGTCCTTTTGTAGAAATATTTTGGAAAGATACAGGAGAGCGTCTGTTAGAAGAAAGAGATATTAAAGGTGGAGAACTTTTAGGACTATTATATGCTAGGGGATATCACGGCCAAGAATCTGAAATAACTGATACAACTGAATATAAGTATATAATACCTACTATTAAAAAACAGCTTAATGAGTATGTGAAGGGCATAGCAGAAGCTATAAATAGCTTACATAAAACAGGATATACTCTTACTGGCAGCCAAGGAAAAGACTTTTTTGTTCAACAAGATCCAAGTAATACAAACTGGGCAGGAAATATGAAGTTGAATGGTGTTTTAGATTCTTTAAGCGAAATAGCTGCAGCATCAAAAGCAGGAGAAATAGGAAACGGGAAAATAGCAGAAGAAATAGCAAAGATAAGATACAGTGGTATATTTAATGGGGGAAAAACAACAGCAGATAATTTTTATAGAGATTTAATCACCGATCTTGGAATAGCTGCTAACGAAGCTATAACAATGAGAGACTCTCATGAAATGGTAATAAATCAAATTGAAGATAGAAGGAACTCACTGTCAGGCGTTTCACTAGATGAAGAAATGACAGAAATGATTAAATTCCAACATGCATACAATGCAAATGCAAGGTTAATAAATGCTATAGATGAGATGGTAGATCAAATTGTAAATAGAATGGGAATAGTAGGAAGGTAGGGGATTAAATGAGTTGGTTAGGTTTTAATACAGCAGTTTCAGGACTATTAACAAGTCAAAGAAGACTATACGTTACAAATCACAATATATCAAATGCAAATACTGAAGGTTATTCAAGACAGACAGCTACTCAAAATGCCACTACACCGCACCGTTTACCTGGTATTGGTTTTGTAGGCACTGGAGCTAATATAACATCTGTAGAAAGAGTACGTGACTCATACTTAGATTATAAATTTAGGACAGAGAATGCACCTTTAGGTGAATGGGAAATAAAGCGAAATGCTTTATTAGATATAGAACATATATTGAAAGAAACACAAGAAGAAGGTTTAAGTAAGTATGCAGATGAGTTCTTTAAATCATTAGAAGACTTAAGCAAAAATCCTAGCGACAATTCCTATAGAGTAGCAGTTAGAGAAAAGGCTATTGCCATGACAAATCATCTCAATGAAACTGCTACCAAGCTATATAATTTACAGAAAGATGTAAACTATCAGATAGGTGCTCAGGTTAAGAAGGTAAATGATATAGGATATCAGATAAAAAACCTAAATGAGCAAATATATAAACTAGAAATAGACGGCAAAATGGCAAATGACCTAAGAGACCAAAGAGACTTGCTAGTAGGTGAATTGTCTAAGATTGTAAATGTACAAGTAAGCGAACAAGATGGTAAATTTAAGGTATCCATAGGCGGAGCTTCGTTAGTAGAGCATTCAAATCTAAGTAAGTTAAAGCATCCACCAAGAACAGTTGATAGTGAACTTTCAGGAGAAAAACTTGTACAAGTCGAATGGGAAAATGGCAATAAAGTAGCTTTGAAATCTGGGGAGCTTAAAGGATTGTTAGACGCAAGAGATGGAACAGGAGCAAATGGTGAATATGGTGGGATACCATATTATGTGAAGAGGCTCGAT
>CAYYDM010000088.1:2890-8218 GCA_964470635.1 uncultured Clostridia bacterium | reverse complement strand
GAGGACATACTATATATGCTTGCCTGCCTTTATCAATCTGCTCTTTAATAAATGAGTATGCTCTTTCCTTCATCTCACCAGATATTGCATATGTCTTTATTTTTTTCCTTCCTGCTGGAAGTTCATCTATTACTGACACTTCTAGATCACCATATAGTATTAATGCTAAGGTTCTAGGTATAGGCGTAGCAGACATAACAAGTATATCTGGATTATTTCCCTTTAAGGATAGTGTTGCTCTTTGTCTAACTCCAAACCTATGCTGTTCATCAGTTATTGCTAATCCTAGATTATAAAAGTTCACATTATCCTGCAACACAGCATGGGTACCAATTATTACATCTACTTCTCCTATCTCAATCCTTCTTAGTATGTCTTTTTTCTTTTTTGCAGCAATATTACTAACTAATAATTCACAATTAATATTATATTTATTAAGTAATGTTTTTACACTTTCGTAATGTTGGGTTGCTAATATTTCGGTTGGCACCATCATTACAGACTGATAGCCAGAGTTGTAAGCTTTTAACATTGCTAATACAGCAATAATCGTCTTTCCAGACCCTACATCACCTTGAACTAACCTGTTCATCTGTTTAGGAGATTCCATATCACTTTTTATTTCATTGAATGCCTTTAATTGTGCAGATGTTAATTTATATGGAAGTGATTCAATAAGTTTGTTAGTATCATCATTTTTATTAAATTTTATTCCTTTGTTATCAACAGTATTTTTTCGTTTAAGAATAAAAAGACCTAGTTGTAACAATAATAACTCTTCAAAAACTAATCTTTCCTTAGCCTTTTTATAAGAAAATCTGTCTTTTGGTAAATGAATATTTCTAATTGATTGGCTAAATGAAAACAAGTTAAGCTCATCAATTATATTTTCCGGAATTACATCCATAGTATCATTTATATAAGTCTCCAATGCTTGTTCTATAACTTTAGTTAATTCATTATTAGTTAGACCTTCAGTTAGCTGATATATTGGCACTATTCTTCCTATTTTTTTCCCACTTTCATTGTGCTTTTCATATATAGGGTTTTGAATCTCAATATAAGTTCCTGTTCTTTTTACCCTTCCGCTTATGTTAATAATGTCCCCCGCATTAATATTGTTTACAACATAGTCTTGGTTAAACCAAATTAAATGAACTAAACCAGTTTCGTCTTTTGCCTGTATTTTAATTATTGATATATTTCTCTTAGGTCTATATACTTTAGGAGCACCACATATAATTACTTTTAAACTTGCCTTCTCTCCATTTTGCAAAGTTGAAATCTTTTTTACTTCCCTTCTATCTTCGTATGATCTGGGGAAATAATAAATTAAATCTTCAATTGTTTTTATACCAATTTTATTTAAAAGTTTTACCT
Organism: uncultured Clostridia bacterium; assembly: GCA_964470635.1. Classification (GTDB taxonomy): domain Bacteria; phylum Bacillota; class Clostridia; order Tissierellales; family Proteiniboraceae; genus Proteiniborus. Next base: position 6,838 of record CAYYDM010000088.1, on the reverse strand, counting down.
TTTTGGGGCCAACACCCTTAATATACTGAACTGACTTCTCTAGTTTCTCCAAAATGCTCACCTCAATATTTTACTATATATATTATACAAAAAATAAACAAGAATCCAAAGTCTATTACTTCGAATTCTTGCCTTTTAAGGAAATATAATAACCAGAATTATTCAACGGAAACTAAATAATAATAAAGAGGCTGTCCACCAAAAACCACTTCTATATCTAAATCTTCAAATTCTTCTTCAAGTCTACTAGCTAACTCATTAGCATCTTCTTCGGATAAATCATTTCCATAAAATATAGTAACCAAACCATTATCATCTGTTACCATTGTTTTGATTAAATCAAAAGACACATCTTGAACGTCATTTCCAATTACTTCTATTTTCCCATCATATATTCCCATAATGTCATCTTTTTTAATTTCTTTCTCTTCCATAACCGTGTCTCTAACAGAAAAAGTTACCTGACCAGTTTTTACTATCGCTATAGAGTTTTTCATATTTTCAACATTTTCTTCCATGTCAAGTTCTTCATCAAAAGTAACTAAGGCAGCTATTCCCTGAGGAATAGATTTGGTTGGAAGTACTTCTACTTTCTTGCTGCTCAATTCTTTTGCCTGAGTAGCTGCTAAAATTATATTACTATTATTAGGTAAAATAAAAATATTTTCTCCATTTACTTTGTCAATAGCATTAAGGATGTCTTCTGTACTTGGATTCATAGTCTGTCCGCCTGCAATTACATAATCAACATTTAAATCATTAAATACATTAGAAAGACCTTCTCCCATGGAAACAGTAATGAAGCTATATTTTTTACTTTCTTTTTTTCCTGTATTTTCTACTGCTGTTGCAGTTGTAGTAGCAGTAGAATCAGAAATATTACTTCTATGTTGATATCTCATATTATCTATTTTAATATCAATAAGCTCACCATATTGTAATGCTTTTTGTAATACTTCTCCAGGTTCATTTGTATGTATATGAACTTTAATAATATTGTCTCCACCAACTACAAGCATTGAATCTCCAAAATCCACTATTTCGTTCCTAAATATATTGCTATCTATTCTTGAATTATTGATAATAAACTCAGTACAATATCCAAATTCAATCTCTTCATTTGTATCTATAATAGGATGCATCATATCATCTTTCACTATTATTTCTTCAACTAAGGTCTCTTCTTTACCAGTTAATGCTTCAAGAGCACCTATAAATATTGTAATGAGTCCCTTTCCACCTGCATCTACAACTCCAGCTTGTTTTAATACTGGCAACATTTCTGGGGTTTTATCTAAAGTTTCTTCTCCATGTTTAATAACTGCTCTAAGAAATTCTACAATATCAGTTTCTTGTTTTGATATATTTAAAGCCATTTCTGCACACTCTCTAGCAACAGTTAATATAGTTCCCTCTATAGGCTTCATAACTGCTTTATAGGCTGTATCAGAACCAAGCTTTAAAGCCATCGCAATGGTATTAGTGTCTATTTTATCAACATCCTTCATTCCTTTTGCAAAACCCCTAAATAATTGAGAAAGTATTACTCCTGAGTTACCTCTTGCTCCCATTAGAGAACCATTAGAAGCAGCTGTTGCTATTCTATCTATATTATCAGTTTCTAATGTTCTTATCTGTTTTATAGCAGATTGCATAGTCAATGACATATTAGTCCCAGTATCTCCGTCAGGAACAGGAAACACATTTAAAGCATTGACAGCTTCTTTGTTTTTTTCAAGACAGTTAGCAGCTCCAAAAAGTAACTTTTTGAGCATATTTCCATCTATGTATTGAATTTTCAATATCAGTACCTCCTTAGCCTACTTTTGTACTCTTACTCCTTGTACATTTATATTTACTTTTTCTACCTTTAAACCTGTCATACTTTCTATATTGTATTTTACCTTATCAATTATGTTGTCTGCTACTACAGAAATTTTTGTACCAAACTGCACTACTACAAATAAATCTACAATAATCCTTTCACCATCAGTATATACTTTTACTCCTTTTTTAACATGTTCTTTCTTTAATAATTCAACTAGTCCATCTGTAGCATTTCTACTTGACATTCCAACTAGTCCATAGCTTTCAATTGCTGCTAATCCAGCAATAGTTTCTATTACACTTTCATCAATATTTATTGAGCCATATTTATTGGTCAATTTACCTGCCATTTACAGTCCTCCTTTTATTCTTGAAAAGTGGATAAAGGATTTTATAGTTATATTTTACATTATAATTGTATTATCTTCAACTTTAGAATAAATAATAATTATTATGAGCATAAAATTATCTTTATATTGCAAATAATACCTATGGTGTGATACAATAATATATGTTGATTTTGGAAATGTTTTAATAAATAATGATTATTATCTAACCTAGGGTTTAAGGAGGTGTTTTATATGGCAAGGTTCTGCGAAGTATGTGGTAAAGGAAAAGTGTCAGGACACTTAGTAACTTTCTCAAATAAAAAAAGTAATAGAACTTGGTCTCCGAATGTACGTAGAATAAGAGCTATGGTTGATGGAACTCCAAAAAGAATTTACGTATGCACAAGATGTATCAGATCAGGTAATGTTGAAAGAGCATTATAATAAATGGCTTCCAGTATAATGGAAGCCTATCTGATTTTTTGCACCTATATTTAGTTTCTATAATAATTAACTTAAAAAATTCTAAATAAAAACCAACCTAGACACATGAGCAATAAGCCTAGTGCAAAAACCCATGCCCTTATAGGTATTACTTGAATTATTATAATAACTCCTAATACCGCTAAAATTATTCCTAAAATTTTTTTTATGCTACCATCTATGATATGTCTTCTAAACTTCCACCTTCTATACCCACCCATATAGACACCCCTTATAAGGCTACTATTATATAATATTCCTTATATCAAAAAAAGTTACAAAAAAGTCAGCAATTGCTGACTTTCTTATTTAATCCCTTGATCTAATAACAAGGCATATTCCAGATTCAATTTCAATTAATCCTTCTTTATCTTTTATTACGTTACTTATACCTAATGTGGAACCAAGGTTAAATTCTACAGAATCTGTATCATACTCGAAGCCCTTAAGAGTAACCTTTGAATCAGTTAAAGGTATTACTGAAACAAAACATCCCTCTTCATTATTTAACCTAAGTATGTTTTTCGTTATAAATACTTCGTTGTGACTATCTATAATAACTACATTAATGTTTTTAATAAGCAATCTATAAAGAAGCATAAAATTTGCCATGGAATGATCTAAGCGATTACCTGTGGCCCCTAATAATACTATATCACTAGCCCCTTTTTCAATTGCATATTCTATTGCTAACTCAGTATCAGATTTATCCTTATGAGTTGGATGTTTTTGAAATTTAACCCCTAACTCTCGAAAGTGCTTTAAAATATCTGTATCTAATGAATCTAAGTCACCTATTATAATATCAGGTGTTAAGCCTTTATTGAATAAATGTCTGGCACCACCATCAGCGCAAATAACCATATCTGCATTTCTAAAATAATCTGTTATATCTATATTTTTAAGCTCGCCATTTGAAATTATCAAAGCCTTCATTTAATTCACTCTCTTTATTTTATTTCTCTGCTAATAGGCTTCCAAATCAATACAATAATTATTATAGAAACCAATAACTCTATGCTTAAGTATCCACCATTATACTTCAAAGAATATGTCCATGAATCAAGATCTTTTGCATTTTCAGAAAAGAAAACTACCCCTGATAACACATGGCTAATAAATCTTCCTAAAATAGCAAGAACCACTCCAACTATAGCACCTACATATTCTATAACTTTACTTTGTGGTTTGATGTCTTTTATATTTTTATACAGTCCTGCTAAGCCTAAGAATCCAAAAGCTATAGGATAATCTAGTAGAAATTGAATTGGATGCACAATATAAGGATCTATAATTGCTTGAAGTACAC
>CAYYDM010000088.1:0-2873 GCA_964470635.1 uncultured Clostridia bacterium | reverse complement strand
TGAGTATTATTGGTATCATACTTCCTGCAGTTACAGAACCTCCAAAAGGCATTTTATATACCTTTATCATGCTTAGGATAGTGGCTAATGCTAGCATTATACCACTTTCAGCTATAAACCTTACTTTTTGATTTTTTACCATAAAAAAACCTCCCTTGATTTTCAAGAATATTTACTGGGGAGGGATTAGTGTCTATTAAGTTCTCATAACACAAAAAGTGAAATGAAAGATAGTACATAAACACTTCCCTACGCTAGTATTAACTAGATCAGGTTAAAGGGTCGAAGCTTAATTTGCTTCCTCTCAGCACTCGTGCTCCCCTAGTGTAAATTATTCCTGTTTTTAATATTATAACAAGTATTTTTATGAATGTAAAGCTATATGCTTTTAAATAATCTTGTGGTATGAACAATATCCTCACTATTAAAAATAGCAGAGCCTGCTACAAAAATATTAGCTCCACAGGATTCTATTTCTTTAATATTGTCCAGCTTAATTCCTCCGTCAACTTGTATATCAATATTAAGATTGCGGCTATTTATTAGTTTTCTTAAATCTACTATTTTATCTTTCATCTGTTCTATAAAGTATTGACCACCAAATCCAGGATTAACTGTCATAATAAGCACCATGTCTATTTCATCAATTATATATCTGATGCTTTCAATAGGAGTAGAAGGATTTAAAGCTACACCTGCTTTTATTCCAAAACTTTTTATATGCTGTACAGTTCTATGAAGATGTATGCTTGCTTCCTGATGAACAGTAATAATATCCGCTCCAGCATCTGCAAAATCTTTTATATATTTGTCTGGATTTTCTATCATTAGATGAACATCAAAAGGTATTTGAGTCACCTTTCTAAGCATTTTAATCACAGGTGCCCCAAAAGTAATATTAGGCACAAAATGTCCATCCATTACGTCTAAGTGAATTAAATCAGCTCCACCTTCCTCTACTAATTTAATTTGCTCTTCTAACCTGCTAAAATCAGCTGATAAAATAGAAGGAGCTATCTTAATCATGTCTAATACCTCCTAATTTTCTTTATTTCCTGCAACATACTTAGATAATTATCATATCTAGATTTACTTATTTCGCCATTTTCAACTGCCTTCTTCACTTCACAGCTTGGTTCCTTGTAATGGCTGCATCCAGAAAATTTACATAAGGAACTCTTATCATATATTTCAATAAAATATTTTTCAAGCTCAGTATCCTCTAAAAAATCTATATCTAAAGTGCTAAAACCTGGAGTATCTACAACCCATCCTCCTAAATCTAATTCTATAAGTTCTACATGCCTAGTAGTATGTTTTCCTCTACTAGTTTTTTGGCTTATATCACCAGTTTGTAACTTTAAATTAGATTGAATACTATTTAATAATGTAGATTTACCTACACCTGATGGACCAGCAAATACAGTGATTTTATTTTTTAGTAAATTCTTTATTTCATCTATGCCACTATTATTTTTACAGCTAGTTTTAATAATTTTATAGCCTGCTCTATTGTAAATATTGTAAATAAAATCCACCTTGCCCTCTGAGTCTAAATCAGATTTATTTAGGCAAATAATTACATCTAATCCCTGATATGATGCTAGAAGCAAAAATCTATCTAAAAGCCATAAGTTAGGATCTGGTTTTTGTGCTGCAAAAACTATTACTGCTTGATTTACATTAGAAACAGAAGGCCTTTTTAATTCTGTAATCCTATCGAAGATATGTTCAACATATCCTGTATTATCTTCTTTATTAACTTTAATCAAAACCTTATCGCCAATAAGGGGAATAGTTTTATTTTTTCTAAAAAGTCCTCTTGCCCTACATTCATAAATTGTATCATCTACCTTTACATAGTAAAAGCCACCTATGCCTTTTATAATTATTCCTTCTAGCATTAATCAGTCCTCCTAATATAATTAAGCTTCTCCTTTAAATATGCCATCAAAATAAACTTCGTATTTTGCATTCTTCTTGCCTTTAACTGGAACCGAAATAGAACCCTCGCTTGTGCTATGAGTTTCGTTATAAATTAATTCTCTCTCATCATCTTGTATTCTGTATATTTTTACTTCAACTTCTTCTTTATCCTTTGGAAGGATTATAGATAAATTATTGTATTTTATATCCTCTTCACCAGTTCCTGTATTTTGACCACCGTTTGATTGGCCATTCTCCTCTGAGCCTTTGCTTACAGTTAGTTGTATGGTTGAATTCTCTTCTACCTCTGAATTAGCTGCAAGGCTCTGCAAAACTACGATATCTTTATCCAGATTTTCATTAACTTCATATTTGGTTTCAACAATTAGTCCTATTGATTCAAGTTTCTTTTTAGCGTCGTTAATATTATCTCCTATTACACTAGGAACGACTACGTATTTTATCTCAGGTCCATCACTTACAACTAGGCTTACTGTAGAATCTGCAGGAGCTTTCGTGTCTCCATCTGGAGTTTGGCTTATGACATAATCCTTTGGAATGTCACTAGGAACACGCTTAATACTACTTTTCAAACCTGCATCATTTATAAGCATCTCCGCTTCATCTATATGCTTATTGACTACATCAGGCACATCAACTTCTTTTTCACCTTTACTTATTGTGACTTCAATAGGATAACCTGATTTGACGGTTTCACCAGCATCAATACTTTGACTAACTACACGTCCTGCTTTATATTCTTGGCTATACACTTCGCCTTTTACTTTAAATACAAGTCCTAAACTCTCAATTTTTTCTCTAGCTGCATCTTCTTGAAGCCCTTTGATACTTGGAGCCTTTATTTCTTGCCCTTGTATTTTGCCTCTAAACCAGAAAAATCCTGCCGTAAGCCCTATTGTTAACAATAAAGCTAGGGCAGGATTTTT
>CAYYDM010000087.1:0-8274 GCA_964470635.1 uncultured Clostridia bacterium | reverse complement strand
AATGCCCATATTCTACTGACTTGTCCTGGTCCTACTGCTACAGTCCTTTGAGCTTTAGCTAAAACAATAGCATTTGACTTAGTATGCTTAACTACCTTCCACGCAAATAGCATATCCTCTAGTTCCTTGTCTGATGGTTTTCTATCAGTTACTACCTCTAGTTTTTCATATAGACAGTTTTGATCTCTATCTTGTACTAATATTCCTCCTAGAACCTTTTTCATGTCGTAGCTTGAATATTCATTCTTTAATATGTCAGGTACTGTTAAAAGTCTTATATTTTTCTTGGATTTTAGAATTTCTTGTGCTGATTCAGAATAGGAAGGTGCCATAACTAGCTCTATAAAAATGTCATTTATCATCCTAGCTGTATTTTCATCTATCTCTCTATTTGCAGCAATTATTCCTCCAAATATAGATTGCTTGTCCCCTTCATATGCTTTCTTAAAAGCTTCTTCTATTGTTTCTCCGCTACCTACTCCACATGGATTTCCATGCTTTACTGCTACAACTGTAGGCTTGTCAAATTCTTTTAAAATCTCTAATGCCCCATTTCCGTCTCCAATATTGTTATAGGACAATTCTTTTCCATGAAGTTGCACTGCAGCTGATAAGGTACCTTTTGTCTCTAATATTTCAGTATAAAATCCAGCACTTTGATGAGGGTTTTCTCCATACCTTAAGTCCTGCTTTTTTTCAAATGTAAGAGTAATAGTATCTGGGAAACTCATGTCTGTTTTTTTGTTGAAGTAGCTTGAAATCAATGCATCATAGCTGCTAGTATGTTGAAATACTTTTGCTGCTAAATATTCTTTAGTTTTCTCAGATACTTCACTACTATTTTCTAATTCGTTTATTACCATATCATAATCCCTAGGATCTACTAATACAGTAACAAATCTATAATTCTTAGCTGCTGCTCTTAGCATTGATGGCCCACCTATGTCGATATTTTCTATTATCTCTTCATGAGCAATTCCTTCTTTTAAGACAGTCTGTTTAAAAGGATATAAGTTATTCACTACTATATCTATTGCCTGTATTCCTAGTTCATCCATAGTCTTTAGATGTTCTTTATTGTCTCTTAGAGCCAAAAGCCCACCATGTATTTTGGGATGAAGTGTTTTTACTCTGCCATCAAAGCATTCTGGAAAATTAGTAATACTAGATACATCTATAACATTAATTCCTGATTCGTAAAGTATTTTTGATGTGCCTCCTGTGGAAATAATCTCCCATCCCATGTCAACAAGCTTTCTTGCAAACTCTACTATTCCAGTCTTATCATAAACACTAATCAACGCTCTTTTCATATTTTCACTCCCTAACCATAACTTTTCTACCATTTAAAATTAGTTTTTCCTCACAATATAGCCTTACTGCTTCAGTAAGAAGCACATGCTCTACATTCAACACTTTATTTCTAATAGACTCCACATTATCCTGTTCACTTACTTGCACTGTTTCTTGAAATATTATGGGACCTGTATCTGCTCCTTCATCTACAAAGTGAACCGTCGCTCCTGTAACCTTAGCCCCATACTCTAATACAGCTCTGTGGACTTTTTCTCCATAGTATCCTTTGCCACAAAAGCTTGGGATTAAAGATGGATGTATATTAATTATTCTATTTCTGTATTCATTAATAAACTCGCTGCTTAGTATTTTCAAATATCCTGCTAATACTACAAGTTGAACATCTCTTTTTTCTAGTTCCTCTAGGATTTTTCTGTTAAAATCTATATCATTTAAAAAGTCTTTTCTATTTATGAAAATAGAGTCAATGCCATAGTTCTTAGCTCGTACAAGTCCATAGGCATCTTCTCTATCAGATATTACTACGCAAATCTCGCCATTAATATCTCCTGAGTCTACATGGTTGATTAAAGTCTGAAGATTTGTACCACTTCCAGATACAAGGACTCCAATCCTTACTGGTGACATATTGATACGCCTCTCTCCCCGTGGGTAATCTCACCTATTATATATGCTTTTTCATCCTTAGTTTCTAAGAATTTTATTATGCTATCAGCATCTTTCTGCTCCACTGCCATTACGATGCCTATGCCCATGTTAAAAGTAGAGTACATCTCGTCTATTTCAATATCTCCAAGTTTTTGTATTACCTTAAAAATAGGAGGAACTTCAAACTGTTTTCTATTTACCATAGCTCTAAGACCACTAGGAAGCATTCTAGGAATGTTCTCATAAAATCCTCCACCAGTTATATGACTAATACCTTTTATATTGAATGTTTCGTTTAACTCTATTAAGGCATTGGAGTATATCTTTGTAGGTTTAATAAGCTCTTCTCCTAATGTACTTCCTAGTTCGTCAATATGTTGGTTTATATCATATTTTTTAATGTCAAAGAAAAGCTTTCTGACTAATGAAAAACCATTACTATGAAGTCCACTGGAAGGCAAACCTATTAATACATCCCCTTCTTTAATGTTCTCTCCAGATATGATTTTTTTCTTGTCTACTATTCCTACTGCAAAGCCTGCTAAATCATACTCATCTGTTCCATATAATCCCGGCATCTCAGCAGTTTCTCCTCCAATGAGAGCACATCCTGCCTTTACACATCCATTTGATACTCCTTCTACTATACTTGCTATTTTTTCAGGATATAGTTTACCTGTGGCAATATAATCTAGAAAGAAAAGAGGCTTTGCTCCTTGGCATAGTATGTCGTTTACGCACATGGCAACACAGTCTTCTCCAATGGTGTTATGCTTGTCCATAGCAAATGCAATCATTAACTTCGTTCCCACACCGTCTGTTCCAGATACTAGTACTGGTTCTTCAAACTGACTTTTATCTATTGCAAACATTCCGCCAAATCCACCTAAGTCTGATAAAACGCCTTTTGTAAAAGTCTTTTGTACATGAGTTTTCATCTGTTTTACTGCTTCATATCCTGCTGTTACATCTACACCTGAAGTTTTGTAAGTTAACCCGTTATTACTCATTAAATTCAACCTCCCCTCTGGGTATCTCCATAGGATAGTCACCATTTAAACAAGCTAGACAAAATCCTTCTGTTTTCCCTGTTGATTTTATAAGGCCTTCTTCAGATAAAAATCCTAAGCTATCTGCTCCTACCATTTCACATATTTCATCTATAGTTTTGTTTGCTCCAACTAAATGTTTTCTATAGGGAGTGTCTATTCCGAAATAACAAGGATACATAACTGATGGAGAACTTATTCTTAAATGTACTTCCTTTGCTCCAGCTTTTTTCAACATTTTCACTATTTTTTTGCTAGTAGTACCTCTTACTATTGAATCGTCTACAAGGACTACTCTTTTTCCTTCTACGTTTTCCTTTAAAACGTTTAGCTTTATCTGTACTCCTTGTTCTCTGTTGCTTTGGTTTGGTCTAATAAATGTTCTGCCTATATATCTATTTTTAATTAAGCCAATACTATAAGGTATTCCTGACTCTTCTGCATATCCTATGGCAGCAGATGTTCCTGAATCTGGTACACAAATTACTACATCTGCATCAGTTGGATGTTCTTTTGCTAGTATTTTTCCCGCTTCTTTTCTTGCATGATATACACTTATATCATCAATTCTGCTATCTGGTCTTGCAAAGTATATAAGTTCAAATATACAAAGTCTTTTTTTACTCCATTTATCATTGAATATGCTTTTTACACCATTTTCATCTATAATGACCATTTCTCCAGGTTCAATATCTCTTATAAACTCTGCTCCGATGGTATCTAATGCGCAGCTTTCTGAAGCTAAAACGTATCCATCATCTATTTTCCCTAGGCAAAGAGGCCTTATACCATGATTATCTCTAACACCTATAAGCTTGTTTTCTGTCATTAGTACGAGGGCATATGAACCTTTAATCAATTCCATTACTCTATTTACTGCCTTTTCTATTTCTTCCTTATGATATCTTGCTATCATATTAGCCATTACTTCACAGTCATTAGTGGTCTGAAATACAACTCCATTATCTTCAAGTATTTCTCTAAGACTACCTGCATTTACTATGCTACCGTTATGTGCGATAGCAATGCTTCCTTTTTTATATTTAACTACTAATGGCTGGGCATTTACTGCTAGGTTTTCCTCAGCAGATGCGTATCTTACGTGACCAATTCCCACATTTCCATCTAGTTTTTCTAATATCTCTTCATTGCTAAAGACCTCTGATACAAGTCCCATATTTTTATGATAATTTATAGTTCCGTTTTGATTTATTGCAATACCTGCACTCTCTTGTCCTCTATGTTGAAGAGCATAAAGACCGTGGTAAATCATTTCAGTAACATTTTGCTCTTTTGAATATACTCCTATTACACCGCACTCTTCTTTAAGTTTGTCTTCATCTAAAATATTAAAATTCATTTTCATGGCCCCCTAACTTTTTGTTAGTTATATAGCTTTTGGCTAAGTTCTCTATCTTTTTCTTCAACTTGTTTAGCCATCTTTTCTTTGTATTCCTTAAGCTTTTCTCTTAAAATCTCATACTTTAAAGATAAAATCTGAATTGCTAGAAGTGCTGCATTTTCTCCTCCGTCTATGGCTACTGTGGCTACTGGTACTCCTTTAGGCATTTGGACTATAGATAATAGAGAGTCTAGTCCATCTAGTGTAGATGATTTAATAGGTAGTCCAATAACGGGAAGTACAGTAACTGCTGCTAGTACTCCTCCAAGGTGTGCGGCCTTTCCTGCTGCTGCTATTATTACTTCAATTCCATTTTTCTCTGCATTTTTGCCGAATTCAACTGCTTTATCAGGTGTTCTATGAGCTGATATTACTCTAACTTCTGCATCTACTCCAAATTCTTTTAATATTTTTAAGCCTTTTTCCACTACTGGAAAATCAGATTCACTTCCCATTACAATTGCAACTTTCACTTTATTACCTCCTCTTGGCTGGGAAATACAAAGACATATACGCTCTCGGTTTCGGCCACGAATAATTCTATAGCTCATTCCGGTAAAAAATCCTACAACTTGCAAACTCGCTACGCTCAAACAGTGCAAGTTGCTTAACGGATTTTTCACCTACATTCGCTAAGAATTATAGTCGTGTCCTGCAAATGTTCGCTTAATATTTCTTTGTATTTCCCTAAATAGCTTGAAACTTTTATGAATAAAAACAGTTCAATTAATTTTTTCTTTTCTTTTATTTGAAATACTTAATCCCTGCTTCAAATAGCTTTTGATCTGTTTCACCGTAATTATTCTTATACAAGTCTTTTCCAATTCTCTCTGAATGACCCATCTTGCCTAGAACCCTTCCGTCTGGACTAGTGATTCCTTCTATGCTATGAAGGGAGCCATTTGGATTAAATTCTCCGTCGTAGCTAGGATTGCCATTAAAATCAACATATTGAGTAGCTACTTGACCTTTTTCTACCATTTGTTTAAGAGCTCTTTCATTAGCAACTAGCCTGCCCTCACCATGTGAAATTGGAATATTGAATACATCCCCTACATTTACGTTGTTAAACCAAGGTGATAGATTAGATACTACTTTTGTTTGAACCATACGGGATACATGTCTACCGAGCTTGTTAAATGCAAGGGTAGGTGCATCTTCTTCCATTTCTCTAATCTCTCCATATGGGACAAGTCCAAGCTTTATAAGAGCCTGGAAGCCATTACATATTCCTATTATTAGACCGTCTCTATTCTTTAACAAGTTCATAACTTGCTCTACTATATATGGGTTTCTAAATACTGTTGCTATGAATTTTCCTGAACCATCTGGTTCATCTCCTGCACTGAAACCACCAGGTAAAGCTATTATTTGACTATTTTTTATTTTTCTAGCCATTATATCTATAGATTCTTTTATGTCCTCAGTTGTTAAGTTCTTAAAAACAAAGGTGTCAACTATTCCTCCTGCCCTTTCGAAGGCTCTTTCCATATCGTACTCACAGTTTGTGCCTGGAAAAATAGGAATAAATACTTTAGGCTTTGCTATACAACATTTTGATTTCACTATATTCCCTTTGTTATAATGAATTTTCTCAGGTGTTCCATTTATGCTCTTTTTAATTGGGAATATTTCATTTAATGGCTCTTCCCATTCTTTAATAGCTAAGTTTATGTCTATTTCAGCATTATCAATAGTTATAACTGGGTTTTCCGTAGTATGTCCCAGGACTTTATACTCTAATCCGTTAAACAATTCATCTATGTTTTCACTATTATCAACTTCTAATATTATTGAACCATAATCAGCAGTAAATAACTGATTTAGAATTAATTTATCTGTGAATGTAAATCCTATTTTATTACCAAAGCTCATCTTGCTTATGGCAGCTGCAATACCGCCTATTCCAATATTATGGGCCGACAATATCCTTCCATTCTTAATTAGCTGATGTACTTTTAGTAGATTCTTGTTAAGAATTTCAAAATCAGGAGCTTCATTTTCCATTCGATGTAAGCTGACTAAAACTATGTTGCTTCCTATCTTCTTAAATTCTGGAGATATGATATTTCTTGCATCTTCCACACATACGGCAAAGCTTACTAAGGTAGGAGGAACATTTAAATCATTAAAGGTTCCAGACATACTGTCTTTCCCTCCTATAGAAGGTATCATAAATCCTTTTTGTGCCTCATATGCTCCTAGAAGTGCTGCAAAAGGCTTGCCCCATTTGCTTTTATCATTCCCTAACTTTTCAAAGTACTCTTGGAATGTAAGTCTTATTTTCCTAGGATCTCCTCCCATTGCTGTAATCTTAGCTACTGAATCTATTACTGCATATTGCCCACCATGAAAAGGACTCCAAGAAGAAAGTTCAGGGTTAAATCCATAAGTCATAAGCGTACAAGTATTTGTACTTCCCTTTAGAACAGGAATTTTTGCAGCCATTCCTAATGATGGAGTTAAGTTGTACTTGCCTCCAAAAGGCAGCAATACAGTACCTGCTCCTATGGTACTATCAAATCTCTCTACTAACCCTTTTTGACTAGCTACATTGAGATTTTTTAAGTTTTTAATCCAAAGAGTTTTAAGCTGGCTTTCACTATTTTTATCATAGAAAAATGTATTAAAATAACTTTTAGAACTAGGTTCCTGTATATATACCTTTGTTTTTTGTCTAACTCCGTTGGTATTTAGAAAATCTCTATCTATATCTAATATTGTTTTATTTCTCCACTTCATTACTAATCTATTATTTGATGTTACTTTTGCTAACACTGTTGCCTCTAGGTTTTCCTCTGCTACATGTTTTTCAAGTATTTCAAGATCATCTTTATCTATGACTACTGCCATTCTCTCTTGAGATTCTGATATTGCAAGCTCAGTGCCATCTAGCCCTTCGTATTTTTTTAATACATTATCCAAATTTATCTCTAGGCTATCAGCAAGCTCTCCTATAGCTACTGATACTCCACCAGCACCAAAATCGTTGCATCTTTTAATTATTTTACTAAAGCTAGGCTTCCTAAATAGTCTTAGAAGATTTCTCTCTATTAGCGGGTTTCCTTTTTGAACCTCTGCGCCACTCGTTAGAATTGACTCATCAGTATGAGATTTTGATGAGCCAGTTGCACCTCCGCAACCGTCTCTTCCAGTTCTTCCTCCTACTAATACAATTAAGTCTCCTTCTTTAGGTGTTTCTCTAACTACGTTCTCTTTTGGTGCAGCTGCTATAACAGCACCTAATTCCATTCGTTTAGCAATATAGCCTTCATGATATATTTCGGATACATGGCCTGTAGCTAAGCCAATTTGGTTTCCGTAAGAGCTATATCCTCTAGCTGCTTCTGTAGTAATTTTCATTTGGGGTAATTTTCCAGGAAGGGTGTCCTCTACCTTGGCTCTTGGATCTCCGCTGCCTGTAACACGCATTGCTTGATAAACATAAGATCTTCCTGACAATGGATCTCTTATGGCTCCTCCTAAGCAGGTAGCAGCTCCACCAAAGGGCTCTATTTCAGTAGGGTGATTGTGTGTTTCATTCTTAAACATTACTAGCCATTCTTCTATTTTTCCGTCAATATCTACATTTACGTTGATGCTGCATGCATTTATTTCATCAGAAATGTCTAAATCATCTAATAAGCCTCTTTTTCTAAGTTCCTTCATTCCTATAGTTGCAATATCCATTAAACAAATAGCTCTGTTCTCATTACCATAAACATATTCTCTAGAATCAAGATATTTTTCATATGCTTTTTTTATTGAACTGCTATATATTCCTTCTTCGAATTCCACATCTTCTATTTCTGTCATAAAAGTAGTATGTCTACAATGATCTGACCAATATGTGTCTAT
>CAYYDM010000086.1:0-8448 GCA_964470635.1 uncultured Clostridia bacterium | reverse complement strand
CCAATGCATCCTTACACAAAATCCCTATTGTCGGCTATTCCACTTCCAGATCCACATTATGAAAGAAAGCGTAAGAGGACAACATATAATCCTACATTAGATCACGATTATTCCGTTGATAAGCCTACGATGAGGGAAGTTGAAAATGGGCATTATGTATATTGCAATGAGGCAGAGTTTAATGAATATACAAAACAGATGAAAGTTAGCTCGTAATAAATTAACAGTATTCGTCCTAGTTTATATAGATAGCCAACATCAGAGTTATCCATGTTTAGGAGCAGCAAAACGTGTATATTTTATACTACACTAAATATTACGTTTCATAGGAGAATAGAAAATGAATAATAGATATATAAAATACATCGTGACATCTGCAATAGGAATGTTAATGGCGTATGCAGTGTTTTCCTATAGAAATTTATTTGAAGTGTCAGATGTATCTAATATAGTGATGATATTAAGCGATGGATTTCTTGTACCTGCTGTAGTTTTAGGAGGACTGGGTGTATTGTTTTTTGTAAGTAATGGAGGTATGTTTGACATTTTTATCTATGCAGGAGGGTTGTTTAGAGAAACCTTCAAGCGTAAAGTTGATAGAGATCCTAGTTTTCCAAGAACCTATTTTGATTTTAAGCAACAAAGAGAAAAAAAAATAGCTGTAACACATTTTCTTGTTATAGGCAGTACTTTTTTACTGTTATCTTTAGTATTTAACATTATATTTTATTATGTTTAGGATATAATAACACGGCAAAGGCATGAATAAGAATTCGTGCCTTTGCCCGGTTTTACTATGTATTAAGTCTTGACAAAAAATGATAATATGGTATATTATTAAATATTGATATTATAAGTATGTTGTTAGACAATATAATATATAAAAGCTATGACGAGGACAGTAGTAAAGGAATGTAGTTTACAGAGAAATAATCATTGGTGAGAGATTATTACGAAGCCTTTTTACGAATATCACCTCCCAGCTTAATGCTTGAAAACAAGTAGAGCATTACGTGTATATGCGTTAAATTGTAATGAGTGATAGGATAGCTTTGCTTTCCTATAATTTGGGTGGTAACACGGTAAATAATCGTCCCTAGGTCTAAAAACCTAGGGATTTTTTATGACCTAACCCGATTTTCTGAATGTTTTTGTCAGAAAATCGATGGTAGGTCAAACGCAACGAGCACCAAATTTATGTGAGCGACAGCGAGCAAATAAATTTGTGTAGCGAGACTGCGGCAAATGACCTAACCCGATTTTCTGAATGTTTTTATTAGAAATCAAGGAAGAATAGTATTTAAATATTTTTAGTCATATTGTATAAATTTTAACTTAATGAAAGGGTGAAAATATGCAAAAGTTTAAAGAACTATCTAATTTATCAGTATCAGAAAACGAAAAACAAATATCTAACTTTTGGGAAGGTATTGATATTTTAACTAAAACAGTAGAAAATCGTAATGGCAGCAAACCATTTGTTTTTTACGAAGGGCCTCCTACAGCAAACGGTAGACCTGGTATTCACCATGTTATATCAAGGACATTAAAGGATTCCGTATGTAGATATAAGACAATGAAAGGATTCCAGGTAAAGAGAAAGGCTGGTTGGGATACTCACGGGCTTCCAGTTGAAATTGAGGTAGAAAAACAATTAAGGCTTAAAGATAAGCATGACATTGAAAACTATGGATTAGCTGAGTTTAACGAAAAGTGTAGGGAGTCAGTATTTACTTATGAAAGCCTTTGGAGAGAAATGACAAAGAGAATGGCCTATGAAATAGACCTAGATAATCCATATATAACTTTAGATAACAATTATATTGAAAGCGTATGGTGGATACTAGATAAATTCTTTAAAGAGGGATTAATCTATGAAGGTCATAAGATATTACCATACTGTTCAAGATGTGGTACTGGATTAGCTTCACACGAAGTAGCACAAGGATACGAAGAAATAAAAACTAATACTGTAATAGTAAAGTTTAAAAGAAAAGATGCAGATGAATATTTCCTAGTTTGGACTACTACACCTTGGACTTTAGCTTCAAACGTTGCACTTACAGTAAGCCCAGATGCCACATATTTAAAAGTAAAATCTGATGGAACAGTATACTATGTAGAAAAAACCTTATCAAAGAGAGTTTTTGGAGACCAGGAATTTGAAGTATTAGAAGAATTAAAAGGAAAAGACTTAGAATATATTGAATACCAACAGCTTATGCCATTTGTAAAAGCTGATAAAAAAGCTTTCTTTGTTACAGTAGCTGATTATGTAACTACAGAGGATGGTACTGGTATAGTTCATACAGCTCCTGCATTTGGAGAAGATGACTATAACACAGGAAAAAGATACAACCTTCCAGTATTACAGCCTGTAAATGAAGATGGAAAATATATCGATACACCATGGAAAGGCATGTTTGTAATGGATGCCGATATAGAAATAATCAAATGGCTCCACGGCGAAGGAAAGCTATTTAAGAAAGAAAAAATGGCTCACAATTATCCACACTGCTGGAGATGTAAGACACCACTTTTATACTATGCAAAGCCAAGCTGGTATATAGAGATGACAAAGCTTAAGGATCAGCTTATAGCAAACAACAACACAGTAAAATGGTATCCAGACTATGTAGGGGAAAAGAGATTTGGAAACTGGCTAGAAAACTTAAATGACTGGGCTATTTCTAGAAGCAGATACTGGGGAACTCCATTAAATATTTGGAGATGTGACTGTGGCCATACACAAAGTATAGGTTCAAGAAAAGAATTAGTTGAAAAGGCAATAGAAAATATAAATGAAAATATAGAACTTCATAGGCCACATGTAGATAATGTTCATATAAAATGCGACAAATGCGGTGGAACTATGACAAGAGTAACAGATGTTATTGACTGTTGGTTTGATAGCGGTTCAATGCCTTTTGCACAACATCACTATCCATTTGAAAATAAAGAAAACTTCGAAGAGCTATTCCCAGCAGACTTTATCTGTGAAGGTATTGACCAGACAAGAGGTTGGTTCTATTCATTATTAGCAATCTCTACTTTTGTAACTGGAAAAGCTCCTTACAAGAGAGTTCTTGTAAATGATTTGATATTAGACAAAGAAGGAAAGAAAATGTCTAAGTCAAAAGGAAATACAGTAGATCCATTCGAGCTATTTGACAAATACGGTGCAGATGCACTAAGATGGTATCTTCTTTACGTATCTCCTGCATGGACACCAACTAAATTTGACGAAGATGGCCTAAAAGAAGTACTAAGCAGATTCTTTGGAACAATAAAGAATGTTTATAATTTCTTTACTCTATATGCAAACACAGATGAAATAGATCCAAAAGACTTCTATGTAGAAGTAGCAGATAGACCTGAACTAGATAGATGGATTATTTCAAAATTTAATAGTCTATTAAAAGCAGTAGAAGAAGATTTAGCAGCATATGATTTGACAAAGGCTGTTAGAAAGATTCAAGATTTTGCAAATGAAGATTTATCTAACTGGTATATAAGACGTTCTAGAAGACGCTTCTGGGAAACAGAATTAACTGAAGACAAGAAAGCTGTTTATAATACAACTTATGAAATATTAGTTGGAATATCTCAAATGATAGCTCCTTTTGCTCCATATTTATCAGAAGAAATCTATAAAAACCTTACAGGTGAATTGTCAGTTCATTTAAGTGACTATCCTGTAGTAAAGGAAGATTATATTGATAAGAAAATAGAGCACAAAATGGACCTTGTAAGAGATTTAGTAGGGTTAGGAAGAGCAGCGAGAGAATCTGTGAAGATAAAGGTTCGTCAACCAATTCAAGAAGTTTTAATTGACGGAAAGCATGAAGATGAGATTGGTGACTTGGTTCCACTAATAAAGGAAGAATTAAATGTTAAGGAAGTAATATTTGCTAAGAACCTTAACGAATATATGCATTTTAGCTTAAAACCTAACTTCAGAGTAGCAGGTCCTGTATTAGGTCCAAAGATTAAAGATTTTGGCAAAGCACTATCAGAACTTGATGGTTCTGTAGTAGTTCCTAAAATAGAAAATGGAGAGAGTGTAGCAGTAAACCTTGGCGGTGAGGACTTTGAAGTAACAAAGGATCTTGTAATGATTACAATAACTGCAAAAGAAGGATTTACAGTTGCAATGGAAAACAACCACTTTGTAATCCTAGATACTACACTAACAGAAGAGCTAATTAATGAAGGCTATGCCAGAGAGCTTATATCAAAGGTACAACAAATGAGAAAAAATAATGGCTATGAAATGATGGATAACATCAAAATCTTCTATGATGGAGATGATGAAATAGCTAAGGCAGTTAATGTATTTGAAGATTATATAAAGAAAGAAACGCTAGCTGTAAGTGTTCAAAGAGTACAAGATAATAGCTTTGAAAAGCACAACCTAAACGACCACGAAACTGGTTTAAAACTAGAAAAAATACAATAATATATATTTTAAAAATCGCTGGTTCCTGTAATTAAGGAATACAGCGATTTTTTACTTAAACAAATATTAGTTATGACTTAAGAACAGTAATTTGTCGAATTAGGTAATATTATTTGTATAATAAATACAAAGGTAATTCTAAAATTAAAGAGAATTTTCAAAATAAAGAAAGAATATTATCATATCTGTTTAATCATTTAATAATTCCTATATATTTAAAGTGATTTACATGATATAATTTGTTTACAGAAGTTTTTATAAATAAACATGCAAGTTATTAATTATAAGGGGGCT
This sequence comes from uncultured Clostridia bacterium, assembly GCA_964470635.1. GTDB lineage: Bacteria > Bacillota > Clostridia > Tissierellales > Proteiniboraceae > Proteiniborus. The sequence continues at coordinate 3,695 of CAYYDM010000086.1, read as the reverse complement.
ATTTTGGATGTTCAAACAGGGGAAAACCTTTTACTTGGCTTTATTGTCGAATTTAATATTAAACGGAGTAGCTATTATCTTAATGCACAATAGTGAAATAAGTTTGTTTACAAAAATTTTCTTGGCTTCCATGATTATGGCAATCGTTTGGGGTGTATATATTAAATATAGCAACAATAATTCTACCTTAGTAAAAGAGATAATGCTAGTTCTAGAAGAATATTCTAAGGGTAACTTCCTTGTAGAGTTTAAGGGAAACAAAAAATCTTCTAACTACCATGAAATAGAGGAGACAATAAATGCCCTAAGGAGTCAAATGCAAAACTGGCTCTATAATGTACTGTACTCTAAAGTAAAAATTGATGATCATGCTAAAGTATTGCATAGAAATACTAATGCAACTCTAGAAAGTATAAATGAAATTTCAAAAGCAATAAATACAATTAGTGATAAGTCAAGTAAGGCTGCGGAAGACACAACAGAAAATGCTGCCATAGCAGAAGAATTACTTAGCTCAAATACAGAAATCACTGAAAATTCTGTTAAGTTTAGTGCAGTTACTTACGAATCAGCTAATAGAATCATGAAAGATAGCAATGAAATTGAAAAAACACTAGAAGATGTAACTAAAATTGAAAGTATAATGTTAAAAGCTTCAGAAGAGATAGACAAGCTAAAAGTGCATTTAAACTCAATCTTTAAAATGAGCGATGCAATTTCTGAAATAGCAGATCAAACAAATTTATTATCCTTAAATGCATCTATAGAAGCTGCTAGAGCCGGCGAAGCAGGAAAAGGCTTTTCTGTAGTAGCAGAAGAGATAAAAAAGCTAGCAGAAGAAAGTGCTAAAACTACTACTGAAATAAAAGATAACGTTTCTTTAATCAATGTAAGCATAGGTAGAGTTATTGGTGAAATAAAACAAGGAGCTGATAAATCAATAGAGATTAGAGAAAAGAGCAACAATGCAAGCAAGAGTCTTAATGAAATAACTCTAAAAATTAACGAAATGGCAAGCTTTATAAATGATATTACCAAAAACATAGATGAACAAAACAGGGCAACAGAATCATTAGCGAAAAATGTTGAAAATGCAGCAGGGTTTATGGGAGATTTAAGTGGAACTATACAAGGAATAGATAGTAATATTTCTACACAAGTAAAAATGGAAAGAGAGAGCCTTGAAACATCTAATGAAATCACTGAAATAGCTATTAAATTCGGTGAGTTTACTAGAACTTTTGAACAAGAAATAAATAAAGAATTGATAGCAGCTTGTGAAAAAGTAGCAGTTCTTGAGGCTAAAGGATTAATAAACAACTCTTTTCTACAAGAGCTTTCTAAAAAAACAGGTATATCCGAATTTTATATTACTGATTCCCAGGGAGTAACAGAGTATTGTAACAACCCTAACGGAATAGGTTTTAAAATCAGCGACGATCCAAGTACACAAGCCTATGATTTTTATAAGATATTGCTTGATCCAAATCTTAAAGTATGCCAGGAAATGAAAATTAGAGATATTGATGGCAAATACTTCAAGTTCGCTGGAGTTTCAAAAAAAGGCAAAAAAGGGATTATTCAAGTAGGTTTGTTCATTGATGATTTGCTGGATTTTAGAGGACAATATGCAATAGATTAATGGTATAAAACGTTATATTTTTATTTGTATAGCGGTTTTTGCCAAAAGAATATTCCAATCTAGTGAAAATTTATAAAATTATGATAATAAGGTCTATGCTATAATTAATTATAAGCTAGAAAAAACGTTTTCATTCAGACAATGCCTTTGTTAAATAATAGGCAGGTCTTAAAATAATTAAATCTTTTTTATTAATTTTGGAGGTGAAACAATGAAGTCTTTTGAATACTTTAAACCACAATCATTAAAAGAAGCTAGTGAATTATTATTAAAGTATGGAGATAATGCTCATATTTTTAATGGTGGTACTGATATGATTGTAAGGATGAGAGAAAATATTACTACACCTGATGCAGTAGTAGACATTAAAGGAATTAAAGAACTTTATAAATTAAGCTATGATGATCAAGAAGGACTTTTTGTTGGAGCATGTGTTAAATTAAGTGATATGGCACATAACAAAGACGTAGTAGAAAAATACAGCTTTTTAGCAGACGCAGCTGAATCAGTAGGTTCAGGACAAGTTAGAAACATTGCTACAATGGCTGGAAACAACTGTAATGCTTCACCACTAGCAGACACATCAACACCACTTGTAGCTACAGATGCTACGGTTTGTATTTACAGTCTTGATGGTGAAAGAGAAGTATCCATCCACGATTTCTTTGTAGGTGTAAGAAAAACTTGCTTAAAACATGGTGAAATAGTAACTGGAATTAAAATTCCTGCTTATAAAGACCTTAAAGGAGTATTTATAAAAACTTCTAGAAGAAAAGAAGTAGACTTGTCTACAATATGTACTACTGTTGTAAAAACAGGAGACGAAATAAGAATAGCAATGGGTGCAGTAGCGCCAACAGTTATTAGAGCATGGGAAGCAGAAAAACTTGCTAAAGGAGCAGAGCTGACAGACGAACTTATAAACAAAGTTGCAGACATGGCTGCTTCAGAAGCTAAACCTATAGATGATATTAGAGCAACAAAGGAATATAGAAAAGAAATGGTAAGAGTTTCTGTACGTAGAAGTCTTGAACAATTAAGAGACTAATAGGAGGTGAAGGATTATGAAACATAAAATAAGTTTTACACTAAACAATGAAAAAGTAGTGCATGAGGTTGAGCCAAATAAAACCCTTCTTAGAATGTTAAGAGATGATTTTGATTTAACTGGAGCAAAAGAAGGATGTGGCCAAGGAGAGTGTGGTGCTTGTACTATTCTTATGGATGGTAAGCCAGTAAACTCTTGCCTTGTGTTAGGAGTAGATGCTGATGGTAGAGATATATTAACTATAGAAGGATTAGCGAATGGTACAGAACTAGATAAACTTCAAGCTTCATTTATTACAAATGGTGCATTACAATGTGGTTATTGTACTCCTGGAATGATAATGGCTGCAAAAGGCTTATTACTTGAAAATCCTAATCCTACTGAAGAAGATGTATTAAAGGCTATAGAGGGAAACCTTTGTAGATGTACAGGATATAAGAAAATAATAGAAGCTGTAATGGAAGTGGCTGGAAAATAGAAATTGTTTGACTGAAGGGAGGTCAAGTGTATTATGAAATATGTTGGTCAAAGAGTATCGAGAGTAGATGGAATTAAAAAAGCTACTGGAGATTTAAAATATACTGATGATTTAAAAATGCCAGGCATGCTATATGCGGCAGTTAAAAGAAGTCCTTATGCTCATGCAAATATAACAAGATTAGATACAAGCAAAGCCGAAAGTCTCCCAGGGGTTAAGGCAGTAATTACAGGTAAAGATGTACCTAAGAGAGCTGGTTTATACCTTACAGACAAACATTTTCTTGCTGTAGATAAAGTAAGATTCTTTGGTGAGGGAGTTGCAGCTGTTGCAGCAGAAACATGGGAAATAGCACAAGAGGCTATAGATTTGATAGAGGTTGAATACGAAGAGCTACCAGCTGTTCTAAACGCAGTGGAAGGTATGAAGCCAGATGCTCCACTAATTCACCCTGAATTAGAGAATTATAGAATAGCTCCTGTGTTCCGTATAATTCCTGGAACTAACGTGAGTGAACACTTTAAGCT
>CAYYDM010000085.1:0-8559 GCA_964470635.1 uncultured Clostridia bacterium | reverse complement strand
AAGCAGTAGCTATTGCTAGAGGATTTGTTGCTCCTAGTGGTGTTGATTTAATTTGCATACCAGCATTTACTGACATTGAGATTGATGGGGAAGAGAGAACAGCTATTAAGTTAATTGTTGAACCTAGGTAATTAAAAAAAGCCTGCATAGTATGTGCAGGCTTTTTTATTTAAGTTTTAGGCAATAATAATATTTAAATATCAAGCATTAGGAGAAATATTATGCATATATATTACCTTAGCACAACGCATCTAGATTCTTAAATGAAAAATATAGACATCTTCATAAATCTGCATATTGCACATAGTGAAAGGAATGATTGTTAAATGCAAAAAGTTGATTTACACGTTCATACTACTTCTTCAGATGGCTCTTTAAATCCTTTAGAGGTTGTAGAGTGGGCTTCGAGAAAAAAAATTCATGCAATTGCAATAACTGACCATGATACTGTTAGTGGAATAAAAGCCGCTATTGAAAGCGCAAAACTATATGATATTATTGTTATAGCAGGAATTGAAATTAGCTGCACATTTGAAGATGAGGAGATACATATATTAGGATATTTTGTTGACTACGAAAATAAAGATTTACTAGAAAAAACTAAAATTTTAAAGGAATCAAGGGAATCTAGAGGAGAAAAAATAATTGAAAAACTTAATGATTTAGGATTTGATTTATCATTTAAAGACGTATATAAGATTTCTGGAAATGGTGTTATAGGAAGACCACACATAGCTAAGGCAATGATTGACAAGAAATATGTAGAGACAATACAAGAAGCTTTTGAAAAATATTTAGGGAGGCATAAGCCTGCTTACGTAGAAAGATATAAACTTTCCATAGAGGAAGGTATTAATTTAATACATAGCGCAGGTGGTGTAGCTGTAATTGCTCACCCAGGGCTAATTAAAAATGAAAAAATCATTTATGAGGCTATACGATTAAAAGCAGATGGAATAGAGGCAATTCATTCTAAACACTCTGAACAGGATGTAATAAAATATAAGGAAATCGCTGATAAATATAATCTCATAGTAACTGGTGGCTCGGATTTTCATGGTGACCTTATTAATAATATGCCTGTATTAGGTGATTATTTTGTGGATTATGAACAGGTAGCCCTCTTATCTGAAAAGGCGGATTTCTATAAGAAAAGGAGAGATTAAAAAATGTATAAAAATGAGAGAAATAGACAGTTTCCGTCTAAAATAAGTACAACTTCATTTGTAAAACTATACATATTGCATTTATTAATAGAAAAAAGCTATTATGGAAATGAATTAATTGATGAAATAAAATCTAGACTTAATAATAAATGGGAACCGAGCCCCGGAATGATATATCCTCTCTTAAGAGAATTAGAAGAAAATAATTATATACAAGGTTGGTGGCAAGAACCAGATAAAAGATCTATAAGGCATTATAGAATAACTGATTCTGGATATGATCACTATAAAAAGATTAAGCTGTTATATAGACCTATTTTCGAAGACTCTCTTACAATAATAAAAAATATATTAACTGATATATATGATATTTAAACTTATTATTTTATTACTTTTAAAGGAAATTTAAGTTTTTTGTAGAAATTATTAGTTGAAAATATATAGGTAATTATTAACAAGGAGGATGATTATAGTGAAATTCAACCTTTCTTCAAAAGCTTTAATGATATCACCATCTGTAACTCTAGAAATTACCGCAAAAGCAAAAGAAATGAAGGACAAAGGCATAGATGTAATTGGTTTCGGAGCAGGTGAACCAGATTTTAATACTCCTGGTAATATTCAAAACGCTGGAATAGAAGCAATACATTCTGGTAATACAAGGTATACAGCTACATCAGGTATTCCTGAGTTAAAAAAAGCAATATGTGAAAAGCTTAAAAGGGAAAACAATCTAGAATATAAGCCAAGTAATATTATTGTATCTAATGGCGCTAAACACTCAATTTTCAATGCATTATTTGCTATTCTTAACCCTGGTGATGAAGTTATTATGCCTGTTCCTTACTGGGTAAGCTATCCAGAATTTATTAGGCTATGTGATGGTATACCTGTGCCTATAGAAACAAAAGAAGAAAATGATTTTAAATTTGATGTTAAGGATCTAGAAGCAGCTTTAACTCATAAGACAAAAGTAATAATTCTAAATAGCCCCAGTAACCCAACTGGTACTGCTTATAATTCTGAGGAACTTAGAGCTATAGCTGATTGGGCAGTAAAACACAATATTTTTGTTATATCTGATGAAATATATGAAAAACTCATCTATGATGGCTACAAGCATGTAAGCATAGCTTCGCTTGGTGAAGATATAAAAAGACTAACAATAGTAGTTAATGGTATGTCAAAGGCTTATGCTATGACTGGTTGGAGAATTGGCTATGCAGCAGCAGATGAAGAAATAGTTAAAGTAATGACAAATATTCAAAGCCATACAACTTCTAATCCATGCTCTATCTCCCAGTATGCTAGTGTTGAAGGATTAACTGGAGATCAATCAATTATTGAAGATATGAAAGAGCAGTTCATTAAGAGAAGAGATTATATGGTTGAAAAAATTAATTCTATAGAAGGGCTATCATGTAAAAAACCAGTAGGAGCTTTTTATGTAATGGCTAATATATCTAAACTAAAAGAAAGGACTATAAAAGATAAATTTATTAATTCATCCTTGGATTTTGCAAACTTACTTCTTGAAGAGGCAAATGTTGCAGTTGTACCAGGATCTGCTTTCGGAGCTGACGATTTTATTAGATTATCTTATGCTACTTCTATGAGGAATATTGAGGAAGGACTAAGAAGAATAGAAGATATTTTGAAATAAAAGATATAGGCTTAGCCTGTATCTTTTATCGTTGTAGACATTTTAAACATGTTTAAAGAGTTTTAGTAATATCTCCTCTACCAATTCGTTAAAGAAATAACTAATATTGCAAATATTCTGAATATTGTGTTAATATTGGTATAAGTTTAATAAACTTATACCAATATTATTTTAAAAATAATTTGAGGGGAGGATAAATTCATTTCATCTATTAAATAGAAAGGGGGTATTCGATTGGATAGTGCAGGAAAAGTACAGATTTTTATAGCTATGTTCTTCTATGTATCGATAGTTGTTGGGATTGGAGTGTATTATGCAAAGCGCGCCAGTGAAAGTAGTGAGAATTTTCTTATTGGAGGTAGATCATTAGGTCCGTGGGTTACTGCAATGGGTGCAGAGGCTTCCGATATGAGTGGGTGGCTCTTAATGGGACTTCCAGGGGTTGCATATTGGTTTGGATTAAGTGATGCAGCATGGACTGCAATAGGACTTGGTGTAGGGACTTATTTAAATTGGTTATTTGTAGCAAAAAGAATTCGTAGGTATTCAGTCATTGCTGGAAACTCTATAACTATCCCTGATTTTATTAGTAGGAGATTTAAAGAAGAGAAAAAGGTCTTATCTACAATAGCAGCACTTTTCATTCTGATATTTTTTACCGTTTACGCTGCAAGCTGTTTTGTTACAGTTGGCAAACTTTTTAGTACACTCTTTGGCATAAAATATCAATACATGATGATTGCAGGGGCTCTGTTTGTAATTTTCTATACATTTATAGGTGGTTTTCTAGCTGAAAGTGCATCTGACTTTATGCAAGGCGTTATTATGTTTTTTGCATTAGTAGCTGTTCTAGTAATGGGTATTTCTAATGCTGGTGGCATTTCATCAATTATAAATAATGTAAAAGAAATACCAGGCTTTTTTGAGTTTTTCGGAATTGCACAGCCTACGCTTGTCAACGGGGTTCAAACGACTGTTGAGTCAGGTAAGCCCTTATTTGGCGAAGCAGGCAAGTACGGATTTTTAACAATAATTTCTACACTTTCTTGGGGATTAGGCTATTTTGGAATGCCACAGGTTTTATTAAAGTTTATGGCTATCAGAAAGGCTAGTGAGCTCACTCTATCTAGGAGAATTGCAACTATTTGGTGTGCTATTTCTCTTACTGCGGCAGTAGCCATAGGTATAATAGGTAGAACATTATTCTCTAATGCTCTACTTACGCAAAGTGCTTCAGAAAATATCTTCATTTTAATGGCTACTAATTTTTTCCCACCACTTTTTGCAGGAATTGTTATGGCAGGTATTCTCGCTGCAACTATTAGCTCGTCGGATTCATATTTGCTTATTGCTGCCTCTGCGTTTTCAAAAAGCATATACCAGGGTATTATAAAAAAAGAAGCTACAGACAAGGCTGTGTTGCTTGCTTCTAGGGCTACTCTAATTGTGATAGCAGTTATATCAATGATTATTGCTTTAAATGAGAACAGTGTTATTTTTACAGTAGTTTCATTTGCATGGGCAGGTTTTGGTGCAACCTTTGGACCAACTATATTATTTTCATTATTCTGGAATAGAACTACAAAAGCTGGAGTTTTTGGAGGTATGTTATCTGGAGGAATTATGGTCTTTATATGGAAGATGATCCTAAAGCCTATAGGAGGAATCTTTGGAATTTATGAATTATTGCCAGCTTTTTTAGTATCGTGTATTGTTATCATTATAGTTTCTGTATTATCTGAAAAACCGTCACAGGACATACTAGATGAGTTTGAACTTGCAAAAAAATTAGAACTTTCAGAGACGAATGAGTGTTAACTAATAATAGATGCTAAGCTGATATTTAAATTGAGTGAATGCCGTATCATCTTTAATGGTACGGCATTTACTATTATAAGAGGCATATATTTAATATTTTTTTGTTTTACCATAAATTATATAAGCTTCCAAAAAGCATAATGCTTTGATATCATAAAGATAGGGGGGAGAATATGGAACTTATAAATATAATTATAGATAATATCAAAGCGAAGCATATTATGGATAGTAAGGTGCTAAAGGTATGTAAAGTTCATGATGTTTCTAATATAATGAGACTTATGCGGGAAACGAAATTAAATACTATTATAATAATAGATAATAGTATTAATGAGCTTGTTCTTACTTCTGAGGACATAATAAATATTGTTTATGAGAATATAACTTTGGAAGATTATTTAAAAAGAAATTCTTTTACCAAATATAAGAGCGTTAAAATTGATGATTCAGTAGGCAAGATAATAGATTTGGTTTTGGAAGGCTATGACAAAATAATTCCTGTGTACAATAATAATAGAATTATAGGAATGATTCATCCTAGGGATATTATATATTTTTATAATAGTTTATTATCGAAAATGCAAGATTTGTTTAGTAAGATTTTAGATAATATTCATGACGCAATATGCGTAGTTGATAAAGAGGCTAATGTATTAGTATGGAATAAAAGCGCAGAAAGCTTATACAAGATTAGTAAGGAAAAAATATACAACAGAAAAATACAAGAAATTTTTCCAAGTGCATTATTGCCTAAGGTATTAGCAGAAGGGAGCTCTTACGAAAATATATATAACAGCCCTAGAGAAGGTTGTTATAATATAATAAGTGCAAAACCCTTAATAGATGACGACGGAATTATAGGAGCAGTAAGTTGTGATAAAGATGTTTCAGAATTAATAAGAATGTCTGAATTGCTAAACAAGACGCAATCAAACTTACAAGTTCTTGAAAACGAGGTTTCAAGCCTTAATGAAAGTAGATTTGCTTTTTCTCAAATAATTAGTAATGATGAAAGATTCAATAAGATTGTTGAATTTAGCAAAAGCATCTCGAAATCAACTATAAATGTGTTAATAATAGGAGAAAGCGGTACAGGTAAAGAAGTATTTGCACGTGCTATACATATAGAAAGTGGACGTAAAGGTTATTTCGTTCCTATTAACTGTAGTGCAATACCCAGTGAATTAATGGAGAGTGAACTCTTTGGATATAAAGGGGGTGCATTCACAGGTTCTTCTAAAGAAGGAAGAGCGGGCAAATTTGAATTGGCTAATAACGGAACTATTTTCCTTGATGAAATTGGAGATATGCCTTTAAATATGCAACCTAAAATATTAAGGGTAATAGAAGATGGTATTATTACTAGAGTTGGAAGCGAGAGTTCTATTAAAATTGATGTTAGAATTATTGCTGCAACAAATAAGGATTTAAGAAAACTAATGGATGAAGGATTATTTAGAAAGGATTTGTATTATAGGCTTAATTCTGTTCTAATCGAGCTACCATCATTAAAAGAAAGAAAAACAGATATACCTTTACTAATTCATAAATTTATTAAGGATTTTTGTATAGCTTACGGAATTAACATTATTGAAATACCATCAGATGTTATTGACATATTAGTAGAACATGATTGGGAAGGAAATATCCGTGAACTTAAAAATTTAATTGAAAGAATCGTAATTTTATCAAAACATAATAAATTTGATATAAGTTATTTACCTAATGATATAATCAGAAAAAATCATGTAAATATTTCTTCAGTAACAAGAAACAATGTTGATTTAGGTGAAGCAATAAGCAATAAAGAAAAAGAGTTAATACTAAATGCTTTAAAAATTAATGATAATAATAAGCGTAAAACCGCTGAAATGCTTAATATACCTAGAAGCACTTTGTATTTTAAAATGAGTAAATATGAAATTGAGATATAAGGAAAAGATGTCAAATATTTGACTGTATGTCAGATACTTGACATCTTTTTAAATTAATTGTTATAATGGCTATTTGCATATACACATTGAGTTTGGTGTGTTTTAAACTTTTGGGGATTTAGAGTCTTAATAATTTTGTCAATATTCTGACATTGGAAATAGTAACATACGTAAAACATTGATAAATGCGTATTTATCAATAGCTACTTTTGGTATGAATTTTGCTATAAATATATGAGACTAGTGTATTAATCATTTTCTTAGGGGGGAATAAGCAATGAGAATCGAGGAACATCCAATATTAGTATTCAATAAAGGGAAAAAGCTTAAATTTGTTTTTAACGGTAAAGAATTTGAAGGGTTAGAGGGTGAAACAATAGCTGCTGCACTTCATGCTGCAGGAGTAAGGGTTTTAGGGGAAAGTTTGTTCAAGCATAGACCAAGAGGATTTTACTGTGCCATTGGAAATTGTTCTTCCTGTAACATGGTTGTTGATGGAGAACCTAATGTACGTACCTGTATTACTGAGCTTAAGGACGGAATGATCATTGAAACTCAACAGGGAAAGGGGGTTATTAATTATGAAACACGTTGATCTAGCAATTATTGGAGGTGGGCCGGCTGGACTATGCGCAGCTATTAGTGCTGCTTCAAGTGGTGCGAAGGTACTACTAATAGATAGAAATAAGAATTTAGGAGGACAATTAATTAAGCAAACACACATGTTTTTTGGTTCTGAAAAACAATATGCTTCTACAAGAGGAATAGATATTGCAAAAATTCTATTGGATGACTTAGCAAAATATGAAAATAATGTTGAAATAATGACTAATGCTACAGTTTTAGGAATATATGAGGACGGAGTTTTAAGTATAGACCATGACCAAAAATATAAGAAAGTAAGCCCAAAGGCTATTTTAATTGCTACTGGAGCTAGCGAAAAAGTCTTAGCATTTCCTAATAATGATCTACCGGGAATTTACGGAGCAGGTGCTGTTCAAACGCTTATGAATGTATACGGTATTAAGCCTGGAAAAAAAGTTTTAATGGTTGGAGCGGGGAATATTGGTCTGATAGTAAGCTATCAATTAATGCAGGCTGGTGTAAAAGTAGCAGCTATTATCGATGCAGCGCCAAGAATTGGTGGTTATCTTGTACATGCGTCTAAAATTAGAAGAATGGGAGTTCCTATATTGACTGGATATACAGTGAAAGAAGCAATCGGTGACCAATATTTACAGAAAGTTGTTATCTGGAAATTAGATCAGAAGTGGAATCCGGTAGATGGCACAGAAATAGAATTTGATGTTGATGTTATGTGCATTTCCGTAGGGCTTACTCCTCTAACCGAACTAATAATGCAAGCTGGATGTGACATGAAATACGTACCTGAATTAGGTGGATTAGTCCCAATAAGAGATGAGAATTATCAAACTACAAAAACCGGAATTTATGTAGCAGGTGATGTGTCAGGAGTGGAAGAAGCAAGTAGTGCAATGGTTGAAGGATATTTAGCTGGATTATGTGCTTCAAAAGATATTGGGTTTAAACACCAACGCTTTAACGAGCTAAGACAAGATTATATTACTCAGTTAGAATCCCTGCGTTCAGGAGTCGTTGGAGAAAAAATTAGGACTGGAATTAGTAAAATTGTAAGAGAGGTGATCTAAATGATTGAATGTACAGGTGTTCCAACAAGTGATTTAATTGAACAATCATTTCCAAGTATAGAAAGAATAAATCAAGGTCCTGTAGCTGTCGTTGAATGCTTTCAGAGTATTCCATGTAATCCTTGTTCTACCTCTTGTAATAGAAAAGCAATGAATCCTATGGATGACATTAATGATTTACCTTCAATTAATATAGAAAACTGTAATGGCTGTGGTATATGCATGAGCAAATGTCCTGGGCTAGCTATTATGGGTGTGGATGGAAGCTATTCAGATAATGAAGTATTGTTTAGAATACCTTATGAATT
>CAYYDM010000084.1:0-8794 GCA_964470635.1 uncultured Clostridia bacterium | reverse complement strand
TTGTCTATACATCTTGCTGCATAAGTTGCTAGCCTTGTACCTTTGCATCTATCAAATGTAGTTATTGCCTTTATAAGCCCTATTGTTCCAATAGATATTAAATCATCAACCTCTCTTCCTGTATTATGATATTTCTTCACTATATGAGCAACTAATCTTAGATTTCTTTCAACTAAAATATTTTTTGCATCTTCGTCTCCTTGTTCATACAACATTAAATAATGCTCCTCTTCCTCTTGGGTAAGGGGCTTTGGAAAAGAGCTACTACTTGAAACATAGCCGATCAAAGGTATAATAGGTTTAACAAAGAGACCAAGGTTTGCTAATACCGCTACTAGCATGTAAGCAAACACCTCCATAATATTATGCACTATAATTAATTATATGAAGATGTTTAGCTTTGTGTGCACGTACCATTTTTCTTAATTCCTCTCAATAGTATAGATATTTTTTATAATTTCTTCGAATATTGGTGCTGCTGCTTTGCTACCAGAACCTCCTTCTTCAATAAAAACTGTTATTACATATCTAGGATTTTCTCTTGGATAATATCCTGAAAACCATGCATGTGTAGCCTTCTTGCCATTTTCAGCCGAACCAGTTTTACCTGCTGCACCACCAATGCTTGATACATTAATATTACTAGCAGTGCCGTTGTCTACAACACCTTCAAGACACTTTTTTATCTCCTTAGCCAAGTCTACAGAAATAATTCTTTCTTCCTTTGATCTTAAAATTTTTTTAACAAGTCTCCCCTCTTCCGTTACAATACTATCAACAACCCCAATATCCTTTTTAATCCCTTCGTTTGCAATAATCATCATCATATTAGATACCTGTATTGGTGTAACCTCTATATTAGATTGACCTATTGAAATGTTCCCAATAGCAGGACCTAATAACTCATTATTTTTAGGAAGATTTCCTGCTGTTTCGATTAATATGTTTTGAACTTTTTCGCCGAACCCTAACCTTTTTGCCATGTCTATTACTTTTCTAGCTCCTACTTTTTTTCCTATCTGTATAAAGGCTGAGTTACAAGACTCTGAAAATGCTCTGTATGCAGTTATTTCACCATGTCCTTCAGTATTATTACATTTAATTCGAAGATTACCTAGGTCTACATGTCCCTCACAAACGAAGGTATTATCTAAGCTAACCAAATCCTCTTCAAGGGCTGCAAGCATAACAACTATCTTAAAAACAGAGCCTGGGGGATAAGCCACTTCTAGAACTTTATTATAAAGATCCATATTAGAACTATTAAAATTAACTTCTATATCATTTTGATTTAAATTTGGTCTACTTGCCATTGCTAATATGTCACCTGTTTCTACATCAGTGATAATAATAGCCCCATTAACTTTTCTATTATCTAAAACATTTTCTAATACTTTTTGAATATTTATATCTACAGTTAATTTTATACTATTAGAGCTAGTCTTTTTTTCACTAATGACTTCTGCATCGTTTAGACCAGGAATGACTCTCTGTTTCCCATCTACAGCAATATATTTAATCCCAGACCTATGATTCATTTTTAAAATATTGTCATATCCTTTTTCTATTCCATATTCACCTGTATTTTCACTTTTCTTTATATAGCCTATTGTATGTGAAAGTAAATTGCTCCCATCGTATCTTATTATTCTATCTTCTATGGCTACTCCTTTCATAAAAATATTATCTTCAATTGTTTTGTTTAAAGGTATTTCAACGATTCTACTATTAGATTTCTTAATTATTTCTATATCCTTTTCCGACAAACTAAAAGTCTCTTTAATACGCTCTAAGGCCTGACTATCATTTGATACTACGTCTTTAAATATATAAAGGGTTTTCTCTGTTGTAGTATTTGTTAGCTGAATATTATTTCTATCAAATATATTCCCTCTTGCTGGGGCTACTCGAATCTCTCTAACATGTTGTTTTTCCGCCTCAAGTCCATATCCCTGACCTTTTACTACCTGTATCCAAAACAATCTTGCTACAAGTAGTATAAAAGCCATAGCTGAAGCTGTAACAACTTTCATCAATCTATGATATATATTTTTTCTAGTTTTCTTATCCATAAAAAAACCTCCAAATAAGCTTATGGAATAATTATTCCCAACTTACTATGGAGGTATAATGTCTATTTTGAAATAATGGATTTAACTTTTGTAACCATAAGGTCAATAGCAACTTTATTGTATCCACCTTCAGGAATGATAATATCTGCATATCTTTTACTTGGTTCAATAAATTGCATATGAGCTGGTCTTACAGTAGTCATATACTGTTCAATAACTGAATCTAAAGTTCTTCCTCTCTCTTTAATATCCCTTGTTATTCTTCTAATGATTCTTACGTCAGAATCAGTATCAACAAATATCTTAATATCTAATAAATTTCTAATTCTCTCATCATCAAGTAATAAAATTCCCTCTAAAATAATTATATCCTTTGGATAAACAGTTATAGTCTCTTTTTTTCTATTATGTTCTTCAAAATCATATATAGGTTTTTCAATGGGTTCACCATTCATTAAAGCTGTAAGATGTTCAATAAGTAAGTCATTATCAAAAGCAAATGGATGGTCATAATTAGTTTTGACTCTTTCTTCTAATAAAAGATGACTTTGATCCTTGTAGTATGAATCCTGTTCTATAATAACAATATTCTTTTCTGGCAATGAACTGAAGATTTCCATTGCAACAGTACTTTTCCCCGAGCCAGTGCCCCCTGTAATGCCAATTAAAATCGGTCTGTTCAAAACTATCATTCCTTTCTAGGTTTTCTAATAATGTCCCAAGTCTCAACAGGCTTATCCATTTTAATCTTTATAATCTGTTGCGCATGAGGTGCAACTTCAATTTCATTATCATCTTTGTCCCACATTTTTTCAATTACTTGGTTGAAGTGTTCTTTATTTGGCCCAAAAACCTCTACCTCATCACCTACAAAGATTCTATTTCTTTGCTCTACTCTTGCTATACCTGTGTCTTTATCGTAATCAAGTACTAATCCAACAAAATCATATGTTCTTATATATGAACTACTAGTATAAAGTTGTTCATTCCCACTAGGTTTTCCAAAATAAAAACCAGTTGTATGATCCCTATGACTAGCCTTTTTTATTTCATCTAACAATTTCCCATCAAACTTATAGTTTTGTGGATCTGCAAGATATTTATCTATAGCCATTCTGTACGCTCTTACCACAGTTGCAACATAATAGGGGCTTTTCATCCTACCTTCTATCTTAAAGCTTTTTATTCCCGCATTAATTAGTTCTGGGATGTGTTCTATAGTACATAGATCCTTAGAGTTAAAGATATAGGTACCTTTCTCATCTTCGTAAATTGGATATTGTTCATCTGGTCTTTTTTCTTCTACTAAATGATACTTCCATCTACATGATTGAGCACACTCTCCTCTATTTGCATCTCTATGTGCCATATAATTACTTAGAAGACATCTTCCTGAATAAGATATACACATTGCACCATGGATAAAGGACTCAATTTCTAACTCAGACGGTATTTTTTCAATAATTTCCTTGATTTCATATATTGATAGTTCTCTAGCTAATACTATTCTTTTAACTCCCAGCTTGTGCCAAAATGTTGCTGATAAATAATTTGTAGTATTAGCTTGGGTGCTAAGATGTATCTCCATATTTGGTGCAACTTCTTTTACTACTGATATTACTCCAGGATCAGATATGATTACAGCATCTACTCCTATTTCTTCTAATGTTTTAATATATTCAGGTAATCCATTTAAATCTTCATTGTGTGGTATAATATTTAAAGTTATATATACCTTTCTGCCTCTTGAATGGGCAAACTCCAAACCTTCTTTGAGCTCATCAATAGTGAAGTTTTTTGAAGAAGCTCTAAGACCAAAATATTCTCCACCCAAATATACTGCATCTGCACCATATATTATGGCCATTTTTAACTTTTCTAAGTCTCCAGCAGGAGCTAAAAGTTCAGGTCTATTCATTCTTTTTTGCCTCCTTTTTATAAGTTATAGCAACTCCATCTCCTATGGGTATGACACTTGATTCTAAGTCATTATTGCTAGTTATATAGTCTAGGTAATTTCTCATTCTCTTAACTATTGTTTTTTTTCTTCTAACTACTAATTCATCACTAGCAACCATACCCTTATACAAAACATTGTCTGATACGATAATTCCACCATCAACTAAATTTTTTATGCAATAAGGAAAAAATTCCATATATTGACCTTTAGCAGCATCTATAAATATAAAATCAAATTCATCATTGATAGTTGGAAGTACTTCCTCAGCTTCACCTTTTATTATCTGTATCATACCAGAATATCCGTTATCCTGTATATTTTTTTCTGCAATGTTTATCATATCATCTCTTTTTTCTATAGTTGTGATTGAACCACCTTTTTCCATAGAACTTGCCATTATCAATGCTGAATATCCTATTGCAGTTCCAATCTCCAATATTCTTTTAGGTTTGGATATTTTAATTAGTACCCTAATTAACTGAGCCACTTCTGGATGAATTATAGGCACATGATTAAGCTCTGCGTATTTCTCAATCTCCTTAAGAAAATCATCTTTTGATGGGATTAGGCTTCTTATATATTCTTCTATATTGCTTTCATTAATATTGCTCAAAAAACTCTCCCCTTGCTTTTAGAAAATCATAAATAATACGTGGTTAAAATCTCCACGTATTACCTTTCTCAAAAATATTCTGTCCAACATTAGTGGTTAAAATACTTTCTCTTATACATCAGTAAAATATATTAAAGGTGTATGTTTTTAGAATACAAATTATTTCTTTTTCCTTATTCTGTTAATTGCTTTTAAATGTTCCTCATACGTTACACTAAAAGTGTGAGTACCTGCTTCATCTTCATTAAATACAAAATATTTATAATTCACATCAGCAGGATTCACAGCTGCTTCTATTGATTTAATCCCAGGTGAAGCAATGGGACCAGGAGGCAGCCCTTGATTTATATAAGTGTTATATGGAGACTCTATTGAAGTATCTTTATTTGATAAAACTGGTTTTCTTTCTCCAAGAATGTATTGAACTGTAGCACATGACTGTAACATCATTTTACTTTTTATTCTATTATGAAAAACAGCAGATATTATTTCCCTCTCACTATCAGCTCTGCCTTCTCTTTCAATAATTGAAGCTAAGGTAATAACTTGATTTAAATTTAGACCTAATTCTTTTGCTTTTGCTTTTATATCATCAGTGTATAAACTATCAAATCTGCTTAACATTTTTCTAATAATATCCTTTTCGCTGGCATCAGCATATGCTTCATAAGTGTCAGGATACAAATAGCCCTCAAGAGATAGTTCTCCTGGAACTTCCTTTAAAAAGTCAAACTCAGAGGAAAAATTTGAAACCTTTGAAGTTAATTCAAGAAAAGAGTCTTTATTGACTAAGCCAATTTCACTTAGTCTTTCTGCTATTTGTTTTAATTCAAATCCTTCTGGTATAGTAAAAGTAACAGAATCTTTAGCTATTCCTCCTGCAACCAGATTTTCCATGATTTCTTTCTGTGTCATTCCATTATTTAAAACATATTTCCCTGCCTTAAAATTTCCATCCATTTTTTCATATTTTGCAAAAACCCTAAAAAACATTTCATTTCTAATAAGTTTGTTATCTTTCAAAATTTTTGCAATGTTACTTGTAGACGTACCTTTAGGTATTATTATTTGTATTTCTTTAGCATTTTCCATTGCAACTGGCTGTAACTGGTTGTCCACAAACTTTTTAAAACTAATTATGGCTATTGCAATGATAATTAGTACAACAATAAAAAAATATAGAAAAAAAGGCTTTTTGGATTCTTTTTTATTATTTTCTATCATCTGGGTCATAATGCTCCCCCTTTAACTTGGTTGTTTCTTAAATTATACAATACTTATTATTTCAAATACAAGGAGTATAAACAAAAATCAACAATAAAGTATAAAATTTTTATGAGTTTACGTAATTATATTATGTTAACTTGCAGATTCCTTTATTAAAATTAGTTCTAAATATAATATGAATAATCTAGGTTTTCTTAAAAATTTAGTTATATCCGCTTTTTTTCATTCTCTTATATGCGTACAAAACTATATTGCCAAATAATCCAACAGCAATTAGTTCTCCTATTCCTATACTTGCTGCTACTGCCCAGTAAGTCATTTCTGGGAAAAATGAAGATACCCATATTGATACTAATAATCCATTTAAAATAACTGGTGGTAAAATACCTAAAAGTCTATTGGGCATCTTACTAGTCATATATGCAGCTACTAAAGTTATTAAACTTCCTCCTATAACATCAATAAGTCCAAAACCTGAAGCAAAAGTTAGTATTAAATTTGCAATTAGGCAGCCAACAAAAACTCCTGGTATGGCTGCTGTCTCTACTAAAGGAAGCAGAACTAATGCTTCTGCTATTCTCACTTGTATTGGCCCAAAGGCAAGTTGTCCTAAAGGAATTTCTATTATTACTAGAATAACATATAGTGCTGCAATCATTCCTGCTTTTGATAAGTATTTAGTGTTCATTATTTGCCTCCCTATATAAAATTTAAGTTAACAAAGAGAAGTCGTAGTAAAATACTACGACTATTATACTTCCATAATAATTGGAAGAATCATTGGATTTCTTTTTATCTTTTCGTAAAGGAAATTTCTTAAAGCATCTTTTATGTTAGATTTTAATGTAGCCCAATCAGTTATTTTGTTCTTTTCACACTCTAATAATACTTCTCTTACAATCATTCTGGCTTCTTCCATCAAATCCTCTGATTCTCGTACATATACAAAACCTCTAGATACTATATCCGGTCCTGAAATAACAGAGCCATCTTGCTTGCTTATGGTAACTACTACAACTATAAGTCCATCCTCTGAAAGATGTTTCCTATCCCTTAATACAATATTTCCTACATCACCAACTCCTAGTCCATCTACTAGGATATTACCTGCAGGTACACTTCCGGCAATAGTCCCACTATCTTTTGTAAATTCCAGTATTGAACCATTTTCAGCAATAAAAATATTCTCTTTTGGCATTCCTAATTCATGAGCTAAGCTAGCATGTTGCTTCAAATGTCTATATTCTCCATGTACTGGAATAAAGAATTTAGGTTTTAGCAGACTATGCATAAGCTTTAATTCTTCTTGGCAGGCATGACCAGAAACGTGCACATCTGCTAGTGCTTCATAAATAACATTAGCACCTTTCTTAAATAGCTGATTAATTACTTTAGCTACTGTTTTTTCATTGCCTGGAATCGGACTAGCTGATATAATAACTAAATCTCCTGGCATTAGTTCCATTTTTCTATGGTCTGATGAAGCAATTCTTGCTAATGCAGACATAGGCTCTCCTTGACTGCCAGTAGTTATAACTACTATCTTATTATCAGGAAATCTGTGCATATCATTTATATCAATTAATGTTCCTTCTGGTACATCTAAGTACCCTAGTTCTGTAGCTACCTTAACTACATTTATCATGCTCCTACCTGATATAACAACTTTCCTATCAAATAGAACTGCTGCATTAATAATCTGCTGTACTCTATGGATGTTAGAAGCAAATGTTGCTACAATAATTCTTTGCTTAGCAGTTAAAAAGATATCATTAAATGTATCTCCAACTGTTTTTTCAGACATTGTGTATCCAGGTCTCTCTACATTAGTACTATCGGCTAGCAATACTAATACTCCTTTTTGTCCTAGTTCTGCTAACTTATGAAAGTCCATTACTTCTCCATTAATAGGAGTATAATCAATTTTAAAGTCTCCAGTATGAACAACTGTTCCAATAGGTGTATGGATAGCTAAAGCTACTGAATCAGGTATGCTATGGCTAGTTCTAATAAATTCAATTTCAAATTGGCCAAGTTTTATGCTCTGCGATGGTTTAACTACATTCAAAATGGTGTTATTTATATTATGCTCCTTAAGCTTGGTTTCAACAAGCCCAAGAGTAAGCCTGGTTCCATAAATAGGCATATTTATTTTCTTTAATACATAAGGTAATGCACCAATATGATCCTCATGTCCATGGGTTAGAATAATGCCCTTTATTTTTTCCTTATTTTTTAATAGGTATGTTATATCTGGAATCACAACGTCAATTCCTAACATTTCATCTTCAGGGAAGATCAAACCACAGTCTATAACAATAATTTCGTCATCATACTCAATAGCTGTAATGTTTTTCCCTACCTCATATAACCCACCTAGAGGAATTATTTTTAATTTTGATATTTTTTTTGTCACCCTATCACACTCCTTCAATCTTCATCCTTAAATATATAATTAGCTCACGCTCAATTAATTTCAACCATATAATTAATTAACCATTTTAAATAATTTCATTTTCCATCTATTATTATTCTATCCATAAAATCTTTAAAAATTTCAAACACCAATATCATACAAGAATTTTCCCAGTTAAATATTTCCCAATAATATTATTTCATAGTTTTCATAATAAAAAAATAAATCCCAAAGTGGGATTTACTACTTACAATCTTTGCAATAACCAAAAAACTTCACATTATGATCTACAATCTTAAACTTTTCATGTTTTTCGATTTCCGATTCAAGATTCTCAAGTAAGTCCAATTCAACCTCTAATACTTTACCACAATTTAAACAAATAAGATGGTGATGTTGGTGATCATTAGAAGTAGAACTAAGTTCATATCTACTGCACCCATCATTAAAGTTAAGTTTATATATAATATTTAGTTGTTCAAATAATTGTAAAGTTCTATAAACAG
>CAYYDM010000083.1:716-8898 GCA_964470635.1 uncultured Clostridia bacterium | reverse complement strand
CCTTCAGGTATCGAGGTTGAAAATTTTGATAAAGCAAAAGAAATAATAAAGAACCAAGTAGAAGAGGTTATTGGCGGTAATTTTACAGAAGAAGATTTGGATGATGCTAAAAATTCCTTAATTACATCAATAAAATCTTTACAGGATAATAACTATTCTGTGGCTGAATTTTATCTAAGTAATGCCATTTCTAATGAACTGAAATCCTTTGATGACTATGTAAATAGCATAAAAAAAGTCACAAAAGAAGAAGTTATAAAATCTTGCCAAGAACTAAAATTAGATACTATTTACTTTTTAACTAACAAGGACGAGAGGTGAGAAATATTGAAGATTAATTCTGTAAAAAGCAATAGATTAAATGAAGAAATTTACAATGTGGAGCTAAGTAATGGTTTAAAAGTTTTCTATATGCCCAAGAAAGATTATGTTAAGAAATATGCCATATATTCAACTAATTACGGTTCTGTTGATAACAGCTTCATTCCTATCGGTGAAGAAAATGAAATTACAGTTCCAGAGGGTATTGCACATTTTTTAGAGCATAAACTATTTGAAGAACCAGATGTAAATATATTTGATGAATTTGCCAAATTAGGTTCATATGTAAATGCATTCACAAGCAATAATCAAACAGCTTATCTTTTTTCGTGTGTAGACAATTTTTATGAAAATTTAGAACTGCTTGTTAGTTTTGTGCAAGATCCTTATTTTACAGATGAGAATATAGAGAAAGAGAAAGGCATAATCCAGCAAGAAATTAGAATGTATAATGATTCACCTGATTGGAAAGTATATTCCAACTGTCTTTCTGGTATGTATGTTAAGCATCCAGTAAGAATAGATATTGCAGGCACTATTGAAAGTATAAAAAGTATTAATAAGGAGTTACTATATAGATGTTACAAAACATTCTATAATCCTAGTAACATGCTTTTGTTCATGATTGGAGATATTGACTTTGAAAAGGCACTAAGTATAATTGAGGAAAAACAGAAAACTACAGAGATACTTAAAAAGGAAATATCAAGAATAAAGATTCAGGAGCCAGAAGCTATCAATGAAAAAATAATCGAAGAAAAGTCAAGCGTGTCCATACCTTTATTTTATATAGGATATAAAGACTTAGATGTAGGATATGACGGTGAAAAACTAGTACACAAGGAGATTTGCACCAATATTTTACTTGAAGTGTTGTTTGGGAATAGCTCTAATTTTTATCAGAAACTATATGAGGAAGGATTAATAAATGATAGCTTCGGTTTTCAATATGTTGGGTATAAAGATTATGGCCATGCATTATTAGGTGGAGAATCTAGCGATCCTAAAGAAGTCTATAATAGAATACTAGAAAACATAGAGAATGAAGTTAAAAAAGGAATATCGGAAGAGGATTTTAACAGAACTAAGAAAAAACTAATTGGATATCATATTATGGATTTAAACTCTATCGAAAACATCGCTACAGGTTTTATTAATTATTATTATAGAAAGTATTCTATAATAAATTATATAGACGCTTTAGAGAAAGTAAGTATTAGTGATATTGAAGAAAGATGCAAGAAATTCCTTAATAAAGAAAGCTGCTGTTTATCTATAGTTAATCCTAAGTAGTTTATTGACTTTATAATCAAATAAAAATATAATTAAAGCTACTAGAGAATATAGTAGCTTTAATTATTTTGTGGGAGGGATGATTTTGTGAATCCAGTTGCGTTTGAAATATTTGGTATTGCGGTTAGATGGTATGGGATTATTATTTCTTTCGGATTACTCATGGCAACACTAGTTGCCATGAGAGAAGCCAAAAGAGTAGGTATAGAAGAAGAAGATATCCTTGATTTATTATTAGTTGCTGTACCTGCAGCTATTATAGGAGCAAGGATTTATTATGTTATCTTCAGTTGGGATTACTATAAAGGCGATATCATGAAGATGATAAATATTAGAGAAGGTGGACTAGCAATACATGGTGCTTTAATAGCTTCAATCTTAGTTGGCATCATTTTCTGTAGGGTAAAGAAAATTAATTTCTGGAAACTTGCAGACTTGACAGGACCAAGCATTATCTTAGGTCAAGCTATTGGTAGATGGGGTAACTATGCCAACGGAGAAGCTCATGGTGGGCCAACTAACTTACCTTGGGCAATTATTGTACAGGGACAAAAAGTTCATCCAACCTTCCTATATGAATCATTATGGGATTTTGCAGTCTTCCTATTTTTATTATGGTACAGGAAAAGAAAAAAGGCAGAAGGAGAAGTGTTTCTGCTATATTTAGCCCTCTATTCTCTAGGCAGGTTTTTTATAGAAGGCTTGAGAACTGACAGTCTAATGTTTGGACCTATTAGAGTTGCCCAGTTAATTAGTATCATAACTATCTTAATTAGTATGGCAATTTTTATGATTATTAGAAAGAGATATCCATTAAAAAATAACGAAATATCTGAATAAAACTAGTTGTATTTAATACTTAATAATCCTAATAAGAGATACAATAGTTTAAGCTTACTGTTTATGAATTATGAGATCCTTACTAACCCTCAGGATGACTATATTTTGTCGCCTTGAGAGTTAGTAAAGGGTCTTTTTTTGTAATACAATTGCATTCAATTTAATTCAACTATATTTATATAATCGATTATTTTGTTGAAAAATGCCGATTTTTAGTACTAGAGACCTAGTAAAAAAGTTATAAATTTCTTTAAATCTAGCAGGATTTTATGAAACAATATAGAAATAGTACTATAAAGTGGTGCAAAGTGGTACGAAGTGGGGAAGTTTTTCCTGAATGGAGTGTAGCATATGTTTATTGGTGAATATCAACATTCATTGGACAATAAGGGGCGTTTAATAGTACCTTCTAAATTTAGGGACCAGCTTGGTGATGTTTTTATTATTACCAAGGGGTTAGATAATTGCCTTTTTGTCTATCCTAAAGATGAATGGGAGATATTGGAGGGGAAATTAAAACAGTTACCACTTACCAGTAAAGATGCAAGAGCTTTCGTAAGATTTTTCTTTTCAGGAGCTACTGAATGCGAATTAGATAAACAAGGAAGAATACTTATTCCTGGTAATCTAAGAGAGCACTGTAAAATTGATAAGGATGCAGTGATAATAGGAGTCTCTAATAGGGCTGAAATATGGAGCAAGGAAGAATGGGATTTGTATAATGACGATGAAAGCCTTAGTTATGAGGCAATCGCCGAGAAGATGGCTGAACTTGGTATTTAAGTCATAAATGTAATCTAATTAGCGAACAATATACTTTAAAAAATGAGGTGATGATATGGAGTTTGAACACATATCTGTACTATTAAATGAAGCAGTATCAGGACTTGATATCAAGAAGGATGGAATATACGTTGATGGGACCCTAGGTGGCGCGGGACATTCTAAGGAAATAGTAAAAAAATTAGACTGTGGGAAATTAATTGGCATAGATCAAGATATTAACGCAATAAACAAAGCTACTGATGAACTAAAAGAGTTCAAGGATAAAGTAATAATAGTACATGATAACTTTAAAAACCTAGAGTTTATTATTAAGGAACTAAATATTGAAGGAATCGATGGACTACTATTAGATTTGGGAGTTTCATCTCATCAATTAGATGAAGGTGATAGAGGTTTTTCATATAATAAGGATTCATTTATTGACATGAGAATGGATATATCTCAGGATTTAAGTGGATGGCATGTTGTGAATAAATATTCTAAAGAAGAGCTTGAAAGAGTTATTAAAGAATATGGAGAAGAAAGATGGGCCGCAAGAATAGCCGAATTTATTGTAACAGAAAGGCAACTAAAACCCATTGACAACACAGGTGAATTAGTAGATGTTATAAAGAAAGCTATTCCTATTGGGGCTAGAAAAGATGGACCACATCCTGCTAAAAGAACATTTCAGGCAATACGTATAGAAGTGAACAAAGAACTTGAAATACTAAAGGAATCAATTAATAAAGCGGTAAAATTATTAAATACTGGAGGTAGAATTTGCATTATTACATTCCATTCTCTAGAAGATAGAATTGTAAAAGAGACGTTTAAAGAATTAAGTCTTGATTGTATTTGTCCTCCAGAGTTGCCTATTTGTACATGCAATAAGAAAAAAGAATTAAATATTATTACAAGAAAACCTATTTTACCATCGGAAAAGGAAATTGAATTAAACCCAAGGGCAAGAAGTGCAAAGCTAAGAATTGGAGAGAAAGTTTAATGTTCTAAACCCTAAAAGGAGTGAATAAACTTGTTAGTAGCAAAAAGAGAAGTGTACTCATATCGTGAGGATAATAACATAGAAACAACCAACAAAGTCAAAAAAATCAAAAAAACCAATTCTTCTCTAAAAATTAAAGTTTTTGGCATGGCATTATTAATTTTAGCTGTTTCTCTAGGAGTTTTATTTAGATATGCTCAAATGACACAGATAAAAATGGAAGTTTCGAAGTTAGATAAACAAATAAATGAACTAAATAAGCACAAGACAGATATTTCTTTGGAGTTAGACAGGATTAAAGAATCAGGGTGGATTGAAAATGAAGCCCAAAACAGGTTAGGGATGATATACCCTCATAACGAACAAATAGTATATGTCAGTGTGGACATGAATGATGTTGATAATGATATAAACAAAAATACTGTTAAAGAAGACAAAACAGGAAACTTAGCTTTTTTAAAATTATTCAGTAATGTAGTAAGTAAAATATCTAATAAGTCTTAGGAGGTCAGTTCAGTGTCAGTACCCACTTTATCAACGAAAAGAAGACTCATTGTTACTTTGTTGCTGGTGTCTATAGCGGTCTTCGCTTTGATAGTAAGATTGGGAGTTATACAGGTTGTTCAAGGTGAAGAATTAAAAAAACAAGCATTGGAACAATGGACTAGAGGAATTCCAGTAAAAGCTAAAAGAGGGCTAATACTTGATAGAAAAGGTAAAAAACTTGCAATAAGCATTAGCAGGGATACTGTGTGGTGTAGACCTATTGACATTAAGAAGCCTAAAGAAGATGCTGAAAAAATTGCAGAAATATTACAGCTTAATGAAGAAGATGTATATAACAAAATTACTAGCAAGCAGAGCATAGTAAAGATTAAACAATGGATAGAAAAGGAAGAAAGTGAAGCTTTAAGAAAAGCTAAAATAAAAGGTGTAGAGATAACTGAAGATAATAAAAGATATTATCCCTTTGGAAGCTTTGCAGCTCACATAATAGGTCATAATAATATTGATCAGGTAGGGCAGTATGGAATAGAAGCATCTTTTAATAAATACTTAACAGGTACAGCAGGGAAATGGGTTAAAACTACAGATGCTGCAGGAAGACAGCTTCCCTATGATAGTGAAAAGCTTTATGAGGCTAAAGATGGTTTAAATGTTGTTTTAGCTATGGATGAAACCATCCAGCATTTTGCCGAGAAAGCCGCTTTAGAGGTGCTAGTTAAAAATAAAGCTAAGAATGTTTCAATTATTGTAATGGCCCCTAAGACAGGAGACCTATTAGCAATGGCGAATAAGCCTGACTATGATCCTAATAACCCTGCAATACCTATCGATGAAGGGGAAGCAAAAACTTGGGAGGGATTACCCAAAGAAGAATTACAAAATAAATGGTTTTCTATGTGGAGAAACTTTGCAATTAATGACGTATATGAGCCAGGATCGACTTTTAAAATAATAACTGCTGCAGCAGGACTTGAAGAAAATGTTGTAACTCCAAGCAGTCAATTTTATTGTAGTGGATATGTTAGGCAAATCAAAAGTGGTAAGCCAATAAAGTGTTGGAGATATTATAATCCTCATGGAAGTCAAACTTTTGTAGAGGGAGTACAGAACTCCTGTAACGTAGTTTTTGTAGAGGTAGGGTTGCGATTAGGGGCAGAGAAAATGTACGAATACTTAAGAGCATTTGGCTTTGGTGAGTTGACGGGAGTACCATTTTCAGGCGAATCCCCTGGGATCATACCTAGTGGTTCAAAAGCCATAAAAGATGTAAATCTAGCCACAATATCCTTTGGCCAAGGAATTGCAGTCACTCCAATACAGCTTACTACAGCTATATCTGCTGTAGCTAATGGGGGGAATCTTATGGTCCCTAGGGTGGTAAAAGAGCTAGTAGATGAAGATGGAAAAATCGTTCATAAATATGAGCCAGAGGTTAAAAGAAAAGTTATTTCTGAAGAAACATCAAAGAAATTGATGAAAATATTAGAAAGCGTAGTATCAGATGGAACAGGGAAAAGTGCATATGTGCCAGGATATCGTGTAGCAGGAAAAACCGGAACGGCTCAAAAGGTTATTGATGGACGCTATGCAGAAGGCAAATACATAGCATCATTTGTGGCTATAGCACCTGCCAATGATCCACAAATTGTTGTATCAGTAATAATAGATGAACCTAGTAATGGGGCATACTATGGTGGTCAAATTGCTGCGCCTGTTGCTGGTGAAGTAGTAAAAGATGTATTAAGTTATCTTGACGTAGAACCTCAATTTTCTCAAGAAGAGAAAGAAAGTAATGAAAAAGAGAATGTAACAGTTCCAGATTTAAGAAGTAAAAGTATTAAAGAAGCTAGTAAAATGGTTTTATTATTAGGCTTAAAGTATAATACTGATGCTTATTATATAGAAGAAGGCTCTGCTGTCTTAGATCAATTTCCTCTACCTGGAAGTGTAGTTAAGAGAGGATCAAGTATTGACTTATATGTAGAGTCAAAACGGAATGGTACAGAGAAAATTGTAGTACCAGACTTGACAGGAACCACCCGTGAGCAGGCAATAGAGGTTTTAAATCAGCTAAACCTTAGATTTGAATTCTCTGGATCAGGGGTAGTTGTAGGGCAGATACCTAAGGCTGGAACAGAAGTAGACTTTAATTCTCTAGTAAACGTAAGATTTGACAATGTAAACTAAAATTGACTTAAAAGGCAACTTCAAGCAAATTGTTTGAAAGTTGCCTTTTAAGTAGACTGTATTCATTTATAAATTTATGGTATTATCATATAGGGTGAAACTTTTTTGTGAGGTGTAATAGATGAAGTTAAATGAACTTATTTTTGACTTAGAAGCTGAAAAGATTATAGGGCAGACAGATATTGATATCACTGGAATTGCCTATGATTCTAGAAAAATTGATAAAGGCAATGTTTTCGTTGCCATTGAGGGTTTTAAAGCAGATGGTCACAAATTTATTGATGAGGCTATTAAAAGAGGAGCAAAAGCTATTATTGTTCAAAAAAATGTAATAGACAGTTCGGAAGAAGCCACTCTAATTAAGGTGAAAGATACAAGACAAGCCCTAGCTAAAATATCTTCTGAATTTTATGATAACCCTTCTAATAAATTTAATCTAATAGGTGTAACAGGAACAAATGGAAAGACTAGTATTACTTATATTGTAGAATCTATATTTAGAGCATGTGGAAAGAAAACCGGTATAATTGGGACTATAGGAAGTCGAATTGATGGGGAGCATATAGAAACAAAAAATACAACACCAGAATCCTTGGAGCTTCAACAAGTATTTGCTCATATGTTGGACTCTAAAATTGATAGCTGTGTTATGGAGGTATCCTCTCATTCTCTAGAATTAAGTAGAGTTGCTTATTGTAATTTCCATGTTGGTATTTTTACTAATATTACTAAAGATCATTTGGATTATCATAAAACATTTGAAAATTATTATAATGCAAAGAAAAAGCTTTTTCATATGACAAGAAAATGTAATATTATAAATATTGATGATGAATATGGTAAAAAGCTGGTAGAAGAATTGTCTGAATTAGAAACGCCTTTATTGACTTATGGTATTGAATGTAAGGCGGATATTTGGGCAACTGATATAAACTTTAAAGCTACAGGTGTTAGTTTTAAGTTACATACTCCAAAGGAGAGTATTGATGTAAACATGAATATACCTGGTATTTTTACAGTATATAATGGCTTAGCCGCCGCTTCATGTGCTTATGTATACGAAGTAGATCTTAAGACTATTAAAGAAGGTCTAGAGCAAATAAAAGGAGTAAAGGGAAGATTTGAAGTTATTCCAACTGACAAAGATTTTACAGTTATTATTGATTTTGCACATACAGCAGATGCTCTAGAAAAAGTGCTATGTGTTATTGACCAATTTGCAGCGGGAAGAAAAATTGTAGTTTTTGGAGCTGGAGGAGATAG
>CAYYDM010000083.1:0-706 GCA_964470635.1 uncultured Clostridia bacterium | reverse complement strand
TATCCAGGAGAGCTCCAATGGGAGAAGTAGCAGGAAGACATTGTGATTTGTGCATAGTAACTTCAGATAATCCAAGAACTGAGGAACCACAAAAAATTATTGATGATATTATAAAAGGTGTAGAAAAAGTCAATGGTAATTATATATCTATAGTAGATAGAAAAGAAGCTATAGAATACGCTATTAAAAACAGCAGGCCAAAGGATATTATCTTATTAGCAGGTAAAGGTCATGAAACCTACACTATCATAGGTGATAAAGTATTGCCTTTTGATGAAAGCAAGATTGTCAAAGAAGCTTTAAAAACAATATAAAAAACTTATAGAAGAAAGCATTAATCTGCATTTGGAGGAGAAGAAACATGTCAAACTATAAAGATATAATAAGGGTAATTATTATTTCCTTTGCTATAACCTTACTTTTAGGTCCTATTCTAATACCTATGTTAAAAAGACTAAAGGTTGGTCAGAGTATTAGAGAAGAAGGGCCTAAAACACATTACAAAAAAAGTGGTACGCCTACTATGGGTGGTATTATAATGATAATTGCACTATTAATTACTACTATATCATCTGGACTGTTAAATAGAGACATGACTGTGCTACTTTTAGCAACTGTTGGCTTTGGGTTTATTGGTTTTATAGACGATTTTATTAAAGTAGTATTAAAAAGATCCTTAGGATTAAGAGCTTATCAAAAGCTTATA
>CAYYDM010000082.1:2439-8983 GCA_964470635.1 uncultured Clostridia bacterium | reverse complement strand
TAATATATTTCTTTAATATATGAATTCTGTCTTCGTCACCGTTTGTTTTATAAGAAACAACCAATACATCTACAGATTTAAATAGTTCATTAGTCTTTTCTATAAGCCATTTATCGCTATAATTGATATTAGTTATTCCTTTGTCTATTTTACCTTCCTTGTCTGCTATTAATAAAGATAAGGCACCTTCACCTAAAAGACCTGTCTTAACTCCATTTTTTCTCAGCGTATTGCCTAATACACTAATTTCCCGGGAAAAAGCTGGATATTTATGGTTATATTCTTTAATAATATTATTATATCCCTCAACCTCAATTGAACCATTATCTGTTTTACGAACTCCCTTATATAATCCCTCACTAATACTTAATCTTCTTCCAGTTGCCATAGTCATAAATAAGCTTTCCTTGCTACTTTCTCTATACAATTCAGCTGTTTTGGTACTCATAAGACCTAGTGAGATATTATCACTAATAATCTTTTCTGCAATATTGAAATCTAGTTCGTCCAACACAATAATTAAGGTTTTTGGACTGCTAGCAATACTGTAACTAGGTACCCCAAAGAGAGAAAAAAACAATATGCATATAATAAGTATGTTTAATGCTCTATTTTTTTTCATAATTTCATCCTTCTAAAATAATAAATAATTTGCTATGGAAAGAATTCCAACAATAATAGCGAAAATACCCACTACTAATTTAAGTTTAAAATACTCATCTATATTTGGACTTTCTTTTTTAACTACTGTTTTCTCACTTAATAAAATATTAACATCAAAAATATCACATAGGATACTATAAGCTCCTAATAAAATAAATATTATACCTACATATAGCAATATATCACCCCAATAATTAATTTTTCGAATACTAGAAATAGTTACGAACATATTTAATATTATAATTATTGTGCAACAATATAACAATAATACAATTTATTTTTTTAAAGCAGGATTTTCCCCTATTCTGTCGAATTTGAGTAATGAACAGTCTAAAAGGGGGCATATTAGTATGAATATTGCAATAGTAGGAGCGGGTCATGGAGGAGCTAATCTCATTAAGTCATTAACTGCAATAGATGGAATAAATATAACCATAGTTGTAGATCTAGACTCTGAAGCTCCTGGCATAACCTTAGCAAAAAAACTAAGAATAAAACATTCATCATCTATGGATGATATTTCAAGTGTACCTGTGGATATGATAATAGAAGCAACTGGAACTAAAAAAGTTGCTGATATTTTAATAGAAAAATACGGGAATGAATATAAAATAATTGATTCACATGCTGCTTTATTAGTATCCACCTTAGTTGAAGGAAATATGAATACATTAGATAAAATGAATAAACAAATTGATACTATTAACCAAACATCAGTCTCTGTACAGGAGAACTTACAATCTATATATGACTCTATTGATAAAATTCATAGTATAAGCGATAATCTTGCATTTTCAACTACTGCTTCAAATGAATATATAAAAGAAAGTGATAAAGTAATTAATTACGTAAACAAGATAGCTAATCAAACTAAAATACTAGGTTTAAATGCAAACATAGAAGCTGCACGAGCAGGAGAGCATGGAAAAGGTTTTTCTGTAGTTGCTAAAGAAGTTCAAATATTAGCAGGCAATAGTGAAAAATTTGCCTCAGAAATCAGTGAGCTCCTTGAAAAAATATCTAATGAAATACATAAAATCAATTCTGAAATTGATAAGCTTAAGGAGCTATCAGAAGCACAAATAGAGCATTCTAGGCTAGTTAGTACTGCTATGGATAAGTTAACAGAAGAAACATTTAATAAATAAAGAGAAAACGTTTTTATTTTCTCTTTATTTATTAAAACACTTAGACTACCAGTGCTCTATTTATTCTATTAGCTAATTCAGAAGTTTTAAAATTCTCTGCCTCAATCATGCCTAGTATTTTTTGTGCTGTTATGTACTGTTCCATATTATAATAACATAATGCTATGTAATAATTTATTCCTTCAAGTCTATGCCTATCAAATGTTTTACTACTTCTAATGGCTTCATAGGATAAATTAAAATATATAAGAGCTTGGGTAAACTCTTTTTTATTATATAATATAATACCTATCTTCTCGTAAATATCACTTACATATGCGAAATCGTTTTCCCTTGCATAATAAACCAATGCTCCTAATAGCTGGGTCATTGCACACTTATATCTTTCATTATGTAAAGATAATAAGCCTTTTAAATACAAGGCCTTTGCTTTATAGCTAGTTAGTTCATATTTTGATGATATGTGAATTGCTTTGAAAAGATTATTATTACAGTTTTTATCACTAGCTGCTAAGTTAGCTTCTACTTCACTTAACCATTTTTCACACTTATCTCTAGCTAGGTCCATATCACTTTTCAATAGGTATGAAGCATTTATATTAATATCTTTTCCTTTAATCTTAGCAAGCTCGTTGATTTGATTTGCCAAATATGTTGCATTGATAGCATTAATAGTTCTCTTACCATTTTCAAACATAGAGATGTAGTTCTTAGAAAATTTTTCACCTGCTAGCTCATCTTGCCGAAGCTTTAATGTTTTTCTAATTTCTTTTAACCGTTGGCCAGGGCTTAAAATATTGAGTTCTTTCACTCTACATCACTCCTTGAATTCTTGTATAATAATGACATATTAACACAAAGGATGTAAAAAAACAGTCATTTTTTGTCGATAAACTAAGATAAATAAATCAAACTATACTTTTATGTTATCTAATTAATTTAAAATATTGTTTTTATCATCTAACCATGTGCATATATCATCTATTACCACGTCTCTTGTTTTTTCATTCATTATTTCATGGTAAAGTCCATCATAGATTATTATTTTTTTATCACTTGATTGTATCGTATTATAAAAGTTTTCTGAGGCCTTACTAGATACTATTTTGTCATCACTACCATGTAGTATCAAACAAGGATAACTATACTTGTCCATGTTTTTATTCAGCCACTTTACTCCTTTTATTAAAAACTCAACATAAAAATTTAAGGTAGCATCTTTTAAGTTTAAAGGGTCTTTCATGTATTTTTCTACAACATTTTGATCTTTGCATAATGTATTTGTGATAGGATTTTTAATTCTGAATTTAGGTATTATTTTATTTAATGCTAGGAAAATAGGTCCCTTAATTCCTTGGACTTGAGGTGATAAAGCTGTTGCAGCTCCTGATAGAATCTGACCATTAAGTTTATCTTTATATTTAACACCATATGAAACTGTTATAAAACCACCCATGCTATGCCCAAGCATATAAATAGGTAAGGATGGATAATCGTCTTTTGCCATCTCTACAATTGTATCAGTATCAATTAGAAAATCTTCAAATTTATTAATATGACCTCTTTCACCCTTAGTATTTCCATGTCCTCGGTTATCAAATCTATAAACACCATATCCATGATTATTTAATCTTTGAATTAAGTATTCGTATCTTCCTAAATGCTCAGCAAATCCATGAACTACTATAACAATCCCCTTTAATTCCTTTGGTATATCCTTCACATAAAAAAGATTTGTAGCATCATATGACTTAAGGTACCCTTCCATATGTATAGTCATCTCTTTCCCTCCCCTGAAATTCTTGTACTATTATTGTACTACATTTTTGATAAATTTTCTGAACTATATATGGTAAAATATAATAAGTTACATTGATTTGAAAGGGGTATACAATTGAGCAATGCTTTTTTTGATTTACTAAAGATGAAATATAAAATTGATTTAAATGAACAGCAAAAATTAGCTGTATTACATAAGGATGGTCCTGCAATAGTATTAGCAGTACCTGGTGCTGGGAAAACTACAGTTCTCATATCTAGAACTGCAAATCTCATATTAAACTATAATATCAAACCAGAAAATATACTATCTATTACATTTAGTAAGGCATCTGCAAGAGATATGAAGGATAGGTTTTCTTCAATATTTGGACATAGTGTTGGAAGTAAAACCATGTTTTCAACTATACACAGCTTTGCATATTCAATAGTAAGGGACCATGCGTATATTGCTAAAACATCATATTCTTTAATAGAAGGTGAAAATTCTTCTACCAATAAGGCTACTATATTGAGAGAGATATACAAGAAGGTCAACAATTCTTTTATTAATGATGATAAATTAGAGGAACTGCAGAGCACCATAAGCTATATCAAAAATATGATGCTAGATGTAGAATCTTTTGTAAGAGTCAATAATATTTCGTTTAATAGATTTGAAGATATTTATAATATGTATGAAAGGTTTAAAAAAGAAAATAATTATATTGATTTCGATGATATGCTAACATTAGCCTATGAAATACTTCAAAACAACCCAAGTTTATTGAATAAATATAAAAGCAAATACAAATATGTGCAGATTGATGAAGGACAAGATACTTCAAAAATACAAAATGAAATCATTAAAACCATAGTAAAACCAAACAATAATCTTTTTATAGTGGCTGATGATGATCAAAGCATATATGGCTTTAGAGGAGCTGTTCCAGAAGAATTATTGGACTTTAAGAAAACTTATCCTAATGCCAAAATGTTTTATATGGAAGAAAACTATCGTTCTTCTAATAATATTGTGTATATTTGCAATGAATTCATAAAGAAAAATACTAGTAGATATAAAAAAAATCTAACTACCTCAAATCCAAATAACAGGCCTATAACTATAGTAAAAGTAAGAGACGAATATCATCAGTATAAATATTTAATTGACAATCTTTTGAAAAAGCAATGCTATTATAATACAGCTATACTATATAGAAACAATTTATCCCTAATAGGTATAGTAGAAATCTTCTCCAGATATAGCATACCTTTTTATGTAAGAGATTCTAAACTGAACTTTTTTAACCATTGGGTGTTGAAAGACATAATATGTTTTTTTAATGTTGCACTAAACCCTAAGGATAAATTTTCTTTTGAAAAAATATATTTTAAAATGAATAGATATATATCAAAGAATGCTATTAACTTTATTTTTAGTACCAGCAGTTCCGAATCAGTTTTTGATTTGCTACTTGAATTTCCAGGATTTCAATATTTTCAGCTTGAAAATATAAGAAAGCTTAGTAAGGAATTTAAGCTTTTATCTAGAAAAAGTCCATATGATGGGATTTTATTCATAGAAAAAGAACTAGAGTACGCTGGCTATTTAAAAGATAACTGTAAAAGCCTTGGATATTCTTATGAAGGCATAAAGTCAATAATATCAAATATAAAGCTTATAGCTAAAGAAACAAAAAGCATTCCAGAATTCCTAGAAAAGCTAGAGAGACTACAAAAGAACATTGATGATTCTAAATTCAATAAAGGTAAAAACGCCGTACACCTATCAACAATACATTCTGCAAAAGGTTTAGAATTTGAAGAGGTGTATATGATAGATTTAGTAGATGGAGAATTTCCTTCATCATCTACCATAGAAGCATACGAAGATGGAAACTTTAAACCTCTTGAAGAAGAAAGAAGACTATTTTACGTAGGTATGACAAGAGCAAAAAACCTTCTAGATATTATTACTTTAGATTCTGTAAATAATGAAAAGGTTGAAAGCTCAAGATTTATAAAAGAACTTCAAGAAATAATGTTGACTCTTCAAGAAAATCACAGCAGGAAAAATCTCAAAGTAGGATGTAAAGTTATACATGCTAAGTTTGGTAAGGGTGAGGTTAGGGGCATAAATAAAGATAAGATAGAAATATTATTCGATAATAATATCTTGAAAAAAATATCTTTAAATAGTTGCTTGAAGAACAGTCTACTTAAGATTATTGGGTAAGGAGACATACATTCTAAAACTATAAAAGAGACCCTTCCACTATGCTTAAGATAATAAGTTACTATCACCCTAAGCTATAGGGAAGGGTCCAAATTAAAATGCGATGATTAAACCACCATCATTAGCATATACAGTGCTAATACCTGCTGTCTCAACTATGATAATATCCTTAAATTTATATCTTTGCTGAACCTCTTCTTTGAACTTTAAAGCTTTATCCAAGCAGTTACAATGAGCTATGCCTAGTATCTTGTCCTCTAGTTTTTCGCCCTGCTCTCCTATTACCTCTACTAATCTTTTAAGGGCTTTCTTTGAACCTCTAACACTTTCTACTAAACTTATTTCCCCTTTCTCAGTTCCTCTCATAATTGGCTTAATTGAAAGAAGTGAAGCTAATTTTCCTTTTAATGAGCTTATCCTCCCTGCTTTAATTAAATTATCTAGTGACTCAAGAACAAAAAAGGTTTTCATATTTTTTATATATTCATTTACTTTCTCAACTATTTTATTAACATCTTGTTCTGTCTTTAAAATTTCTAATATCTTTATACTTACTAAAGTTTCTCCAACTGACGCACTAAGGGAGTCAAAAACATGAATAAATTTGTTCGGAAAATCTTCTAATACCATTTTTTTAGCCATCATAGCATGGCTATGTGTACTGCTTAGCATAGAAGACAAAGTAACTACAAAAATATTTTCTGCGTCTTCATATTCTCGCATAAAATCTCCTGGA
>CAYYDM010000082.1:0-2429 GCA_964470635.1 uncultured Clostridia bacterium | reverse complement strand
CTCCTGGAGAAGGGCTTGCAGTCTGAGGTGCAGTTTCAGAAGAGCTCATAACTCTAATCAACTCATTTACATCTAAATCCGTATCATCTGTATATAGTTTATCACCTATATGTATAGTCAAAGGAACTAGCTTTATATCTATTGATTTACGTAATTCTTCATTTAAATCACAGCAGCTATCAGCAATAACCTTAAATTTCATTTAATTTCCCCTCCGGAATATTATAATATATTTTATTTATTATTACACTTTTTGTGAAAATACACAAGGTTTTTGTAGAAAAACAATCATGTAGTATTAAATACTACATATTATTATATCACTATTCAATTTAAATATATATATATTTTTTTGTTTTTATTTAGATTTTATATTGTGTTATAATATAGACGAGGTGATGAAATGAAGATACAAGAAGATAAGATCTATAAACTTATAGAAGAAATATCTATGTTTAACGAAATCGATTTAAGGGATATACCCTGTATAGATCTATATATGGATCAGGTAACTACCTTTTTTGATGATAAACTAGGTCATTTGAAAAGAGATGAAAAAGATTCTATATTAACTAAAACTATGATAAATAACTATACTAAGGATAAGATAATAATACCTCCAAAAAGTAAGAAATATAGTAAAAATCATATGATATTACTTATCCTAATATATCACCTAAAACAAATATTGTCAATAAATGACATAAAGTCTTTGCTTGCTCCTTTAACTAAGGAAATGGTAGCTAATGAAAATGATAATATTTCTTTAGAAGAAATTTATACAACTTTTGTTGAAATAAAAAAAGAAGAATTGGATAAATTCAGTAAAGATTTTGAAAGTAGGTTTTCAAGTATTAAAGAGAAATTATCAGAGAAAAGCAAGGAAGACTATCCAAAACTTGAACTTCTTTTGTTAGTTCTCGCATTGACGACCCAGGCATATACGCAAAAAAGGCTTGCAGAGAAGATTATAGATACTTATTTTACACAGCTAAAGTAATTCAATAACAATTATAAGGAGCCACATATATATGTGGCTCCTTATAATTGTGCACCAAAATAAGTGCATGTAGTTTCAACTAAAATTATCTGTCTTTGTTATTGTTGTTATTGTTGTCCTTGTTGTTTTTGTTTTCATTTTTGTTTGAATTGTTTAGATTATTATTCTGTTTTTGATCTTTGTTGTTTTTATTTTTTGCCATACATAAACTCCTTTCTTATAGTGGTTCGATAATATTTTATCCATATGTTGTATTATTATGTATGTATGAGAAAAAATTTCAAACAAAAAACACGCCAAAGACGTGTTTTTTTGTTTTATATAATAATCCAGATTATTTTTCTATTTCAAGTCCTGATTTTTCATATTCTAACCATGAACCGTCATAGTTTCTTATATTATCATATCCTAATAATTCTTGTAAAACAAACATTGTATGTGATGATCTTACTGCACTCTTACAGTGTGGCATAATAGCTTCTTTATCAGAAGTTATTCCTTTAGATTCATATAATTCTTTTAGTTCTGCTGCAGATTTAAATGTTCCATCTTCATTTAATGCATTTGTCCATTCTATCCATACGGCTCCTGGAACATGACCATCTTTCCATTCTTTTTCTCCACGTGTATCTAACACTACTAGATTGTCATTTTCAAAGCTTGATTTTACAAGTTCTATATCTGCTATTAACTGAGTATTAGCATCTTTAGCCGCATATGTAGATGCTTCTCTGGTAGCTGCTGATGCCACTGTTTCAAATCCTGCTGCTTTCCAAGCCGCTAATCCACCATTTAATAATTTTACATTTTCATGTCCATATACTTTCAATACCCACCATAGACGAGCTGCCCAAAGTTCATTTTCATCATCGTATATTACAATAGTATCATCATTTTTGATACCAGCATTACTAAAAGTTGCTTCTATTTGTTCTTTATTAGCTAGCATTCCTGGTACTCCATTAACTTCTGCAGTAACATCTGCTCTTTTTATTGCTATTGCTCCAGGTATGTACCCTCCTGGAAGCTTTGCATCTCTATAGTCTACTATTACAACATTATCTTTAATTTCATTTAGTTCTGTAGCAGAAATTAAACTATCTGGATGTGCATATCCTACTTCTTCTTTTTGTTCCTCTTGTTGTTGAGATTGTTCTTCAGATGATTTGTCTGCATCTGTATTTTGCTCAGTTTGAGCATTGCTATCTTGGTTTGCAGGTGCAGGAGCTTTGGAACATCCTATTAAAGAGAATACTAAAACAAATACCAATAATAATGATAATAATGCTTTTCTGTTTAACATATATATCTCCCCTTCCTAAATTTACCCCATATCTCATTGATAATGAGGTATGGGGTATTTGTTAATTTATCTACAATCTTATTATAGCACTATATATTAATTTGTAAACTATTTCACAATGTTTTA
>CAYYDM010000081.1:0-9151 GCA_964470635.1 uncultured Clostridia bacterium | reverse complement strand
ATAATGCAGGACACAAATATACTCTTTATCAAAGGTTCTATAAAGAAGAGTATTGGATACTATACAAACACTTTTTCAAACAGTAATGAAATATATGGTGAGGTACAAACTCTAAACCTAGATATACCCTTTAAATGTACAACTCATATTAAATATAATGTAATGAAGCCCCAAGAGATTATAAAAAGTACAGTAAAAGAATTTAAATACACCAGAAATCATGAATATTTAAATAATGGTTTAGATGAAAATGAAATCATAGCATATGAGGATTATGACTATATTAACCAAATTGTCAATGAATATTATAATGAAGCACCATACTGTGAAATTGTTAGCAACAAAATAATAGAAGCTGAAAGATTAATAGAAAGCAAAGCAGGTTCTGATAATAATTCTAAGCAATTTGGAATTTATGCAATAGAAGGAGAAGGGATTCTTTATATTACAATAAGAATTTTACAAAATCGACTAGTGTCTCTTCCTATGGTGCCTTGAGATATGGTGCTTGGTTACATTTAGCAAATCAAAAATTTGTTTTAAGTATTAATCGAAAAATCTGTAAAACAAGTGTAACGAAAAAAAGCCCCCTGAATACTATGTACTAGGATATGGGACCAGAGAGAAAAGTCTCATATTTAGGAATAGTTTTAAGGAGGTAAACTAATGTCTTATCTAGACAATAATCAATTTGGAGCAAAGGTAAACTATGGCAAACAAGAAACTAACAACGTGTGTAAACCAGGAAAATCAGTGTGTACAGATGTTACTTCTACTAATCTAGTCGATGCTGTTAACGCTCCTGTAAACTTATCACCTATAGTTGCTGGAGTAGTAGCTAAGATACCAGTTGTTTTAGCAGAGCTTACAGTACAAGTGAACGTAGATTCAATTGTTGAACTACCAGAACCAGCTATAGAAATTAAAAATATTAAAAAGCATCTAAAGATTACTCAATGTCTATTATTACAAAATACTAATATGCTATTTGTAAAAGGTTTCGTAAGAAAGAATATTGAGTTTGCTACTCTTGGCTGCTCAAATGCAAAAGGAATATGTGGAGATATTAAGCACTGCACAATAGATGTACCATTTAAATTTACAACACCAGTTCGTTTTAATGGAACAGCTCCTGCTCCTGTTATAGGTAGAACTGAATCAGAATTCGAATACTTTAGACAACAAGATTTATTTGGACCAGAATTTGCAGATAAAGACAAATTATTATCTGGTGACTTAACTGAGTTCAATCAAACAACAACAGAATTCTTTAATGAACTTCCTTTCTGTGAATTAATCAGCAGCAGAATTGTAGAATTTGATGAGTTTTTAAATCCTACTAAACCTCATAAAGTGACAGTTCCATTTGAAGAAAGAGTTTTCAAGAATATTGAAGAAAAAATGGTAATATTCATAACATTAAAGATTTTACAAAAGCGTCAAGTAGCTATCGGTGCAACAGGGGGCATTTCGAGCGATTGTGATTGCTAGTTGATTGAAAATAGGTTGTGTTCTGCACCTTTAAACATCTGGGTTTTGAACCCAGATGTTTTTCATTTATTTAAGATTTCAAGGTACAAAAGCTTTCAATATTATAATATGTGTATCTAATAATAGTGTGCATGAAATTTTCTATGATTTCTATTAAAAATTGCTAGTGTCAACAGCCATAAAAACACATATATTTATATAAATAGATATGTGCTTTTGTATATAAAGCATTATTTGGGAGTGAGGGTTATGACACAAAATGAATATAAAATTAAAAAAAAGGATTTTAAGAAAACTACAAATAAGGATTTTTTAAAAAAGCAAATAGATAAAAAATCATCAGCTAGAAGAATCTTATTTATGCCTACAAATGGAGTTGGTCTAGGACATTTAACCCGTACCTTAGCTGTAGCAAGAAGATTAAAGAAGATGTATCCTAATACAGAAATAATATTTTTTACTACTAGTTTTGCATTAAACCTAATTATAGAGGAAGGTTTTTTTGCATATTACTTTCCCTCCATGGATATAGGTCCTGTAAATGTTAATCAAAAGGAAGTTGATAAAGCTATTGAAGATCAATTAATATCGATAATAAAAAGGCATAATATCGATACTTTAGTATTTGATGGAGTTTTTCCGTATGCTTGTTTAATGAACGCAATAGAAAAATCAAGTGTAAATGCTATTTGGATTCAAAGAGGGATGCATAAGGATGGAAAGTCAAAAATAGTTTGTGAAAGAGAAAAATATTTTAATACTATTATAGTACCTGGAGAAGCAAATTCAAATGAAACCCTTGAAAATAATAATAAATTTAAGTTTTGCTCTCCTATTATTTATGCAAATAAAAAAGAACTATTACCAAGAGAAACCATTATGAAAATGTGGAACCTTGACCCTAATAAAAAAACAGCATACGTTTCATTAGGTGAGGGATCATACGAAGATGTAAATAGCTTAATTTTTAGGGTTATAGAAATATTAAAAAGTAAAGAAAATCTACAGATTGTATTAGGAGAATCAATTATTGCCCGTAGAAGATATAATATAGATCCTGATATTTTTATATTAAAGAATTATCCTAACTCAATTTATTTTAATGCTTTTGATTTTGCTATTATTACTGGTTCCTATAATATTTTCCATGAAACAATATACTTTGGAGTTCCAACTATATTGCTACCAACTAAAATGACTGGCACAGACGATCAGATTGCAAGGGCTAAAATTGCTGAAAGGTTAGGAACAGGCTTTGTATTTGTTGATTTTGATAAAGATGGAATTGATAAAGCAATATCAAAACTAATGGATCCGGATATTAATGATAGAATGAAGAAAATTGCGAGAAAAGTATTCAAAAATGGAGCAAAATCAGCAGCAAAATATATTATTGAATCAATTTAGAGAGGGGTATGTCATGAGAGTCCTAGTAATTGGAGCACATCCAGATGATATTGAACCCCAAATGGGAGGTACTATAGCTAAGTTAACTAAAAGTGGTCATGAGGTATTAATTGTGCAATTTAACGATATTGATGGAGAATTAAACGATATTAGGTTTAATGAATCATGTGATGCTGCAAAAATAATAGGTGCTAAAATTATCCACCTTCACTATGATCAAAATAATTTTATTTTGGAACGTAAGCTTGTTAAGGATTTAGATAAGATAATTTTAGAGTTTAAACCAAGTGATATTTTCACATGTTGGGAACACGACTCGCATCAGGATCATCAGGTTGTATCAAAGGTAGTTTTAGCAGCTACTAGAAAAAATGATACTAATTTGTATTACTATGAGCCTATATTACCAGGTGGTATTACTACCTATAGTTTTAAATCCAATTATTTTGTTGATATAACAGATACCATGGAAGATAAAATAAAAAGCGTAAGAGCTCATAAAAGCCAATTGGAGAGATTTGGTGAAGATTGGGTAGAGGCCATATATGGAAGAGCTAAGCTAAGGGGGTTTCAAATAAATGTTAAATATTCAGAAGCTTTTCAAATTGTAAAGCTTATTGGAAAAATATAAATAAATATTGTGGAGGTATTTTATGAATTACAATAAAAATATCACCATAGATGAGATAATAAAATTTTTGAAAAATATAGATGAAGAATTCCAATTTGTTGGAGATGTAGAAGGAATAATTAAAGGGTATTCTAGCATCTATGAATATAAAGAGAATACCATAACATGGTTAAAAAATGATAATAACTATAAAAAAGCAAAGAAAAGAGCTGATTGTTTAATAAAATTAATTGTTATTCCAATTGATATGGAGTATACTAAGGAATTTGAAAATTATATAAAAACTGATAATCCCCATAGAGTATTTTTTAGTATAATAGAAAGATTTTTTTCAGATAAAAAACCTTATAGCATTGGAAAGAATAATGTTATTTCAGATAATTCCTTAATTCACCCCAATGTATTTATAGGCAATAATTGTACCATAGGGGATGATGTTAAGATTGGGGAAGGTACAAGAATATATAATAATGTAACAATTGCAGAAGGTGTAATAATAGGAACAAATTGCACTATAAAATCAGGGGCTATAATTGGTGAAGAAGGTTTAAACTATATGAAGGATAAGGATGGAAAATACAAAAGGATTGAGCACTTAGGTTCTGTAATAATTGGAAACAACGTAGATATTGGTGCAAATACGACTATTGAAAGAGGTGTAATGGAAAATACCATAATTGAAGATGGAGTAAAAATAGATGATTTATGTCAAATATCACACAATGTTTTTGTTGGAGAAAATACAGT
Organism: uncultured Clostridia bacterium; assembly: GCA_964470635.1. Taxonomy (GTDB): domain Bacteria; phylum Bacillota; class Clostridia; order Tissierellales; family Proteiniboraceae; genus Proteiniborus. The sequence goes on along the minus strand of CAYYDM010000081.1, from coordinate 4,875 downwards.
AATTATAGTTCATTCTTCAATATATGGAAGTGTAAAGATCGGTAAAAATTGCTGGATAGCATCATCTATAATTAGAAATCAAATTAGAATTGGAGATAATGTTACTATTGGAATGGGTTCAGTAGTAACAAAGGATGTAGGGGATAACTGTGTAGTCTTTGGAAATCCTGCTAGAGAAAGACAGTAACAATTAATGTTATTGCCTTTTTTGTCACAATTACTTTCTACATAGTATATGATATTGTATAAATCAATACTGAGGTGAATTTAATGGTGTTATATGAAGAAATAGTAAATGGGCAGGAAAGCATATCAGTTATCGGATTGGGATATGTAGGGATTTCTTTAGCCATAAGTTTAGCTAAGAAAGTAAATGTTATTGGATTTGATATAGATAGTAGAAAAATTAACCAATATCAAAATGGTATAGATTTAACAAATCAAGTAGAACTTAATGAGATTAAAAATACTAAAGCTTTATTTACTTCAGATGAAAACAAGTTAAAAGATGCTAAATTTCATATAATTGCTGTTCCAACACCCATATATGAAAATAATAGACCAAACTTGAACTGTATTATGGAAGCAAGCAAAGTACTTGGACGAAACTTAAAGCCAGAATCCATTGTGGTTTATGAGTCAACAGTATATCCAGGAGTAACTGAAGAAATTTGTATACCCATATTAGAAAGAGAATCGGGACTAAAATGTGGACTAGATTTCAAAGTTGGATATTCACCTGAAAGAATAAATCCAGGTGATAAAATAAATAAGTTAGAATCCATCGTAAAGATAGTTTCGGCAATAGACAAGGATACCCTTGAAGTGATTGCAAAAGTATATGGGTTAATTATAAAAGCAGGTGTATGTAGAGTTGAGAGTATTAAAATTGCAGAAGCAGCAAAAGTAATTGAAAATGTGCAAAGGGATGTTAATATTGCACTTGTAAACGAATTATGTATTTTATTAAACGAACTTAGTATTGATGCAAAATCAGTATTTGAAGCTACTTCAACAAAGTGGAATTCTATAAACTTTAAACCAGGTCTAGTTGGAGGACATTGTATAGGTGTTGATTCCTATTATTTAATCTATCTAGCGGATAAGTACGGAATTAATTTAGATACTATTCTTACAGCAAGGAAAATTAATAATTATATACCGTTATATATAGTCGAAAATACGGTTAAAAGACTTTTAGAATCTAGTAAAGCAAAAGAGGAAATAAATGTAGCTATATTTGGATTTTCATTTAAGGAGAATACCCCCGATATTAGGAATACAAAAGTTATGGATATAATCACTGAACTAGAAAGATTCGGAATAAAAGTTAAGGTTGTAGACCCAATTGTCAATAAAGAAGAAGTATTGAAAGAATACGGGATAAATATTTATGATGAAACCGATATAAATAGTATGGATGGAATAATTTTTGCGGTAGCACATGAAGATTTTTTTAAATTTACATTAGATAATATAAGACATATGTGTTCAGGGTTTAAAAACCTTGTGCTTATTGATATAAAAGGAATATTTGATAGAAGTAAAGCAGAAATTTTGGATTATAATTATTGGAGATTGTAATGCGTGGAAATAAAATTTTGCTTTTCATAAAAAACTAAGGTTCATCAAAATACAAAGTATAAGATTAAAATAATATTCAAATAATATTTGACAAACGATTTGTTAAATATTATAATACTGGTAAATAAAACAAAAAAGACTATGAAGAGAAGAGTAGATATAGAAGGTAGTTATAGAGAGCTGACTATGGTGGAAGGTTGGTACGAAATCTATATTGAAGAACATCTCAGAGTCTCTAACCGAAATCTAATGAGAGTAGACTTAGACGGGATCGCACCGTTATTAGCGAGCAGTATTGAAATAGTACTGTTATAGAGTTGGTCATATAGTATGACAATTAGGGTGGTACCGCGAAATATAGCCTTTCGTCCCTTTATGGGAAGGATAGGCTTTTTTTATTGTTTAAAATCATTAAAATTTTTAAATAAAGTCATTATAAAAATTAATAAGAAGGAGGAAGTATTATGAGTTATACCTTAGTAAAAGATATTTATAGACATCAACATGAATATCTAGGGAAAACTATTAAAGTAGCAGGGTGGGTAAGAACCATCCGAAGTTCTAAAGCCTTTGGATTTGTCGAAATAAACGATGGTAGCTTTTTTAAAAACATCCAAATAGTATTTGATGAAACATTACCAAACTTTGAAGAAGTGTCTAAGTTTCCAATAAGCTCTGCTCTAAAAATTGAAGGAGTATTAGTTGAAACACCTAATGCAAAACAACCATTTGAAATTAAAGCTGAAAAAATAGAGCTAGAAGGAGATTCGAGTGTAGAATTCCCATTACAGAAAAAAAGACATAGCATGGAGTATTTAAGAACTATTGCTCATTTGAGACCAAGGAGTAACACTTTTTCAGCAGTATTTAGAGTAAGATCCTTAGCAGCTTATGCAATCCATAAGTTTTTCCAAGAAAGAGGATTTGTTTATGTGCACACACCTATTATTACTGGAAGCGATGCTGAGGGAGCAGGAGAAATGTTTAGAGTTTCCACTTTTGACCTGTTAAATGTACCTAAGGATAAAGATGGAAAGGTTGATTTTACAGAAGACTTCTTTGGTAAGGAAACAAATTTGACAGTAAGCGGTCAGCTTGAAGCAGAAAGCTATGCCTTAGCCTTTAGAAATGTTTATACTTTTGGTCCTACATTTAGGGCAGAAAATTCAAATACTGCAAGACATGCAGCTGAGTTTTGGATGATAGAACCAGAAATCGCCTTTGCAGATTTAAAAGGCGATATGGAATTAGCTGAGGATATGCTAAAATACATTATTAAATATGTTATGGAAAATGCTCCAGAAGAAATGGAATTTTTCAATTCCTTTATTGACAAAGGTCTAATTGAAAGACTTAACAATATAGTAAACTCTGATTTTGGAACTGTTACCTACACAGAAGCAATTGAAATACTAGAAAAAGTTAAAGATAAATTTGAATACCCAGTAACATGGGGATGTGACCTTCAAACAGAGCATGAAAGATATTTAACTGAAGAAGTATTTAAGAAACCTGTATTCGTAACTAATTATCCAAAAGATATTAAAGCTTTTTATATGAGATTAAATGACGACAACAAAACTGTTGCAGCAATGGATTTATTAGTACCTGGTATAGGTGAGATAATTGGTGGAAGTCAGAGAGAAGAAAGGCTAGAAATACTTGAAAAGAGAATGGAAGAAATTGGTCTGAATAGAGATGACTATTGGTGGTATCTAGATTTAAGAAAATATGGCGGTACTAAACATGCTGGTTTTGGTTTAGGATTTGAAAGAGCCATTATGTATATGACGGGAATGAGCAATATAAGAGACGTAATTCCTTTCCCTAGAACAGTAAATTCTGCTGAATTTTAATTTTAATAAGCTAAATTGTGATGGTGTTACTAGCTTATCTTAGCTAGTACCATAACTTAATTAATTCTGAGGAGGAAATAAATAATGAGTTTATATAAACAATGGACCGAAATAGCATATGAGGAAAAAGATCAAAAAGAATATAATAAGTTTTGGGAAGAATATTTAGAGAAAGAAAAAAATGTATATGCCAGCGTATTAGAGAGCAAAAACAACATTTTAAAAGGCAAATTAAATGATATTTCGGAAAAGTTCAATTTAGATGCTGTTACTTTTACAGGTTTTCTAGATGGTATAAATACAAGCCTAGTAAATTCTCTTGATTTAGAAAAACTAGAGGAAGATAGTGATATAGAATTAGAAATCGATTTTGAAAAGTTATATTTTAACATGCTAGACGCTAAAGCATCGTGGCTTTATGAGTTACCTCAGTGGGATGATATACTAACCAAAGAAAAGAGAAAAGAGATAACAAAAGAATATAGAAGCTCTAAGATAGTTGTGAAAGACAAAAAAATAGGAAGAAATGATCCTTGTCCTTGCGGGAGCGGAAAGAAATATAAAAAATGTTGTGGGAAATAATATACTAATATAATAGTAAATTAGCCAATAAAATACTTAGGAGGAAACAAAATGGTAGAAAGAATAAAAGTGAATTTCGATGCAGTAGAAGCCATGGCGTTTTTTTGGCAAGCAACAAATGATAGAGAAAAGGTTTCTGAAAAGTATTTAAATGATGTAGCTGATATGGAAGGCTTTAGAATTATATATGACGTAGAATTTGATAGAGAGTCAGTTAGAAGAGCTATGAGTGCAGTATCTAATAGAGAACCATTTCAAAGTAAAAGTAAAAAAGAAGGAAGGTTTTGGAATAACAATCTTTGGATGCTGGAAGATTTGGAATATACAAATGCTATGATACAGCCCATAAAAAAATTACATCTTGACGTATTAGTAGATGAATTGAACTCCATTAAAGGAATAAAAGAATATGAAACCATTGAAGTGTTTTTTGTACCTTTTCATACAGAAGAATACATTATTTCTGGTAATAAATTGATTGTAAACTTCTTTAGAGTAAGACCTGATTTTGTTGACGAGAAAACCTATATTGGTGAGCTAGAAATTTCTGATTTTGTTAAGGAAAAAGTTATTGAACTTCTTAGTAAATGATTTAGGCTATTTTATATTTTCTAAAAAAGTAGTGGACCTTGTTTGTGGTTACTACTTTTTTTATTGAAAATTAATAATAATTTTGATATACTCAAATAAACATAAGTTTAAATTATAAGCAAAAGTTGGTGAAAATATGACCTTAAGAGAAAAAGAAATTCTTTCTATGCTGAAAGTTAATCCTATGATAAGCCAACAGGAAATCGCTGATTGCTTAGGTATTGCTAGGTCCTCAGTAGCTGTTCATATAAGTAACCTTATT
>CAYYDM010000080.1:0-9154 GCA_964470635.1 uncultured Clostridia bacterium | reverse complement strand
TTGGTCCTAACGGACACACCGATCATAAACTTATAATAAGGTTGGTGCTCGTTGCGTTTGACCTACCATCGATTTTCTGATAAAAGCTTTCAGAAAATCGGGTTAGGTCATTTACCGCAGTTTCGAAACACAAATTTGCTTACTCCCAACGGTCGTGCAATTTTGGTTCTCATTGCGTTTGACCTACCTACGATTTATGATAAAAACTTTCATAAATCGGGTTAGGTCATAAGAGGACGGTTTTACCGTCCTAGTACATAATATATTTTTTTATTTCCGCCATATCTACCTCAGTACTCTCACCTTTAAGCATATCTTTTATATTAACTTTTCCTGACTTTATTTCATCCTGTCCAAGGACTATAACGTAAGGAATATTTTTTTTGTTTGCAGTATTTAGGCTTTTATTAAGTTTTTTGCCACTCATTTCTATATCAACTTTGATTCCTTGTTTCCTTAAATCCCATGCAAGCTTTAAGGACTCTTTTTCTGTTTCAATAGGTATTATTAATAAATCGATTAGAGATGTTTGCTGAATTTCAGACTTTAAGGTCATGGCTGTATATATGACATCAAGTCCAAAGGTCAAGCCTACTGCAGGATATTCGTTTCTATTATTTAAAAATGACCCAATTATTTTATCATACCTACCACCTGCTGCTATGCTTGAAGATATACTATTATCTGATAAAAACACTTCATATACAGTCCCAGTATAAATGTCCAAACCCCTAGCTAAAAAAGGATTAAATCTTGCTTTCTCAATAATCTCCATTTCCTCTAAAAAGCTATTTAACTCTCTAAGCTCTTTTATTCCCTCACTTACTAGGGAATTTTCAAAGGTCTTTAAAAGATAATCAAGGTTATATATATTTTCATCCTTAATCAGTTTAAGCAATCTATCTATTATAGCCCTATCTATTCCTTTTTCAAGCATTTCATTTTTGATGCCATCTTGCCCTATTTTCTCTACTTTATCTAAGGTAAGAACAACCTCGTTAATTTCCTCTTCCTTTACCCCTATGCTTAATAAAATACCATAGAGAAGTTTTCTGTTATTATATGAAATGTACATTTCTAAATTAAGGTCCTCAAATACACTGACAACCATCGACATAAGCTCTGCTTCTGCTATCATAGATTTTACTCCTGCTATATCCACATCACATTGAATGAATTCTCTCATTCTTCCTGTCTTTACGGGACCATCTCTAAAAACTTTTCCGATTTCGTATCTTTTAAATGGCATATTAAGATATGGATTCATGCCTATTACCTTTGCAAAGGGTGTAGTTAAATCATATCTCAATCCAAGTTCCCTGTTTCCTTGATCATTTAATCTATATATCTCTTTTAATATCTCAGCTCCTCCCCCATATTTAGATGCTAAAAGTTCAAAGCTACAAAGCATAGGTGTTTCCAATGGCATGTAACCATATCTTTGAAATGTGTCCTCTAGTATTCTTTTAAGCTTATCACGTACTATCTGTTCTTCTGGTAAAAAATCTTTTGTTCCCTTTAAATTTTGTAGTTTCATCACTATTCCTCCTTAATTTTTTAAAATAAAAAAACCATATAGGTATGCACCTACATGGCTCTGATTCAAAACAGTTATCACCACTAGATGCAAGCTCTAAATAAATACCAATAGAGCTTGCATCTATATTTCTGATTATAGACACAAACTCTCTCTAGTGATGATGAACCTTATTTAATTGACTTGTTATAGAATAACGCAACATATTAATCAACTTCCTCTAAGCTTTTTATTATACTAACATATTAAATCATATTCTTCAAGGTGTAATTGTAACACTTTTTTTGACCAATAAATATAATAGCATTATCAGAGAAAAAAACAACAAAACCCAATGACATACTATGATTATTTTTTTATAGTAATCATTAGCCACGGCTAACTTATTATAATTATTAGCCAAGGCTAATATACATAACTACTAGATTGGGGGTATAAAATGGAAACTTATAATAATGTTTCAATAAATTTCAACCAGATAAAACAAGAGAATATACTACTAAATCAATTATCAGTAGGCAAAACCGCGAGAGTTAAAGAAATTTTAAATAGTGGAATTTCAAGAAGACGGTTTCTTGATTTGGGACTTATTCCAAATTCCCTTGTATCTGTTGAGAGGTTAAGCCCATCGGGCAATCCTATAGCATTTAACATTAGAGGCTCTATAATTGCTTTGCGAAAGGAAGAAGCAGAAAACATAGTGGTAAAACCATTGTAATTAAATGATGATATGCTTTTTAAAGGAGGATACAAATGGGTCTCACTAGTCAGTCTAGCGGATTATCCCTTTTAAAGGATAAATTTAATGTAGCTAAAAAAAGCGATAATCAAACTATTATAGCTCTAGCAGGTAATCCAAACACAGGAAAAAGTACTCTTTTTAATTATCTAACAGGATTAAATCAGCACACTGGAAATTGGCCTGGTAAAACTGTTGCAAACGCACAGGGTAGCTTTAAATATAAGGATAAGGAATACCTATTGGTTGATTTACCTGGAACATATTCTATACTTGCCAACTCAGCTGAGGAAGAAGTTGCAAGGGATTTTGTATGCTTTGGGAACCCCAAAATTACAATAGTTATTGTAGATGCCACATGTCTAGAAAGAAACCTAAACCTTGTACTACAAATAATGGAGATAACCGATAATGTAATACTTTGTCTTAATTTGATTGATGAAGCTACTAGAAAAGGCATAAGAATAGATACTCATAAGCTGGAAGATGAGCTTAAAATACCTGTAATTCCAATGGTAGCAAGAGATGGAATAGGAGTAGATAAACTACAAGAAACCATAGACCAGATAATAGAAGGAAAACTTCAGCCAAAGCCATTAAAGATTAAATACAATGACAGAATCGAATCTTTAGTATCTAAAATTGAAGCAAATCTTCCTGAATACGTGACAGAAAACTTCAACGCAAGATGGATAGCATTGAGACTTATAGATGGCGATAATAGTATATTGAAATCTATTCAAGAGTATCTAATGACTAATAATCACATAGAAACTGAGGTGTAAAAATGGAAAAATTAATATTTGAAAAGATTGAAGATAGTGAAGCTCTTGGTGATAATATAGTTGCAACAATATATGAAAAGGCTGAAGAAATAGCAAAAGAAGTTGTTACTGTTAATGACAAAAGAAAAATAAACTGGGATAAAAAATTAGATGACATATTGACTTCCAAGATTACTGGCTATCCTATTATGTTGCTTTTGCTGGGAGTAGTATTTTGGATAACTATAGAAGGAGCAAACTATCCTTCTCAACTACTTGGGAACATATTATTTGGATTTGAAGATAAGTTGAGCAGCCTTTTCATGTATATAAATGCTCCTGACTGGCTACATGGTATATTGATTTTAGGAATGTATAGAACACTGGCTTGGGTTATTTCAGTTATGCTTCCTCCAATGGCTATATTTTTCCCTTTATTTACTCTTTTAGAGGACTTAGGATATCTGCCTAGAATTGCATTCAATCTGGATAATGCCTTCAGAAAAGCAGGCACTCACGGAAAGCAAGCTCTAACAATGAGTATGGGCTTTGGATGTAATGCTGCTGGTATAATAGCTTGTCGTATTATAGATTCTCCAAGAGAAAGGCTAATAGCTATGATTACCAATAACTTTGTTCCATGTAATGGTAGGTTCCCTACACTTATAGCTATATCTACAATTTTCTTTGGAGGTTTAGGTGTAGTTAGTGGTGGATATAGTTCTATATTTGCCTCTTTATCCGTAGTTTTTATGATACTCATAGGCATAATAGTTACATTACTGGTGTCAAAGTTATTATCATCAACTGTTTTAAAAGGAGTTCCTTCTTCATTTTCTCTAGAACTTCCTCCTTATAGAAAACCACAAGTAGGTAAAATACTTATAAGATCACTATTAGACAGAACACTATTTGTATTAGGCAGAGCTATTATAGTAGCTGCTCCTGCAGGTGCCATAACATGGCTATTTGCAAATATAATGGTGGGAGATACTAGCTTGTTAAACTTATGTGCTGGATTTCTTCAGCCCTTTGGAAAGCTTATAGGTTTAGATGGTTTTATACTCATGGCATTTATTTTAGGTCTGCCAGCTAATGAGATTGTCCTACCAATATTAATAATGAGCTATATGTCCCAAGGGGCAATGATAGAGTTCGATAATCTACAAGCCCTTAAAAACCTTTTAGTAGATAATGGTTGGACTTGGGTAACTGGATTAAACTTTATGCTTTTCTCTCTATTACATTTTCCTTGTGCAACTACCTTACTTACAATGCGCAAGGAATCAAATGGCCTTAAATGGCCTGTGTTTACACTTCTTTTGACTACAGTAATAGCTATAGTGGTTACATTTACCATAAAAACTGTATTTACTATTATAGGTTTAGTGTAATTAGGTTAAAGGGATATTTGCTTGTTTATGCAAATATCCCTTTAATTAATCATGTAATTCGCTTTCGCTTTTAAAATTTCTAAATTCTAATAAAAGCTCTTTATTATTCGAGAAAAAGTTCACAAGTTTTTCTATAGATTTAATAGTGGATACAGTGAGATAATGTTCCATTGCTTCTGCTTCCTGTTCAATATCGCAGTTTGCTCCAATTATCTCAATAAAATCCCTTAATATTTTATTTCTTTCTACTAGAAAAGTACCTTTGGCTTTTCCTCTATCAGTAAGTTCGATTTTTTCATAAGGCCTGTATACTATATAACCTAGCCTATTTAATTTTGTAAGACCTTTTACTACAGAAGGCATAGAAACATTTAAACAGTCAGCAATATCTTTTATCCTTATTTCTTTGCAATTAATACTTAATCTATAGGCCTCTTCTAAGTAATCCTCTAAGCTTGGTGATAACATAAAATCATCCCCTTCTTTATTATATGCTTATTTAAAAAAGGGGATGTTTATTCATTATTTTTCCGGAAATAGTTTTGCTAATATTTTAATTGAAAAATAGAAGATAATTAAAATCGTAAAGGTAGTTCCCATACCATATAACATCATTTCTAAACCTATTCCAATGTTCTCCATACTAAAAACCTCCTTGAGAAAGCAAAGCAACTATTACGCTTCCTGCAATAATAGAGCCTATCTGCCCTGCCACATTTGCACTAACAGCCTGCATAAGTACAAAATTTGTAGGATCTTCTTCTTTTGCAAGCTTTTGTATTACCCTTGCCGACATAGGAAACGCTGAAATTCCAGCAGCTCCAACCATAGGGTTGTACTTTTTCTTTACAAATAGGTTTAAAAATTTCGCAAACAATACTCCACCTGCTGTGTCAAAAATAAAGGCAAAAAGTCCTAATCCCATTATAATTAATGTTTCTAACTTCAAAAAATCACCTGCATACATTGTTGACCCTATAGTTATACCTAATAACAAGGTTACAAGATTGGCTAATTCATTTTGTGCTGATTTAGACAGTCTTTCTAAAACTCCGGATTCCCTAATTAGATTTCCAAACATTAATAACCCTACTAATGTAACACTTATAGGTGCCACAATCCCAGCAACAACTGTAACTATAATAGGAAAGAGTATCTTTACTGTCTTAGAAATCTTTACATCTCTATATTCCATCCTTATTTTTCTTTCTTCTTTTGTAGTTAATAATTTTATTACTGGTGGTTGGATAATTGGGACAAGTGCCATATACGAGTATGCGGCTACTGATATGGCTGCAAAGTACTTAGGTGAAAACCTACTGGCAACAAAAATTGAAGTAGGTCCATCAGCAGCTCCAATAATACCTATGGATGCGGCATCATTTATATCAAAACCAAGAGCCAATGCAAATAACAAAGTCATGAATATTCCGAACTGGGCTGCTGCTCCAAAGAATAACATAGAAGGCATTTTTAGTAGTGGCTCAAAATCTATCATTGCTCCTACTGCAATAAATATTAGTGCAGGAAATAATTCTGTAGTAATACCTGCATTTTTTAATATTCCTAGTACGCCTTCAGGACTAGATATGCCAGGTATCCCCTCAATAACAGGAAGGTTTGCTAATATTGCCCCAAAACCAATTGGTAAAAGAAGCATTGGTTCAAATTCCTTTTTTATTGCTAAATAAATCAATGCACCCCCTACAATGAACATAAATAAATTCCCAAATGTAAGGTTTTTTATTCCCAACATAAGTTGTTCCAAGTTTATTCCTCCTTTTTGTTTTTTGTATATTAAAAGACCTTTATTTAAGCACAAAAATTGCCTAAATAAAGGTCTTGCTATAAATAATTAGCCGGGCTTTAGGCCGTATTGACGACTAATTAAACAGTTTCCTGCCAGCTACTCCCCTTTATTTCCTAATGTTACCTTTATTATAATATTAAATTAGTTATTTTACAATATTTATTAATATTTTACGTAGGATTGTTAATATGATAGTTGTAGCTATACTTTTTTAGTGAAAACCGTTTAGGGGGATTTTTATGCATTTTTACCATTTGAGTATTATCTCTGTAGCTCTTGGACTTGATGCTTTTAGCATTGCATTTTCATTGGGACTTAATAAAAAAACTACTAGGAGAAAGGGACTTGCATTAATAATAGTTTTTGGCTTTTTTCAATTTTTATTTATTACTATGGGCGGTTGCTTTGGTGGATTGTTCAACATGTATATATTCCATTTGTCTTCAAGACTTGGTGGTATAATAGTTCTTTTAGTTGGAATGCTAATGTTTAAGGAAGGCCTATCTAAGGAAGAAAAATTAAGCAACTTAAATGTCATAATAATACTACTTCTAGGTATATGTGTAAGTATCGATGCTTTAGTCATAGGATTTACTCTTTTTAGTAATTTTAATATTGAAACCCTTATACTAAAAAATTCACCTGTTGTAGGGCTCATATGCTCTTTGCTTACAGCCATTGGTCTATTAGTTAGTAAAAAAATGCGAAAAAGTTTCTTTGCAAAGGAATATGCAAATCTTTTGGGTGGGGTTATATTAGTTTTATTTGGACTCAAAATGATACTGCAATAAAATGTTTTTTATAATATGTAAACTTTAACAAAATGTTGGTATTGTAATCCACTAATAGATAAATTTACTTGGTTTACTCAAGCAATTTTTACACATAATACTACTACAAGCAGTAAATAACCAAGGAAGGGAGGATAACAATGCCTAATAATAGTAAAATAGTAGTACCTGAAGCTCGTCAAGCTCTTAAACAAATGAAAACTGAAATAGCTAGTGAACTTGGTATGAGCAACTATGAAACAGTAGATAAAGGAAATCTTTCAGCTAGACAAAATGGTTATGTTGGCGGATATATGACAAAAAGAATGGTAGAAATGGCTCAAAGAAACATGGGTGGAACTACTAGATAGTAAAAAAAGTCCATATAATATAATATATATAAAAAAAACAAAGGTAGGTTAAAGTTACCTTTGTTTTTTTGCTTGTTATATAAAGTTTTATACTATCTACTATTCTCCAACAGGTGGAGTAAATACTCTTTGTGCTAGCTCTTGATCTAATGCATATATTGCATGATTGTCTTCGCCCATTCTTTGAAGCTTTTTAATAATATTTTTGATGCTTGCTTCTTCTTCTACCTGCTCATCTATAAACCACTTTAAGAAACTTATAGTAGCGTGTTCTCTTTCTTCAGTTGCAATATCCATCAAATTGTATATTCTTTTTGTAACTTCTTTTTCATGCTCTAATGCTGTTTCAAATACATCGATAAAAGATTTAAATTCATTTTGTGGTTCGCTTATAGCATGTATAGTAGATCTTTCGTCCATTTCATTAATAAAGTTATAGAATTTCATTGCGTGGAATCTCTCTTCCTCCGCTTGAACTATAAAGAAATGTCCAAATCCGCTTAAATCTTGATCCTCAAAATACGCTGCCATAGCAAGATAATAATGAGCTGACAAAAATTCAAAATTCATTTGATCATTTAATGCTTTTGCTAGTTTTTCTGATAACATATATATCCCTCCTAAGTATCCTTAACAAATAGCTTGATAAAGTTATTCGTTACTTTACATTATGTATATACCCTTTTTATTATTAGTTATTCATACATATACAATTATACCACATTATTCAATTATTAATATATATTTAATCCATCAAAACTATATTTAGCTTTTTATATGTCTCATAACCTATACTGTCATCTAGTGGCATTTTATTGTCAGCATAAAATTTAATAATAGCAGCCTTTAGTCCATTACCAAATATTCCGTCTATGGAGCCGGTATAATATCCTAGTTGTTTTAGCCTTTTCTGAACTTCCTGTACATCTGCTCCCCTATCTCCATGAACTAAAACCCTAAAACCATGATTAAAAGAACCATAAGGTCCTCCTACAATGGCAACTGTAGTACCTTGCTTTACAATGCTATAGAGCTCTTCAACATCTCTATTATTCATTCTAATACATCCCTGTGAAGCATTAAACCCTATTGATTCAGGCTTATTGGTTCCATGTATGCCATAATTACCCCAGGGTACATCCAACCCCATCCATCTAGTGCCAAATCCTCCTCCCCAAATTTCCTTTTGAACTATCTTAAAGGTTCCTATAGGAGTAGGTGTTTCTGATTTTCCTGTAGCCACTACATATCTTTTTACAATTTCATTATTATCTGTATCTATTAAAAATAATGAGTTTGAATCTATCTCAATGAGTATTGATAGATTTCTATTCTTTAAATCATCTTCAAAACTATATGTTTCTACAAGCTTTTCACCATTGTTTTTATTTCTATAAGTACCTGTATTGTTTATAATAAAGTCCCCTATAACGAGAACTGCAAGTATACATAAAAAGCCTATAGTAATCAGCATAGTACGCCTAGACATAAACGAACCCCTCCCCATTATAATTTATTATATGGGGAATATGTGTGAAATAAAACTTGTACTTGGGGAAAATAGTTTAAAGAATATAAGTTCTTCACAAATTTATGGCATCCTCTAACATTTTCATAGTCAGGTAGTTATACTCTCCGTGTTTTGATTTCAACAATAAGTTAAACTTGTAGGCATGTACCCTACCCGACATTAAGTATCCTATTTCTACATAAGACCTCTAGTTTCTAGGATTTTGTACATAATATCTTTTTGAAAACTAAAACATATT
>CAYYDM010000079.1:5426-9398 GCA_964470635.1 uncultured Clostridia bacterium | reverse complement strand
CTGATCCAGAGGATTATGATAAAAAATATAAAGAGTGGAAAATTGAAGATTTACCCATTCTTCCATCACCATTAAAACTTACAGTTATTAAGCAAAGCGGGAAACAATTTCAAACTGTTAAGGAGCAAATGCATAGAAAAGATATAAATGAAATTGTAATAGCTACTGATGCAGGACGTGAAGGAGAGCTTGTTGCAAGGTGGATAATTGAAAAAGCTAATGTGAAAAAGCCTATTAAAAGACTTTGGATATCTTCTGTTACAGACAAGGCTATAAAGGAAGGCTTCAATAAATTAAAGGACGGAAAAGAATACGAAAACTTATATGCTTCTGCAGTGGCACGTGCTGAAGCAGACTGGGTTGTAGGTATAAATGCTACACGTGCATTAACATGTAAATATAATGCACAGCTTTCTTGTGGAAGAGTTCAAACTCCTACACTTGCTATGATTGCAAAGAGAGAAGAAGAAATCCAAAACTTCAAACCGAGAAGTTTCTATGGAATCCAGGCTTTATCAAAGGATTTAAAATTAACATGGCAGGATAACCATACAAAAGATATAAAAACCTTTGATAAAGAAAAGTGCGATAAAATACTTTTGTCTGTAAAGGGAAAAGATGCTAAAGTAATAGAAGTTGATAAGTCCTATAAGAAAAATTTCTCTCCAGGGTTATATGATTTAACAGAATTACAGAGGGATGCAAATAGGATTTTTGGTTATTCAGCAAAAGAGACTCTTTCTATTATGCAGAGATTGTATGAAAGCCATAAGGTATTAACATATCCAAGAACTGATTCTAGATATATTTCTTCTGATATAGTAGATACATTGAAGGACAGAATAAAAGCTTGTAGCATAGGACCATATGCAGCTATAGCAAATAAAGTCCTAAGAAATCCTATAAAAGCAAACAAATCCTTTGTTGATGACAGCAAGGTTTCAGACCATCATGCTATTATACCAACAGAGCAGACAGTATTTTTAAATGAACTAAACGATAGAGAACGAAAAATATATGATTTAGTTGTAAAGCGTTTCTTAGCAGTGCTATATCCAGCCTTTGAATACGAGCAGACCACTATAAAAACTAACATTGGAAATGAGACATTTATTGCTAAAGGAAAAATAGTATTATCCCAAGGCTGGAAGGAAGTTTACTCAAATAATTTTGAAGAAGATTATGAAGAAGATGTTGCAGAGCAGATATTACCTAATATAAATAAGGGAGATACACTTAAAATATCTTCTATTACTCAAACCAAAGGAGCAACTAAACCACCAGCACCTTTTAATGAAGGAACATTACTTTCTGCTATGGAAAATCCCAAAAAATATATGGAGGGCGAAGACAAGGCACTAATCAAAATAATAGGAGAAACTGGCGGTATAGGTACAGTAGCAACAAGAGCAGATATTATTGAAAAGCTATTTAAAACATTTTTAATAGAAAAGAAGGGTAAGGACATATTCATTACGTCTAAAGGTAAACAACTACTTGAACTAGTTCCTGAAGACCTAAAATCACCAACATTAACAGCAGAATGGGAGCAAAAGCTAGGAGCCATTTCAAAGGGACAACTGAACAAAAATGCTTTTATTAGTGAAATGAAAAGCTATTCTAAAGCAGTTGTAGGTGAAATAAAGAAAAGTGAAGATACATTTAGACATGATAATCTTACTAAAACTAAATGCCCTGAGTGCGGGAAGTATATGCTTGAGGTAAATGGTAAAAAGGGAAAGATGCTTATATGCCAGGATAGAGAGTGCGGACACAGAAAAAGCATTTCTAAAGAAACTAATGCCAGATGTCCAAATTGTAAGAAAAAGCTACAGCTCCATGGAGAGGGAGAAGGACAAATATTTATCTGTAGCTGTGGATATAGAGAAAAACTATCCGCATTTAATGAAAGAAGAAAAGAGTCAAAGAATAATGTTTCGAAAAAAGATGTATCTAGATATCTTAAGGAACAGAAAAAAAACAAGGAAGAACCAATAAACTCAGCTCTTGCTGATGCATTATCTAAGCTTAAGTTGAAATAGGAAAGTTAGAATAGGAAGCTCTATATTTGATAATCACAAGATTTTAAATAGAGGTGCGGCATGTACAAAATAATGGTAATTGAAGACGATAAAAAACTCCAAGAATTAATTAAAGGCCATCTAGAAAAATATGGTTATGAAATATGTACAGTTGAAAATTTTTCGCAAATTAAAAAAGAGTTTGTCTATCATAATCCTCATTTAGTTCTAATGGACATTAACCTGCCATATTATGATGGCTTTTATTGGTGCAGAGATATAAGGACAGTTTCAAAGGTTCCGATAATATTCATTTCTGCTAGAAACTCAGATATGGATCAGGTAATGGCCATAGAAAATGGAGGAGACGATTATATTACCAAGCCTTTTTCCTATGATTTGCTTATAGTAAAGATAAAGGGAGTTATTAGAAGAGTATATGGAGAGTACTCTGAAAATAGTCATAGTGAAGTTTATGAAGTAGACGGCTTATATCTGTATATTCATCAAAATATAATAGAATATAATGATAAAAAAACTGAGCTTAGCACTAAAGAATTTTTATTATTATATTCTTTACTTAAAAATGTCAATCAAATAGTTTCAAGGGAAGAGTTGCTAGAAATATTATGGAATGATATAGACTTTGTGGATGACAATACACTTTCAGTAAACATTACAAGACTTAGAAAGAGACTTGAGGACATAGGAATAGAAGATGCTATAGAGACCAAAAGAGGACAAGGCTATAAGATCGTAAACAATTGGAGTAGATAGCCTATAGAATAGAGGTGTACTGTGTATGAATTTTAAAAATTATATAAAGGATAGAATTAGCTATATAGTGGCGTTTTTTGCAAATACACTTCTGATAATTTTAGTAATGTACCTAACCTTAATCATTAATCAAAAGAAATTTCCAAAGGAAAATATACTTTATTCTTTCTTTATGTCATTGGTATTATTTTTATTTTTCATGGCATACGATTATTTGAAAAACAGGCCTTTTTATAATTATCTTAACAAAGTAGCTAATTCATCTAATAATTTAGACAGTATTTTAAGTGTGACAGATGCCAGAACTTACGAACAATTAATGTATAATAAAATCTTGAATGAAACATACAAATCATATAGTGATAAGCTATCTAAATATGAAGAAAACCAAAAACAATATATATACTTTATCAATCAATGGGTACATCAGATGAAGACCCCTGTATCAGTGATTAATCTATTGCTGCAAGACAAAAATAAAGAAAACTACAAGGAAATACTTGAAAGTATCTCTGAAGAAAATGAAAAGATAACTCATGGGCTAGAGATGATGCTTTGCAATGCAAGATTAAGTCAATTTAATCTAGATTTTAAAGTCGAAAAGGTAGATATACTATCCATTATAAGAAAAGTAATAAACGATAATAAAAAATCCTTAATAAGAAATTCCATATATCCTAAGATAATATGTGAAGAAGAGATAACTGTAGAAACAGATAATAAGTGGATATACTTCGTAATAAATCAAATCCTAGTGAATGCAATAAAGTATTCAAAAGATGTTTCAAACCAAAACAAGCATATTACATTTGAAATAAAAGATGAAGGGGCAAGGACTATCTTGTCTATTGAGGATCAAGGCGTTGGAATACCAAAAGAGGATAGAGCTAGAGTATTTAATGCGTTTTTCACAGGAATCAATGGGAGAAAAACCTCTGAATCAACAGGAATGGGAATGTATTTATCTAAGAGAATATGCGATGAACTAGGCCATGGCTTGGCATTAGAATCAGAGGAAGGAAAAGGGACCAAGTTTTTTATTATATTTTATAAAGGAAAAAACATATTTAATCTTTCAATAATGTAAGATATATAATTATAATGAAAGGGAAATCGATACTAAGATTTCCTTTTTTTCTTTATAATAAATATAAGCACTAACCCATGGGATGGT
>CAYYDM010000079.1:0-5326 GCA_964470635.1 uncultured Clostridia bacterium | reverse complement strand
AACGGAGGTATGGGAATATGTCAGTATTAAAAGCAGATAACATAACTAAAATATATGGTAATAAAAAAGGAGGCCTAACAGTAAAGGCTTTAGATAAATTTAGCATTAGCATAGAGGATGGAGAATTTGTAGGAGTAATGGGTCCTTCTGGTAGTGGGAAAACTACTCTATTAAATATATTAGCTACTATAGATACGCCTTCTTCGGGAGAGCTTTATATAAATGGAACAAATCCTATGAAATTAGACGAAAAGCATACAGCTTTGTTTAGACGAAAAGAGCTAGGATTCATTTTTCAAGACTATAATCTTTTAGACACATTGTCAATAAAAGAGAATATTATACTTCCCTTAGCATTAGAAAAAGTGGGAGCAAGGGTAATAGAAGAAAAGGTAAATGATATAGCAGGGCTATTAAATATAAAAGATATACTCAACAAGAGGCCTTATGAGGTATCTGGGGGGCAGCAGCAAAGGGCAGCATGTGCAAGGGCACTTATACATAACCCATCTATTATCCTTGCAGATGAGCCAACCGGAAATTTGGATTCTAAATCCTCTCAAGAGGTTATGGAATCTCTAAAAAGTCTAAACGAAGAAAGAAAAGCTACAATAATGATGGTAACTCACGATCCTTTTGCAGCAAGCTTTTGTCATAGAATAATAATGATAAAGGACGGCCAATTTTTTTTAGAAATTGTAAAGGGTAATAATAGACAGGCATTTTTTCAAGAAATATTAGACTCCCTTTCTCTGTTAGGAGGGAACTACAATGACATTGCGTGATATAGCATATAAGAATATTAAAGGAAATTTCAATAGATATGTAATGTATTATTTGAGCAATACCCTTGTAGTATTAGTATTTTTCATATTTGCCAATTTCATATTTAACCCTACTGTATCTAATGTAAAGACATTAGGAACTAAAGGAATATTAGCTGCTAATACTATGATAGTATGTGAAGTTTTGATACTAGTATTTACTTTTTTATTTACCTTCTACTCAATCTCTAACTTTCTCAAGTCTAGGGAAAAGGAGTTTGGACTTTTGTCCATGTTTGGACTCACTAAGGCAGAGATAAGAAGATATGTAATCTATGAGAATCTGTTTGTTTCCTTCATATCTATTATCTCAGGTCTTTTGCTAGGAGCACTTTTTTCAAAGCTATTCTTTATGGCTATAACAGTCATTATGGTATTAGATGTAGAAATACCATTTCTAATATCAACTAAAGCTTTAGTCATTACCGCATTAAGCTTTGTTGGCCTATTTCAGGGAATAAGCTTTATAGTTACATTTAGAATTAAAAATAATAACATAGCGGAATTACTAAAAGGAGCTAGGATTGCTCAGCCTATACCTAAGTTTTCTGTAGTAAAAACTGTTCTAGCAATTTTATTTATTGCCATAGGCTACGGATTAGCAGTATTGTCGGGTGTGATGATAATTTTAACAATGTTCCCTGTTTTGTTTTTCACTGTCACAGGAACATACTTTTTATTTTCACAATTCAGTGTATTTGTAACTAGTAAGCTTAAGAGAAATAAAAAGGTATTTTACAATGGCACTAATATGATTACGTTATCTCAGATAATATACAAGCTAAAGGATAATGCAAAGGTATTGTTTATAGTTTCTATACTTGGAGCAATTACATTAACTGCATCAGCTAGTGTTTACTCTGTTCAGCAAAGTATAAAAGCGAAAATACAGTTAAGTCATCCACATGATATAAGCTTTATGGAAACGGGAATAGGATTAAATGATATGTCTATTCTGCAGAAATCAGAAGAGATAATAGAAAAGCATGGAAATGAATTAAGTAATAAAAATCAGGTTGTCTTACTAAAAGCTAAAAATCATGATAAACCTGTTAATGACCATAAAGAGAAAAACCCATATCGTAAACCCAATATAGAAGACTTCTATGTAATGTCTAACTCTGACTATAACCTATTAGCAGAACAATTTAGGAAAGAAAAAATTACATTGACTGAAGGCAAGGTTTACGTTAATTCTTATGAATTTGTAATCATGGGGGGTAAAAACGAGAAACTATTTATTGACAATGAGTTCTTGACATTAATAATAAATGGAGAGCCGAATAAATTTAAGCTTGTAGGCGAGGAAACTGGAGGAGTAATAGATGGTGATAGGAATAAAACCAATGTAGCTATAGTAAGTGATGTTGATTTTGAAAAATTTAAATCTAATACTCCTAAAGAAGAGCAAATTATGTACTATGGATATAATATTAAAGACTGGCTAAAGTCTGCTAATGCAGTAAAAGAAATAGGGTCTATAGTTCCTCAAAATGATAATATCTTTTTCTCTGAAAAAATAACAGACTTTGCCGACATAATGCAAACTACTTCATTGTTTTTATTTATCGGAACATTTATATCAATATTGTTTTTTATAGCTACAGGCAGTATTATATACTTTAAAATGTTTAATGAAATACAAAAGGATAGACAAGAGTTCATATCCCTAAGAAAAATGGGGATGACAGATGGTGAAATGAGAAAAATCATATCTACACAATCATTTATTGTATTCTTTTTACCATTCATAGTGACATTTAGCCATGCATCCTTTGCATTGATAGCTTTAAGCAATTTGCTTTCAGACGATATTACTTTATATTTTCTAACCATAGCAGCAATATACCTAGTATTCCAGACATTCTATTATGTGTTTGCAAAGACTATGTACACTAAACAAATAAGAAATCTAGGAGTATAATCTAGTAACCGGGCACATGCCCGGTTTTTTGTCTTGAAATTTTAGAGTGTATCATATTAATTGATGACATCTTTATGTAAAATAGCTAAAAATTTGGAAGGATTGGGCTTAAATATGTAGAAGTATTATAGGACTTATATTATTATTGCCAATATTACTTCCAGAGGTGATAAGAAGTGATAAGTATACAGAAAATTAACAGAGAGGAAATACAGGTCAGATTTAATTTTGAACAGGAATTAGTAGATAAAATCAGAAATATAGAAGGAAGGAGATGGGAGCCCAATACAAAGTCTTGGATAATACCAAATAACGCAAAAAGTATAAATTCATTAATTAGATTGTTTATAAATGAGGATATTGATTGGGGAAGTGCATTCAACATTACTATTTTAAATTATAAAGGCGCATATAGAGAAGGGATAAATGTAGTCCTAAAAGAACTTGAAAAACAAATGTCCTTACAAGGGTTTTCTTCAAAAACAAAGAAAGCTTATATAGGGCATTCAAGAAGATTTATGGAATTTTTGAATAAAAAACCTATAGATATTAATAAGATAGATATAGAGAATTATATGTACTATTTACTAGATGCGCAAAAGGTAAGTCATTCATATGCAAATCAAGCAATAAATGCAATAAAATTTATGTTCAAAAATGTTTTGAAAAAAGACAATATAGTCTACGAACTTGCAAGGCCTAAAAAAGAGAAAAAGCTACCAAATGTACTTAGTGAAGAAGAAGTATTAAAGATACTTAATGCACTATCTAATACAAAACATAAAGCTATTTTGTATTTAATATATTCATCTGGGCTTAGGGTAAGTGAAGTTGTACGGCTTAAAGCAAAGGATATAGACAGTAAAAGGATGATGCTACATATACACCAAGGTAAGGGTAGAAAAGATAGGTACACTATGTTATCTGAATCAGCACTTCAAATACTAAGAAGATATTATAGTGAAGAAAGGCCAGATGAGTGGATTTTTCCTGGCGCTAATGAAGATAGTTTTATTACAGAAAGGACAGTGCAGAGAATATTTCAAAATGCATGCCAGAAAGCTAAAATCAATAGAAATGTGAGTGTACACTGCTTAAGGCATTCATTTGCAACTCATTTATTGGAAGGAGGTACTGATATTAGATATATACAAGAACTTTTAGGGCACAGTAGTTCAAAAACAACAGAAATTTATACACATGTAACCCAATCATCAATAAGTAAAATAAAAAGTCCATTAGATAAAATAATGAATGATAAATAGCTAAGCAAAATAGGAAATATAAATACTATAATGCCAGTGTCGTATTATATTCTAAATAGGACAGATTATCGACACTAAGTCGTAAAACATGACTAATTGGCAGGATTCCCGACATGTCGGCATGACGTCGTAAAGCCTAACAATATATCAGGATTACCGACACTACGTCGGAGATTTATAAGTTAGAATACATGGCGATATCGGGGCTGTTCTCAGGGGGTCTTATTTTATAAAAGCAGGATGTTGCACAATTATAGGATTATGTATAATAAAGGTAATTTAAATTGGGGGGATACGATTGAAGAAAATGATATTTGGAGGGCTACTTTTTTGTGGAGGGTTAATTGGAGTAATAGCATTAACAATTGTGGCTGCATTTAATCCTTGGGACTATAGCGGAATTACTGGGCTAATGGGTTCTTTGTTAGGTACAGGAACTATTTCAATATTTGTATTATTTTGTGTTATGGGACTAATCGGTATGGCGATTTGTGTTTATGAAGCATATATACAAAAATAATTATGAAATTTTTATTATTCTATTCTTTTGACTAAACATTGGTGAAACTATATGAAGTAAGGAGAATGCCAAATTGATTAAGTTAAAAAATACAAACTGGAGAAACATTTTAATGATCACATTTATGGTAGTTGTGATTCTATCTGTAGCCTTTTTGAATAAGATTAAGGTAGAAAGGGACAACTTACAAAGGCAAGCAGATAAAGCATTTTTATCATCTCTCGACCTAGCCTTGAGTGGGTTAAATATAGATTATACCAAGGTAGATGGGCAAGATAAAACTTACTTTTACTCAAGGATTATTGCTAATTTAGGAGCCGCAAAAGAATTGGTTCCTTTTACTTCATATAAGCATAACAAGAATTTATCTTATACACTTGAAAATTTGAGCCAATTCCTAATAAATAACTATTCGTCGGGTTTTACATTTGACCTAGAAAAACAAATAGATATTTATAATTATTTACTTGAAATCAACTTAAATCCCACAGATAAAAATACAGTAAATAAACTAAATGAATTTTTTAACTCAATGGAATAGATTTACGATGTGTAACTTTTATTATGCGAAGAATTGTTGGGGAAAGACATCGCCACATCTTCTAACAAGGTATTTGCGTAAAGGTGCACTAGGGCACAATCTTAGGGTAGTGTGCACCACATCCCTTCACCGGGAGCGAAGCTCCACCAGGGGGTCTATCCATGAGGTCCGGCTCAGGGACGTCGCAAATACGGGACGTTAGAATACATGGCGATATCGGGGCTGTTCTCAGGGGGTCTTATTTTATAAAAG
>CAYYDM010000078.1:2481-9596 GCA_964470635.1 uncultured Clostridia bacterium | reverse complement strand
TTTGCAGAATCTGGTTGGGATTTAATTGCTATTCCGTCAAAAGCATATCTTGATGGAAATGGGACAAAAGAAAACTTAATTAAATCAATAGAACAAGCGGACAAAGAATGTGGAAATTGCGGTTGCGAGTTTGATTCTCTGTATAAGAAATGTATTGAATTGAAAGAGTTATTATAATATATGGATTATGAACATCACAGCATTCTTATTATAGGGTGCGCGAGGGTACAAGCTTAGGGCGATGTGCACCATATCTCTTTACTGGGAGCGAAGCGGAGTCTAGCTAAGTCAACTTCGTTCAGGTATTATGTCGGGTGTTTTTGGAACCATAGGAGGAGTTGCCTGGTGGGCTCATATTTTTGGACTTTTAGCAGGTGTAGTCTTATATAAAAAATTTATTAAAAAATCAAAAAAGCAAAATATCCACGCCTGGCAATAATTTAGACGTTTTCCAAAACCACACACAAAGACCGAGACATCCTGTCGTGGAATGTGTAAGAGGAGCCACAGAGTTTTTGATGATTCACATTTGTAGAATAACGCGAAGCAAAAATTATTTATATAGTAGAAAGAAGGAGAATTTGAATTTATGGATGAAATGAATAAGGAAAATAATAATACAGAGATTGATGATGAAAACAACGATAGTTTTGGAGAGAATGAAGAAGATAATTATTTGGCAGTAGGGATGTGCCTGGGGATGTGTCTTGGAATGACCGTAGGCCAGTTACTTTTTAAAAATATTAGTGTGGGTATGAGTATTGGTATGTGTTTGGGACTGGCAATTGGTTCAAGCATAAAAAAGAAAAAATAATTGTATTTGAGATAAGATTATAATGATTTAGTTAATTAAACCAATAGTAGCAGTTAATCTTTCGTAGTATAGTAGAATATAGTTTCTATCTTAATAGAATTACAGTATAATAATTAGAGTTTCTTTAGAGACTCTAATTATTTTTTTGTAAGCATATACATATACATGATTATATGATAAAATCATTCATATTGCTTTTGATATGGAGGTTAGTGATGAGGACTAGTTTCAAAAACAAAGACTTTTTTAAAGTTATGATAGCTATAGCTTTACCTATAACATTACAAAACTTAATAGCTTCTTCTGTGAATATGTTAGACACTCTTATGATTACCAGTTTGGGTAAAGAGGCCTTAGCTGCAGTAGGTCTTGCAAATCAGGTGTTTTTCTTTTATGCAGTGACTATATTTGGTGTAGCTACTGGTTCGTCAATATTTATTGCCCAGTTTTGGGGGAAGAAAGACACTATGAATATAAGAAGAATATTAGGTCTGTCTCTTACTATAGTCAGTGCTTTAGGTGTGATATTTACATTAGCTGCACTATTAATACCAGAACACATAATGAGAATTTTTAGTAGTGATACAAAAGTCATTAAATTAGGTGTTGATTATTTAAGAATAGTTTCTATTAGTTATATTATTACTGGTATTAGTTTTGCTTATGCAGTTGCCTCAAGGAGTATTGGTGAGGCTAAGATGCCAATGGTAGTAAGTATAGTTTCATTTGTAACTAATGCAGTATTTAATTATTTACTCATTTTTGGTAAGTTTGGTTTCCCACAACTCGGAATCAAAGGTGCTGCCTATGGTACATTAATAGCTAGGATCGTGGAAATAGCTCTCATTTTATATTTCGTATATTCAAATAATAAGAATCCATTAGCAGGAAGTATTAAAGACATGACTGATTGGACTGGTGATTTTGTTAAAAAGTATTTTAAAACTGCCTATCCAGTTATTTTGAATGAAGCATTTTGGTCATTGGGAACTGTATTGTACTCTATAGCTTATGCAAAGATAGGTACAGAAGCAGCGGCAGCAGTCCAGATTTTGAATACTGTACAAAATGTTTTTATGGTAATGTCTAGAGGTCTAGCTAATGCATGTACTGTAATGGTGGGAAATAAAATTGGCGCTGAAGAAGAGGAAGTAGCTATTGAATATGCTAATAGCTTTATGATTATATCTATTATATCAGGAATGATTTTAGGTATAATATTGTTCTTGACATCGGATGCAATCCTTATGTTTTTCAAGAATTTAACGCCAGAATTATATACAACATCTAAAAAACTTTTAATAGTTTTAGCTGTTTTTTTCTTTGTGAAGGTTTTGAATGGAACTATTATAGTAGGAATATTTAGAGGAGGCGGAGACACAAGGTTCTCTATGATTATAGAAATGGCTGCTGTTTGGTTAGTAGGTGTTCCTCTAGCTTTTCTAGGAGCACTAGTATTTAAACTTCCTGTATACTATGTTACAGCATTAGTATATATGGAAGAAGTAGTCAAAGTAGTTGTCTGTATACCTAGGATAATATCAAAGAAGTGGGTAACAAACGTGATTACAGACATGTAAATATGATAGAATGCTTATATTAATGCAATTATACGCATTTAGCAAATACTGGGAGAATCCATAATGAAAATGAAATTTGAACACGAAACTCAAACAATAGAATTTAAAGTAGAATATAGAAAGAGAAAAACTCTAGAAATAAGAATAGAACCTCCAGATAATATTTTTGTCATTGCGCCAAAAAGGACAAGTGAAAAAGATATACTGAAAGTAGTAGAATCAAAGGCTAATTGGATAATTAAAAAGCTTTCGGAATTAAAAGAAACAGAAAAGCTCAAAAGGAATAGAGAATTTGTCAATGGTGAGTCTTTTATGTATTTAGGCAGAAATTATAAACTTGAGATTATAATTGATAATACAGTAAGCAAACCAATTACAAGGCTTAATAAAGGAAAATTTTATATAACTACAAATACTACTGATCAGGACAAGCTAAAAGAATCCATGAAGGAATGGTATTATAGTAAAACCTTGGAAAAGATATTAGAAAGAGTTGAGTACTTTCAACCATACTTTTCAGTAAAGCCTAACTCTATAAAAGTAAAGGAGCAGAAAAGAAGATGGGGTAGCTGTACTTCCAAAAGGGATATTCTTATTAACTGGAGGATTTCAATGGCACCATTACATGTATTAGATTATTTAGTAGTTCACGAGATGTGCCATATGGTACATATGAATCATTCTTCTAATTTCTGGAATCTTGTTGAGAAAATAATACCAGATTATAAAAGCCGGAGAGAATGGCTTAAGAAATATGGGATTAGTTTGGACATTTAGCCTATACTAAGGAGGGGCAGAATGGAATTTCGAAAAGCAAATGAAGAAGATGTTAAAAACATTATGAATATTATTAAGCAAGCGCAAGCTTGGTTTAAAGAACAGGGGATTAATCAATGGCAGAATAATTATCCTAACATTGAAACCATAATAAATGATATTAACAATAACTATAGTTATGTTCTGTCAAAAGATAATATAGTAATTGGCACTGCAGCAGTTAGTTTTGATGGAGAAAAAACCTATGATTCTATTTATGATGGTAAATGGATGAGCAATGACAAATATGCAGTTATACATAGAATGGCCATTGACCCTAATTACAAAGGATTAGGATTAGCATCTGTACTTTTTAGATATATAGAAGAACTTTGTTTAGGTAGGAGTATATACAGTATCAAAGTAGATACACATGAAGAAAACTTACCAATGCAGAAATCATTTTATAAAAATGCGTTTCAGTATTGTGGAATAATATATTTAGAAGATAAAAGTAAGAGAATGGCTTTTGAAAAGAAATTAAGAATGGAAAAGAATTGTAAATAAATGCTCGTTTCTGGTAGAAACTAATCTAAAAGCCAGAAGTGAGCTTTTTTTAAGCCAGGATTGGTAACACTTAATCTATTATCTAAATTGAAAATGGGCAGTATATAATGAAATATATTAAAAAATTTGTTGAAAAATGTGATATTATCTAAATATATAACAAATGAGTAGCTTACTAATTATTATTAACTAAGGAGTAGAGCAAATGGGCCAATATATCGAATTTCAAGATGTAAAAAAAGTATACCAAATGGGAGAAGTGAAAACTGAAGCCTTAAGAGGAGTTGACTTTTCCATTGATAAGGGAGAATTTGTCATTATAGCAGGAGCTAGTGGAGCAGGGAAAAGTACAATATTAAATATATTAGGAGGTATGGATACAGTTAGTTCTGGGAAAGTAATAGTTGATAACAAAGAAATAAGCTCCTATTCAAATAAAGAACTTATAACATACAGAAGGCATGATATAGGTTTTGTGTTCCAATTTTATAATCTAGTTCAGAATTTAACTGCCTTTGAGAATATAGAATTAGCAACTCAAATATGTAAAGCTCCTTTAGATCCAGGTGAAGTATTAGATGCAGTAGGCTTAAGTGAAAGAAAGAAGAACTTTCCTGCCCAGCTATCGGGAGGAGAACAGCAAAGGGTGGCCATTGCTAGAGCCTTAGCAAAAAATCCTAAGTTACTTTTATGTGACGAGCCAACTGGAGCTTTAGACTATAACACAGGGAAATCAATCCTTAAGCTTCTACAGGATACCTGTCGCCAAATGGGTATGACAGTAGTAGTAATTACCCACAATTTAGCCATAACACCTATGGGGGATAAGGTTATTAGGGTCAAAAATGGCAGAATTGAAAGCCAGACTTTAAACAGCAATCCTACTCCAGTAGAAAGGATTGAGTGGTAGTGAAAAAGGCTGCGCTAAGAAATGATGCTTTAAAAGATATTAGAAAATCACTAGGTAGATTTATCTCTATTGTTGCAATTATAGCTTTAGGAGTAGCATTTTTTGCAGGGGTAAAAATTTCTCCACAGGTTATGGAATATACTGCTGATAAATATTATGATGACTATAATCTAATGGATTTAAGAATAGTATCCACATTGGGATTAACTGAAGATGACATGAATGAAATAAGCAGCATTCCAGGCGTAAAAGAAAGCTTTGGAACTTACATTATGGATGCTTTGACACAGTACAAGGAAAATGAAGTAGTAGTTAGGGTACATGGGTTCTCATCAGAAGATCAAATAAATGGAATGAGAGTACTCCAGGGAAGATTACCAGAGAAAACAGATGAATGTGTAGTAGAAGCTGGAAAAGAAAATTATTTAAGTGTGCCAATTGGCTCCAAGATTAAGCTTTATTCTGGAAAAAAAGAGCCTCTATCAGATAGTCTAAAGAACGCTGAATTTACGGTGGTAGGTGCTATTCAAAGTCCATACTATTTATCTTTTGAAAAGGGAAACAGTGATATTGGAAATGGGAAAGTAAGAGATTTTATTATGATTCCCCAAGAGAACTTTAAATTAGATGTATATACAGATATTTTTGTTACTGTAAAAGATGCAAAGGAAATAAATTCATATAAAGATGAATATTTTGATGTTGTTAAAGTAGTTAAAGATAAAATTAAGGACATATCCAAGGATAGAGAAAAAATTAGATATGAAAGTATCTTTACAGAAGCAAAAGATGAATTAGAAAAAGGGAAGAAAGAATATTTTGAAGAAAAGGCTAAAGCCGAAGAGAAATTAAATGAGGCATCAAATAAAATAGAAGATGCTAAAAAAGACATAGCAAGTGGTGAGAAAAAGCTTAAAGATAATGAAAAGGTATTTAATGTATCCATCGCTGAAGGCAAAGAAAAGATTGCAGAAGCAGAAAGGGAATTACTCAAAGGTGAAGAGGAGTATGCAAAGGGGCTAAAGGCTCTCAATGAAAATAAGGCTTTAGCTAATGAAGGCTTTAAAAAAGCTGAGGAGCAAATAAAACAAGGGGAAGAAAGTATAGCCCTAATAGAAGGAAAGATAGCACAGATTAATACTGCATTAGAAAATCCATTGTTGCCTAAAGAAGAAAAAGAAAAGCTGACTATAGAGTTACAGACTACTAATGGTATTCTAGGGAAAACAAAAGAAGCAGTAGAAAGTGGTAAGAAAGAATTAGAGGCAAAAAAATTAGAGCTAACTAAGGCTGAGGAAGAGCTTAATAAAAATAAGGCCATACTAACATCATCAAGAGAAAAGTTAGAATCGGAAAAGCTAAATCTAAGTGATAAAGAAAAAGAAGGTATTTTGGAAATTGAAAAGGCTAGAAAAGAGCTGGAGAAAGCAAAAATAGATCTAGCTAAAGGAGAAGAAGAATATATTACATCTAAAGAAAAAGCAGATAATGAATTAAATGAAGCATGGGAGAAAATTCAGGATGGAGAAAGAGAATTAAATAAGATTAAAAAAGCTAAATGGTACGTACTAGATAGAAAAAGCCATTATTCCTATATGGACTACGGTGGAGCTGCTGATAGAATAGATGCAATATCTAAAGTTTTCCCAGTTTTCTTTGCTTTAGTTGCAGCATTAGTGTGTTTAACTACTATGACAAGAATGGTAGATGAACAAAGAGTAAATATAGGGACGTTAAAGGCTCTAGGCTATGGAAAGGCCGACATTGCCTTTAAGTATATTTTTTATGCCATGGCAGCAACTATACTAGGATGTATTCTAGGAATTGCCATTGGATATATTTTATTCCCAACGATTATTTTTAATGCCTATGGGATTATGTATTTACTACCTCCTGTAGAACTTAGATTTAATGTGTTTTTAGCTCTTTCAGTATCCTTAGTGGCTATTGGGCTAACGACTGTAACTACATTTTTTGCTTGCAATAATGAATTAAAGGAAGATCCTGCGTCACTAATGAGACCAAGGGCACCTAAGTTAGGCAAGAGAATACTCCTTGAAAGGATACCTTTTATATGGAATAGATTTAACTTCACTTATAAGGTTACAATTAGAAATATATTCAGATATAAAAGAAGATTTTTCATGACTGTGTTCGGAATAGCAGGTTGTACCGCCTTGATGTTGACAGCCTTTGGTATAAGAGACTCTATCAGGACAGTTGTAGACAGACAATTTGGAACACTATTTACCTATGATATGACTGTAGGATTAGAGCCTAAAGGTGAAAAATATATAAGTGAAAATAAAGATATAAAAAGCTATGAACTGATTTTAAAAGAAAGTGGAACTCTAGCTTCAGGTAATATTGAAAAAGATGTTTCTATAATTGTTCCGAGGGATTTGAATAAAATAGATGATTTTATTCGCTTACAAAGACGTAAGGATGAGAAAAAGATTCATATTCCAGAAAGAGGAATAGTTATCTC
>CAYYDM010000078.1:0-2471 GCA_964470635.1 uncultured Clostridia bacterium | reverse complement strand
ACTGAACAAATAGGTAAAAGCTTAAATGTAAATGTAGGTGACGAAATAACCATAAAAAGTGGTGACGATGAAGCTACAGTTAAAGTCACTGGTATTACAGAAAACTATACTTTTAATTATGCTTACTTGTCTCCAGAATACTATAGAGAAGTTTTTGACAGGGAAGTAAAGTTTAATGAGGCAATAGGAATTTTGGAGAATACTTCTAAAGAATTTGAAAATTCTCTGTCAAAGGAATTAATAAAAAAAGAAGGAATATCTAGTGTAAGCTTTAATACAGGTATTAGAAGGAATTTTGAAGACACTATAAAGAGCTTAGGTTATGTGGTTTTAGTTATGATTGTATCTGCTGGTGCTTTGGCCTTTGTAGTTCTATATAATCTAACTAATGTAAATATAAGTGAGAGAATAAGAGAAATTGCAACTATAAAGGTTTTAGGCTTTTATGACAATGAGGTATCAGCCTATGTTTATCGAGAGAATACAATTTTAACTTTCATTGGAACCTTAGCAGGGCTGGTGCTAGGTATATTTTTACACAGATTTATTATGGTAACAGTTGAAATGGAAAATATAATGTTTGGCCTTAAGCTGAAGCCTTTGAGTTATGTATATTCTATACTATTAACTCTAATATTCTCGATTTTCGTAAATTTTGCAATGTATTATAAGCTTAGAAATATTGAAATGGTAGAATCTTTGAAATCTATTGATTAAGAAGTTCATGGAAATAGTTTATGTTTTATTAGACTATAAAAAAGCGGAGAGTTAAAGTTAAATCTCCGCTTTAAATATTTCGGGCTTATTTATATATTATTTATTTATACACTCTAAAATCAAAGAGCTTTTTCGTTAGATGAGGTGGGATGGTCTTTGTAATAATCAGAGCCAGCATATAAACAATTCCACCAGTAGCAAGACATATAGACAAGGCAATGTAATTTTTAACATTTAGACTTAAAAGATAGCTATATGTAAGCATTATTGAAACTATAGAGAGTATAGAAGCAAATATCGGTTTAATTATATAATCCTTAAGGCTTATATTTATACTTATTACTCTGTTTAAAGTTATAAAATTAAGTGTGCATATTATAAAGCTTGATGCTATAAAACCTATTATAAAACCATTAATTCCATAAGAAGGATTACCTACTAAAAATAATGTAGCCAACAACTGGAGGAAAGCACCTATTAAATTGTTAACTGTTGCAGGAACCTGCTTACCAATTCCGTTTAATATCCCAGATAATGTACTTTGGAGAGATAAAAAAACAGTACTAAAACCTAACATACTCATGTACCTTCCCACATCATTGTCATTATAAAGTGCCATAGCAATAGGTTTTGAAAATAAAACAAAAACAACTGTAAGTGGAATAGAAATTAGCAATACGATTCTAATGCATAAAGCTATATCATTTCTCATATTACCAAATCTTTTTTGCTCAAATCCTTCTGCTAGATTCGGTATAATGTTTACTACTAAAGCTGATGTAACAGTAAAGGGTAAAAATAGCAAAGGAAATGACATTCCCATGACTTTACCAAATATTGCAATCGCCTCTTTTGAAGTATATCCAGCCTCTGCAAGTTTTTGAGGTATGAGCACTGCGTTTGCCAATTGCATTACCATACCAATTAATCTTGAAAATGTAATAGGTCCCGAAATATAGATTATTTTAGAAAGAAAAGAAACATAGCTTTGGCTTTTTGTAGGAAGATAAACTTGAGATTTAGAATGGAGTCTATAGTGAAACATTAACCACAGAAGTCCAAATATCTCTCCTACGCTTATGCCTACAACTGCAATAACTGCTCCTAGCTGAGGGCTTATTGGTTGAAAATAGCGTACAGTAGCTAGAACAAATATTATTCTAGAAAGCTGTTCTATTATCTGGGCAATTCCTGCTGGACTTACTTTTTTTAGACCATAAAAATATCCTCTTATAACTGATGATATGGATATTATCATTATTGCTGGTGATAGCAATACTATTAAGTAATATACATCATTGTTTTTTAAAATGTTTGAACAAATAGGTTTACCGAACATAACTAGTATGATAATAAATATTGATGATATAGAAAAAGCAAGAAAAAGTGCACTTCGTAAGACTTTCTTACAGCCTTGATCATCTCTCAAAGCTTTTTGAGCTGCTACTAGTTTTGATACTGCTACAGGGATTCCAGCAGTAGTAAATGTTATAAAAAACATTAGAACTGGAGAAGCAATTTGAAATAGCCCTATTCCTTCAGGACCTATTCGCTTAGACAGTATGATTTTATAGGCAAATCCTATAAACCTGACTATAAAATTGACTATGGCAAGTATTATAGCACCATATATAAAGCTAGATTTATTCAAAACATCACCCCAAAAAAACAAGTATAGACCTATAGTAATGTATATTTTTATGGAAGGTTTATTATTACGATTTGTGAAGGGGAAAGTTTATTTGTAATAGGTA
>CAYYDM010000077.1:7841-9614 GCA_964470635.1 uncultured Clostridia bacterium | reverse complement strand
TTTCACTTTTTGGACAGGCTTATAAACCAGCACTATTGATGATTTTACCTCCTGGTGCTTTTCTAGCTTTAGGAATATTAATTGGATTTAAGAATTGGTTAATGAAAAAGAAAGCTTTAAATAGTTAGAGGAGGGGTACAAATGAGTTTTTTTGCTATATTAGTTAGTTCAATATTAGTTAACAACTTTGTAATGTCAAGATTCTTAGGTATTTGTCCTTTCCTTGGCGTATCTAAGCAAGTAGAAACTGCACTTGGCATGGGAGCAGCTGTTACATTTGTAATGGCCATAGCCTCTGCAGCAACTTATGTAGTACAGGTTTCAATATTAGATAAGTTTGGATTAGGATATATGCAAACTATAGTTTTTATATTAATAATTGCAGCCTTAGTTCAGCTGGTAGAATTATTTATAAAAAAATCAAGCCCTACTCTTTATCAGGCCTTAGGAGTATATCTACCACTTATTACTACTAACTGTGCTGTATTAGGTATTGCAATATTAAATATTCAAATGGAATTAACATTATTAAAAAGTGTAGTTCATGCTGTTGGAGCTGCTATAGGTTTTACACTAGCAATAGTACTTTTTGCTGGTATAAGAGAAAGACTTGAATTAGCTGATGTACCTGAATCTTTTCAAGGTTTTCCTGTTGCTCTTATTACAGCAGGACTTATGTCAATAGCTTTTCTAGGCTTCACTGGACTTGTATAGGAGGTGAATGGGACGATGAATAGTATAGTAACGGCTGTAGTTAGTTTAAGTAGTATGGGACTTATATTTGGAGCAGGTTTAGCTGTAGCAGCTAAAGTCTTTGCTGTGGAAGTAGACCCAAAGGTTGAACAAGTAAGAGGAGCTTTACCAGGAGCTAACTGTGGAGCTTGTGGTTTTCCTGGATGTGATGGATTAGCAAATGCCATAGCAAATGGAAGTGCACCGGTAAATGCTTGTCCTGTTGGTGGAGCTGTAAGTGCAGAGAAAATTGCAGAAATAATGGGGGTAGCTGCTGGTGAAACAGATAAAAAAGTTGCCAGAGTTACTTGTGGAGGTACAAGTTGTAATGCTTTTGAGAAGTTTGAGTACGCAGGTATAAAGGATTGTAAAGCAGCAGTTTTAGTTTCTGGCGGAAGCAAGGCATGTTCCTTTGGCTGCTTAGGATTAGGAACTTGCGTGAGTGTATGTCAGTTTGGTGCTATCGATATTAAAGATGGAGTAGCAGCAATAAATCCAGAAAAATGTACTGCCTGTGGGAAGTGCGTAGCAGAATGTCCAAAGACTGTTATAAAAATGGTTCCTTATGAACAAAAAGTAGTAGTGGACTGCAATAGTAAAGAGTTTGGAAAAGATGTAAAAGTAAAATGTACAGTAGGGTGTATTGGATGTCAAATCTGTGTGAAGGCATGTCCTTTTGGAGCTATGGAATTTGAGAACAACCTTGCAAGGATTAATTATGACAAATGTACTAACTGTATGATATGCGCAGAAAAGTGTCCAACTAAAGCAATTTGGGCTGACTTTGGAAATAGAAAAAAAGCTTCTATTGATGAAGAAAAGTGTATTGGATGTACTATTTGTAAAAAGCAATGCCCAGTAGATGCTATAGAGGGAGAGCTTAAAGCAAAACATAAAGTAATGGAAGACAAGTGCATTGGCTGTGGGGCATGTGCGAAGAAATGTCCTAAGGATGCAATAGAGATGAGATAAGCTACAAAAACCTGCTAATATTAGCAGGTTTTTTGTAGCATATTATTGGTAAGGGGGTCAGGCTTTTAT
>CAYYDM010000077.1:0-7741 GCA_964470635.1 uncultured Clostridia bacterium | reverse complement strand
TGGTAAGGGGGTCAGGCTTTTATAATTTTATAAAAAAGAATTAACTATATAGTGCTGAATTCAAAATGTTTTTAGGAGAGATATAGTATGAAGGAAACAATATATATAACAGGACATAAAAATCCAGATTCGGATTCAATATGCGCGGCTCTTGCCTATGCAGAATATAAAAATGCTAATGGAGATGTGAATGCTGTACCAGTAAGGCTTGGAGAAATTAATAGAGAAACAAAATTTATTCTCGATTACTTTGGAGTTGAAGCCCCTACTCTTATAGAAACAGTAAGGCTATGTGTTGAGGATTTAAATTTTGATAAAATAGTTCCTGTCAGTCCAGATATTTCATTGCGTACAGCTTTGGAGTTAATGAAAAAAAATAATTTAAACAGTCTTCCAGTAGTAAATGAAAATGAGCAACTGGTTGGGATTGTAACAATATCAGATATAGTCCAGAATTATATAGATGTATGGGATAATACCATTTTGGGAAGATCAGGTGCTTCTATAGATAATATTATAGATACTCTTTGTGCTAATCCAGTTAATATTCCAAATAGGATAAAACCCTTTACAGGAAAGATTTTGACATTGGCTATGGAGCCTAAATCAGTAGTTGAATACATAGAAGAAAATGACATAGTTATATGTGGGGATAGAAAAGATGTTCAAGAATTTGCAGTCAATAGTGGTATTTCACTAATGATTGTAACTGGAAATGCTAAAGTAGATGAAGATATCATAAACCATGCAAAAGAAAAAGACATAACAATAATATCAACACCTTATGATACCTTTACAACATCTAGGTTAATATCACAATCTGTTCCTATAAAACATGTAATGACTACAGATAATCTAGTGGTATTCTTCCTTGATGATTTAGTAGATGATGTGAAAGTCCATATGTCTCAAACACGCTATAGGACATATCCTGTAATAGGTGACGACAATAAAGTTGTAGGGCTAATATCTAGATATCATTTGATATCTAGCATGAGAAAGAAGGTAATTTTAGTTGATCACAACGAACGTAGTCAGTCTGTAGATGGTCTGGAGGAATGTGAAATATTAGAAATTATCGATCATCACAGGGTAGCAGATGTTTTTACTGGCAATCCAATATATTTTAGAAACGAGCCAGTGGGGAGCACATCTACCATAATTGCTTCCATTTTATTTGAAAATGGTAGAAGACCTTCGAAGAGAATTGCAGGAGTATTGGCAGCAGCCATAATCTCAGATACCCTATTATTGAGGTCTCCTACGTCTACAAATACTGATAAAATGGTTTTAGAGAGGTTAGCAAGGATTGCAGATCTAGATATAGAGAAATTTGCTATGGAGATGTTCAAGGCAGGAACTTCCTTAGTGGGAAAAACACCACAGGAGTTACTTAACCAGGATTTCAAGACGTTTGCTATAGGTGAGGATAAGGTAGGGGTTGCACAAGTATATACTATGGCCTTAGATAGCTTAAAGGCTATGAAAAGTGATTTAGTATCATTAATGGAAGAACGAGCAAAGGAACAGGGATATTCTATTTTTATACTAATGCTAACAGATATATTTGCTCAAGCTTCAGAAATGGTTGTAGTAGGCCATAATAAAGAATTAGTAGCAAAAGCTTTTGAAAAGACACTTACTAATGACTCTTTTTATGCCCCCGGAATACTTTCTAGGAAAAAACAAGTGATTCCCCCTATTACAAATATATTAACAAATATCCAGCAATTATAGACATGAACTAGATGCTGATTAAATGAAAAATATATGTATAATAATACCCAAGCAAAGCATTATATAGCTTAATAAATTTAGGTGAAGTGATATGTTTTAACACTAGGCAAATTTGAAATAACAATGAGTCACTATTGTAGTAAAATAATAGTGACTCATTATTACCTCTTTATTTAAGCCACAAATTGTGTGAGCTTTTCTCTATATATATCAATCAATTCCTTTTCTGTTACATTTGTACTTGCCTTATCAAATACTACATTTCCACTGTCTAACATTATTATCCTATCTGAATATTCTACAGCGTCTTTCATATTATGGGAGATCATTATGGTTGTTATAGAATGCTTGTTTATTAATTCCTTTGTTTTTTGCATTATTACTTTAGATGTTTTTGGATCTAGTGCTGCTGTATGCTCATCAAGAAGTAATAAATCAGGATGTTTCATAGTTGCCATTATTAACGAAAGGCATTGTCTTTGACCACCAGACAAAAAATTAACCTTAGTATTTAACTTACTTTCAAGACCTAAATCTAAATCTCTTAATAGTTCTATATATTTATCTACGTTATTCTTTTTTATTAGCCCTTTTAAAGTAAATCTTTCACCTTTTTTATCAGCTAAGGATAGATTTTCTAATATAGTAAGCGAGGGCGATACACCCATAGAAGGATTTTGATATACTCTTCCTATACGGATTGCTCTTTTTTCTTCTCTTAATTTTGATATATCTTTACCATTTAGCAATATTTGTCCTTGATCTGCTAATATACTTCCACCTATTAAATTAAGGAGAGTGCTTTTTCCGCAGCCATTAGAACCAATTATTGCAGTACATTTATTTTCTTCGAATTCTATATTAAAATTGTCAAAAATATTTATCTCATTATCTGTATTTTTATTAAAACTCTTTGATAGGTTCTCTACTTTTAACATTTTTTTCTCCTCCTACATTTTTTTTAAATACTAATAGGTTAGCAGCAAAATTATTATATGAAATAAATGCTATTACTATTATTGCACTAATAGCCTTAAGATCAGTAGGATTTAGACCTAAATCTATGGCAATTCCGCCAATGAGTTTATAGATTAATGCTCCTACAATTGCCCTAGTAGTATTTTTAATTTTATTAGAACTTCTTTTTATAGTATCGCCTATAATGATTGAAGCAAGGGCTACTACTATTATAGAACTTCCCATTGTTATATCTGCAAAACCTTGTATTTGAGCCATTAAAGCACCACTTAAAGCGACTAGCCCATTAGACATCATTAGTCCTATAACCTTATATTTATTGCTATTTTCTCCTAAGGATTTTACGAGAGATTCATTATCTCCTGTTGCTATTAATAAATAGCCTGTTTCAGTTTTTAAAAATTGATCAATAATTATTTTAAGTAACAAGACAATTATTATTAATACTACTATGGCAGAACTCAAATCGAAAATTGAACCATAGCTAAACAAAGGGATATTAGCTTTTCCATTTATTTTAAGATTAGCTGAATACAGTACTGTCATAGTCAATATTCCTGCTAATAGAGGCTTTATTTTCAATTTAATAAAGAGAGTTGCTGTAAACAATCCTGCTAATGTACCAAAACAGAAGGCTATCAATGTACTTAATATAGGGTTTAATCCCATAGATGCAAACTTGGCAAATATAAAGGCTCCAAATGGAAATGTTCCTTCTACCGAAAGGTCGGCTATATCTAAAATTTTATATGTTAACACAACTCCCATAGCTAATACAGCAAATATAAGTCCTTGTTCTAAGGATGTTATAAATAATGAATTCATCTTCGTACCTCCAAGTCAATATGAATTTTGAAATCAAATTCTATAGCAGTTTTAAAATATTACTCTCCTACTTTTACAGCATCCTTGAATAACGATAAATTTTCATCTAAACCTAATGCCTTTAAAGTTTTTATATTTACTGTTGTTATAGTTTTTTCTGCTGTTCCAACAGGTATTGTTGATACATCTTTTTTATCTACAAGAATTTCTTTTGCCATCTTTGCAGTTTGCTTTCCTAGTTCATAGTAGCTAAGGCCATTTGTAACAAGTAATCCGCCTTTTACTTGTGTTTCTTCTGCTGAAACTGTAACCATATTATTTTCTATGGCTACCTTTGACATTAATTCTACTGATGCTGCTACCATGTTATCGGTAATCATATATAATGCGTCTACCTTTTTTACTATAGAGCTAATAGCTTGAGGAAGTTCACTTACATTACTTACCCCAACAGTTACAACTTCAAGACCTTCTGCAGGTGCTAGTTTCATTACTTCTTCTATTTGAACCTGTGAGTTAGCTTCACTAGTGTTATATAATATACCGATGGTTTTAATTTCTGGATTGATTTCTTTAAACATCTTTAACTGTGATGCTGTGGGTGCCATATCAGATGTTCCGGTTACATTACTACCAACATTTTTCCAATCAGAAACTATTTCTGCTTTTACAGGATCTGTTACAGCACTAAATAACACAGGTATATTAGAAGTAGCTTGTTTAGCACTTTGTGCTGCTGGTGTTGCTATGGCAAATATTAAATCCACCTTATCAGCTGCGAATTTCTGAGCTATACTAACTGTATTTGGAATATCGCCTTGGGCGTTTTTATAGATTATCTCTGCATTTACCCCTAACTCTTTTAATCCATCTTCAAAGCCTTTTATTGTATCATCTAATGCTGGATGTTCAGCTAATTGACTAATACCAATTTTAAAGACATTTTCTCCAGAAGTTCTACTGACTTCATTACTGGTTGAATTGCACCCCGATAAAACTAAGATACTAGCTAATACTATTGCTGCTAAGTTACTGATTTTGCTTTTTTTCATTTGTTTTTCCTCCTTTGAAAATTATGTTGAAATTAAGTGTTTTGGGTAATAAAAAAATCTTTCGCTCCTACAAATATAGCTTCTAGCTATACTCATAGGGACGAAAGATTTTATATCCGCGGTACCACCCTAATTATGACAAAAAGTCATCGCTTATTCAGACCTAACAGTCCTATCCCTTATAACGGTGGGCACTCGGATTCGCCTACTTGAAAAGTCGTTTAACGAATCTGCTCAGGAGTGAATATTACATATCTTCTTAATGTTGGCTTTCACCTTACCCAACTCTCTGTAATTAAGTGTAGATATCTTTCTCTCCATCAAAGCATTTTTTATATTAAGCAATATCATAATACTATAATATTATATTGTCAACACCTTTTTCAGAATATTTTTTTAAAAGCTTATTTTTTCAAATAGCTATAATTCTTCAGAAAAAGCATATTTAAAGATTATTTGGGTAAATATATATTGTTATGTTACTATAATAATATGATAAAGCTAAAGGATGGTGTTAACTTGAAAGGAAAAGTAATACAAGTTGTTTTGCTTGTTTTAGTCTTTACAACATTAATAACAGGGTGTGTTCCTAGTAATACTAATACTACGAAATTAGAGAAGGAACTGAAGGAAAAGGATGCTAGAATAAATGAATTAGAAAGTGAAAAAAAGGCTTTAGAAGATAGAATAGTATCTTTTGAATCAGGGCTAGGTGTTAAGAGTCCTAATAGCCTACTTCCTAGAGTCATAGAGACAATTGGACTTATTAAGGCTAAAGATATGAAAAATCTATCATCATATGTTCATCCTACAAATGGACTAAGGTTTAGTCCGTATCCTTATGTAGACACTAAAACAGATCAAGTATTTACGGCACAACAAGTAGCAGGCCTTGTACAGGATACCAAAGAGTATCTATGGGGACATTATGATGGTTCTGGTGAACCAATTAAATTGAGTTTTAATAATTATTACGATAAATTTATTTACGATGTAGATTTTGCTAACCCGCATATTATAGGAAACAATGTAGCAATAGGAAAGGGAAACAGCATTGACAATGTAAAACAAGCCTATCCAAAAGGATATTCTGTGGAGTTTTATTTTACGGGATTTGAGCCACAATATGAAGGAATGGACTGGAGAAGTTTAAAGCTAGTATTTGAAGACGTAAATGGGGTATGGTATTTAGTAGGTATAATCCATGGTCAATGGACCATATAAATTAAATGATAAGCTGTCTCAAAGTAATTTAACATTATTTTGGGACAGTTTTGTATTTTTATAGCTGTATATGTAATGGCTAATAGTTCTTATACCTTCTCTAAATCGAGTCTTTGTTTATATCGTAATTCTTTTACAGTGATTTTTATGTTAAACTATATACATAGTTAGCCGTAGTTAACAACAAAAACTTGAGGTGGATTGGCTTGAAAAACTTTAAAAAAATTTTAGCTGCTTCAGCAATAGTTGCACTAGCTTCACAAATAAATATTGGATTTTCAGGTACTGATTTTAGGGTTTCGGGAGGAATAATACTACTTGCCATAATACTTTTTCATTACAAAGAGCTAAAACCAGTATCAACAGGAGTGGTATCAGGTGTAGCAGTATATTTTCTTAGAATATTTATCTATTTTTTAGTGAAAGGTAATCTTAACCAAGTCATATGGTCATATCAATTAGAGATACTGTTTTATACATTCTATGGAATCATTTATTCGTTATTAATCAGAAAAAGAACTAAAGATTACGTTAATCAATTACTATTAATTATGGTCGTCAGCGATTTTGGAGCAAACGTTGCAG
Source organism: uncultured Clostridia bacterium (assembly GCA_964470635.1). Classification (GTDB taxonomy): domain Bacteria; phylum Bacillota; class Clostridia; order Tissierellales; family Proteiniboraceae; genus Proteiniborus. The sequence goes on along the minus strand of CAYYDM010000077.1, from coordinate 1,340 downwards.
AACTGTATGTTAGAATTATGGTAGGGGACTCTCAAGCCCGTTGGGAGATTTTCACTACATTGTTTTTTGTGGCATTAATACGTTCTAGTATAGTATGGCTTGTTTTAAATGGACTTAAATATTATAAAATGCTTCTAATGAAAGAAGAGCATGAAGAGAGATATAAAAGACTTCTATGGTTAACTGCACAACTAAAAACAGAAATGTACTGGATGGAAAAGAACATTGACAACATAGAAGAGGTAATGTCTAACTCCTATGGACTATTCGAGAAGATAAATCAAAACATAGATAAAGATAGCTGGGCAGATGGAGCAGTAACCATCGCTAGAGATGTACATGAAATAAAAAAAGAATACGAATTGGCCCTTCGAGGCATGAAAGAAATTACAGAAAATAGGCTTCAAGATGAGGGAATGAATTTTAAAGATATTATTAGTATACTTTCTGAGACTATGAAAAGAGAAATAAGACGATTAGATAAGGATATAAATCTTGTATTCAATATAGGAGAAAATTTTTATACTTCTAAACATTACTATCTTATGTCCATGCTTCGGAATCTCATTATGAATAGTATGGATGCAATACCTAATTCACAAAAAGAAGCTAAAATTACTGTAAGTCATGAAGTAGATGGAGAAGAACATCATTTTATAGTATCTGATAATGGAACTGGAATAGATGAAGAAGGTCTAAAATATGTTTTTTCGCCTGGCTTTTCAACTAAGATAAATTATAATACAGGTGAAGTCAATAGAGGTCTTGGATTAAGCATAGTTCAGTATATAGTAGAGGAACAATTGGGTGGTAAAGTAAATGTTAGCTCCACAATAGGAAGTGGAACTAGTTTCTATATATGTATTCCAAGAAGGGCATTGGAGGAGAGTTTAAAATGAAAATATATATAGTTGAAGATGATGATAATATTGTTAGAATCTTGGAAAGAATAATAATGGATAAAAGCTTAGGAGATGTAATAGGAAGAGCCGATAATGGAATAAGCGGTTTAGAAGAAATAGAAATATATAAGCCTGATATTGTATTAGTTGATTTGTTGATGCCAGGGAAAGATGGCATTAGTTTAGTAAGAGAGGCGAAGAAGATATATCTTGATATTCAGTACATTATGATTTCTCAGGTATCTTCTAAGGATATGATTTCTAAAGCATATCAAAGCGGAATAGAATACTATATTTCAAAGCCCATTGACGCTATCGAAGTACAAACTGTAATTACCAAGGTTAAAGAAAAAATCAATATGAACAAGAAACTCGCTCAAATACAAAGTTTGTTTTCTAGTGAATCTGAAGACTTAAAAATAGAGCAAACTAGTGTTG
>CAYYDM010000076.1:2615-9738 GCA_964470635.1 uncultured Clostridia bacterium | reverse complement strand
AAGAAAAATTTGGTGCAGAGACAAAGGTAATAGAAATTGGTCCTGACCAAATGAAATGGGAACCATCTTTAGCAGACGTATCTGAAGAAGATTGGGATATTATAATTTGTGGTACATGGCAAATGCAAGAATACTTAGAAAAAATAGCACCAGAGCATCCAGAAAAGAAATATATATTATTTGATGCTGCTGTAGATTATAGCAAAGGTGATTTTAAAAACGTATATTCAATAAACTATAAACAAAATGAAGGTTCTTTCTTAGCAGGAGCATTAGCAGCAAAGATTACTAGTTCAGACATGGAACTAGCAAACGAAGAAAAAGTTATAGGCTTTGTTGGTGGTGTAGATATACCAGTTATTAATGACTTCCTTGTAGGATATATTAAAGGAGCTCAATATGTTGATCCAGATACAAAAGTTGCAATATCTTATATAGGAGACTTTTTCAACAGTGCTAAAGGAAAAGAAATGGCACTAGCTCAAATTAATCAAAAAGCAGATATAGTATTCCCAGTAGCATCACAGGCTGGTTTAGGAGCTTTAGATGCAGCTAAGAGTGAACAAAAATATGCAATTGGAGTTGATTCAGATCAATCTATGTTGTTTAAAGATTCAGATGAAGAAAAAGCTAATTTAATACTATCCTCTGTATTAAAAAGAGTTGATAATTCTCTAGTTAGAGCTATTGAACTTGAAAAAGAAGGAAAGCTTCAATGGGGGACTGCAGAATCTTTAGGATTAAAAGAAGAAGCTGTAGGATTAGCTAAAAATGAATTCTTTGACAAAAATGTACCGGAAGAATATAAAGCACTTATAGAAGAACTTTCTCAAAAAATAATTAATGGGGAAATTAAAGTAGATTCAGCTCTAGGCATGGAGACAGAGACTTTAAATGATATCAGAAACTCAGTGAAACCATAAAGAACAAAAACTACATGCACTGGATATATCCAGTGCATGTAGTTTAATATATGAATTTTTGGAATTAGGGGTGATAAACTTGGCAGATGAAATATTAAGGATGGAAGGTATAACCAAAATATATCCTAATGGAGTTGTTGCAAACAAAGATGTGAATTTTTCTGTAAGAGCAGGAGAAATTCATGCTTTAATGGGAGAAAATGGAGCTGGTAAAAGTACTCTCATGAAAATGCTTTTTGGGCTTGAAACCCCTGAAGAAGGACAGATATTTTTAAAAGGCAATAGTATTAAAATTGATTCACCAACAATGGCAATAAAAAATGGGATAGGAATGGTACACCAGCATTTTATGCTAGTTCCTTCACTAACGGTAGCAGAAAATATGGTGCTGGGTATGGAACCAAAGAGAAAAGGGTTAATTGATTTTGAAAAGGCACTAAGTATTACCCAAGAAATATCTAAAAAATATAACTTAATTGTGGATCCAAAGGCAAAGGTTGCAGATTTGCCAGTAGGAATAAAGCAAAAAGTAGAAATATTAAAGGCACTTCTTAGAGGTGCAGAAATATTAATATTAGATGAACCTACAGCAGTTTTAACACCACAAGAAACAAAGGAATTGTTTGCAGAATTAATAACACTTAAAGAAAAAGGACATACCATAATATTTATTTCCCACAAATTAAAAGAAATCAAAGAGATTTGCGACAGAATAACTATTTTAAGAAGCGGAAGAAGCGTTGGAGTTCATGAAGTTAAAGATGTATCTCAGGAAGATATATCAAGACTTATGGTAGGCCGTGATGTTATTTTGAAAATAGAAAAGGAAAAAAGTAAACCTAAAGAGGCAATTTTAAAAGTAAGTAATATTAATTATTTAGATGATACAGGTAAGAAGATTCTCAATGACATAAATTTTACAGTTAGAAGCGGAGAGATTGTCGGCATAGCAGGAGTAGAAGGGAATGGACAAAGGGAATTAGTCGAATTGATTACGGGACTAAGCAAGTATCGTGAAGGCAGTATAACTATAGCAAATACAGACATAAAAAATTTGAGCATAAAACAAATAAGGGAATTAGGGACATCCCATATTTCAGAAGATAGGATGACTTATGGAGTTGCAGGAGAAGCAACTATTGAAGAAAATATTATTTCAGATAGATACGACAATAATGCTCTAAACAAACGTGGATTATTGAATATGAAGAAGCTTCACTCCATGGTGGACGAGCTTATAAAAGATTATAGAGTAAAATGTGATAATGGAAAGCAAAAAGTAAGGATGTTATCGGGAGGAAATATACAAAAAGTTGTTGTTGCTAGGGAGTTTTCTTCTTCTCCAAGGCTTATTATAGCTAACCAACCAACTAGAGGTATTGACGTAGGTGCTACAGAGTTTATTCATAGAAAATTAGTAGAGCTTAGAGATAATGGAACTGCTGTCTTGTTAATATCTGCAGACTTAAATGAGGTAATGGAGCTTAGTGATAGTCTCTTAGTAATGTATGGTGGAGAGATAGTAGCATATTTTGAAGATAGTTCTAAAATTACAGAAGAAGAATTAGGAAGATACATGCTAGGAATAGATAAACAATCCCCTGAAGAAATAAGGAGGGCTGATAATGAGCACTAAAAAGATTGAAACTCAATTTGAAATAATTAGAACCTTTGTGGCTATTTTATTGGCCATGTTATTAGCTTTAATAATTATATTGGCAGTAAGCGATCAGCCTTTAAGTTCAATAACTACATTTTTAATAGGTCCACTTACATCTATAAGGCGCTTTGGTAATGTAATAGAAATGTCTATACCTTTTATATTTTCAGGACTTGCAGTTTGTGTTATGTTCCAAGCAAATCAGTTTAACATGGCAGGAGAAGGAGCCTTTTATGTGGGAGGAGTTGCTGCATCTTTTATTGCAATTAAGTTTCTAATGCCAGAAGGCATACATCCTATAATTGCAATATTATTCGGGGGATTAATTGGTGCCATTGTAGGGCTAATACCTGGACTCCTTAAAATAAAATGGAATGCTAACGAATTGGTGTCCTCATTGATGTTAAACTATGTTTGTTTATACATGGGGCTATATGTGGTCAACAATGTTATAAGAGATCCTAATGCCGGCAACACTGCTTCATATATATTTAATAATACGGCTACATTAAGCAAAATAGTTCCAGGTACAAGAATTCACCTAGGACTATTTATAGCAATTGCATTTATTTTTCTAACTTATCTATTCATGTATAGATCAAAATGGGGATATGCGTTGAGAATGACAGGATTAAATGAAAGTTTTGCTAGATATTCTGGTATAAATACAAAAAGAGTAATCATTTATTCTCAAGTAATAGGTGGATTAATTGCTGGTATAGGTGGAAGTACTGAAATTTTAGGTATGTATCAAAGATTTCAATGGCAGGTACTGCCAGGATATGGATTTGACGGTATAATAGTTGCAATACTTGCAAGGACAAATCCATTACTCATACCTATAGCCTCATTGTTTTTAGCTTATATTAGAGTAGGAGCAGACATAATGGCAAGATCATCAGATGTTCCTAGTGAAGTTATATCAGTAATTCAGGCCATTATCATTATGTTAATAGCTGCAAAAAGGTTTTTAGCAAAATGGAAACATAAAAGAATCGTTAAGGATTCACAGGAAAAATTGGCTGCTAAGGAGGTTAAGTAGATGGAAAAATTGTTCAATGTTATATTTACAACAACTTTTGGATATTCAATTCTTAGAGTTACAACACCAATACTTTTTGCATCTCTAGCAGCATTAGTATCAAATAAGGCAGGGGTTATAAATATAGGATTGGAAGGTATTATGCTTACTTCTGCTCTAACCGGGGTAGTAGTCAGTGCTTTTACTCAAAGTGCTTTAATTGGGATAATATGTGCAGTTATAGCAGGTGTATTATTATCATTATTATTAGCATATTTTTCACTTAACCTTAAATCAGACATAATATTGACAGGAATAGCACTTAATCTACTTGCCAGTGGCGGAACAGTATTTTTGTTATATTTAATAGCCAAAGATAAAGGTATATCTATATCATTAAAGAGCATGGTAGCTCCCGAGGTCAATATACCATTATTAGGCAGTATTCCTGTATTAGGCGATGTGCTATCAGGACATAATATATTAACCTACCTAGCGTTAATAACAGTGTTTCTTGTTTATGTATTTCTATATAAAACACCATTGGGACTTAAAATAAGAGCCGTAGGAGAAAATGCAAATGCAGCAGATTCTGTAGGTATTAGCGTTAAAAAGATACAATACTTGGCTCTAATGCTTAGTGGTGCTCTTGCAGCATTAGGTGGGGCTTACATGTCAATGGGCTATGTTTCATGGTTTTCTAGAGACATGACTGCAGGTAGGGGCTTCATAGCTTTAGCTGCGGAGGCTATGGGAAGAGGAACCCCAGTTGGTACATTGATTGCCTCATTAGTTTTTGGATTTGCAGATGCATTGTCTAATGTAATGCAGTCATTAAGGGTCCCAGCAGAATTTGTGCAGATGATTCCATATTTAACTACAATACTAGGATTAGTACTTTATTCAGTGCAACAAGCAAATAGGACTAAGAAATACAGGAGGGAAAAAAGATGAGAAAACCAGTAATTATCGACTGCGATCCGGGACATGATGATGCCATTGCCCTGCTATTGGCATTTGCCAGTGATAAAATAGATGTAAAGGCTGTTACTATAGTTGCAGGGAATCAGACTTTAGAAAAAACATTAAATAATGCTTTAAAGGTTTTAAGTTTTGCTAACATAGATGTACCTGTAGCAAAAGGATTTGAAAAGCCACTTATGAGAGACCTTATTATTGCTCCAGAAGTACATGGAGAAAGTGGATTAGATGGTCCTGAACTTCCAGAGCCAACATTAAAACCCTCGGATTTATCAGCTATAGAACTTATAGCTAAAGTTCTTAGGGAAAGTGACGAAAAGGTTACTCTAATTCCAACTGGAGCTTTAACTAATATAGCAAGATTCCTACTATGTTATCCAGAGTTAAAAGATAAAATAGAGAGAATATCACTTATGGGTGGAGCTTGTTTTGGAGGTAATTGGACTCCAGCAGCAGAGTTTAACATATTAGTTGATCCAGAAGCAGCAGATATTGTATTTAAGTCAGGGATACCAATTACAATGTGCGGATTAGACGTTACACATAAAGCACTTATTTATGCTGAAGATATAGAACGAATAAGAAGCTTAGGCGGTAAAGTAGCAGTTATGGTAGCAGAGCTATTAGACTTTTTCTCAGAATTTCACTTGGATACAGGATTTGAAGGAAGCCCTCTACATGACCCTTGTGCAGTAGCTTGGGTTATTGATCCAAGTATTATAGAGACTAAAAAATTGAACGTAGCCATTGAAACAAAAGGACAACATACACTAGGTGCTACAGTAGTAGACTATTATGATGTGTTAGGCAAAGAAAAAAATGTAGATGTTGCCTTTGATATTGACCGAGAAAGATTTGTAGATATGCTTGTTGAAGCAATGAAATATTATCAATAAGGAGGTTTCTAGGTGAAAATACCAGTTATTATTGATACAGATCCAGGAATGGATGATGCGATTGCTTTGTTATTAGCTTTCTCATCAGACAAATTAGATATTAGAGCTCTAACAGCAGTGGGGGGAAATATCCCCCTAGTTAAGACTAGCAGAAATTTATTAGACTTAGCAGGTTATGCAAGTAAAGAAATAAAAGTATCAAAAGGAGCAGAAAAACCCTTATTAAGGCCTTTGGAAACTGCTGAATGGGTACATGGCGAAAGTGGATTAGGCTCAGTGGTATTAGATAAAAATAATGGGGATTTTTACGAAAAAAGTGCTTGGGATACCATATACGAAGAGGCTATAGCCTGTGAAGGTAAGCTTCAATTAATTGCTTTAGGACCACTAACTAATATAGCAATTACCCTAATGAAATATCCAGATATAGTAAGTAAGATACAAAGGATAACACTCATGGGAGGCTCATGTTATATAGGAAACACTACTCCATCGGCAGAGTTTAATATTTACGTAGATGCGGAGGCTGCAGATATTGTTTTCCAATCAGGGATACCTATAACTATGGTGGGACTAGATGCTACCCACAAGGCAACAATTCTTGAAAAGGAAATAGAGGAGATAGTTTCAGTAAATAGTAGAGTTACTGATATAGTAAATGGGTTGCTAATTTCAAATTTAGAATTTCGGAAAAAATATTCTGGTTTAAATGAAGCTATAATCCATGATGCATTGGCGGTGGGTGCAGTTATTGACCCAACAATAATAGAGAAAGAAGATTACTATGTAGCCATTGAAACCGCTGGAGAATTAACTTATGGAAAGACTGTTGTAGATTTAACTAGAGTAACTAAGAACAAACCTAATGCAGAGGTGGCATTAGGTGTAGATAGAGAAAGATTCGTTCAAATGTTCAAGGAAATGATGATAGCTTATGAATAAATATGACATTATTTTAAAAAATGCCAATGTAATTGACGAAGAAGGAAATATCTATAAAAATAAATCAATATACGTTAAAGACGGAAAGATAGCTAAAATAGAAGAAACATTTGAAGATAATGAAGGAATAGAGATAATTGATTGTAAAGAATATTTTGTTACTCCAGGACTTGTAAATCTTCATACCCATGTTCCAATGGGATTATTAAGAGGATTGGCAGAAGATGTGAACATTGATGACTGGTTTAATAAAGAGATATTTCCCTATGAAAGCAAATTTACACCTGAGCAAGTTTACTATGGAGCATTATTAGGAATATTTGAAATGCTAGATAATGGAGTAACTGCATTTGCAGATCATTATTTCTTTGCAGATGAAGTTTGCAGGGCTGTTATAGAAAGTGGGATTCGTGGAGATATAGCACCTACTGTATTTGGGTTGGCAGATAATTTTGAAGAGATATTAGAAGATGCAGCTTCTATTATTGAGAACAGAAGGAATGAAAACAACCGGTTAAAACTGAGAATGGGTCCCCATGCACCTTATACATGTCCTCCTAGTATATTGAGAAAAATAGTTAGCAAGGCTGAAGAATTAAATGTTGGACTTCATATACACGTATCTGAGACTAAAGAACAAGTTGAGGAAAGTTTAAAAACATATGACAAAACCCCTTTTGAAGTATTATACGATTCTGGG
>CAYYDM010000076.1:0-2605 GCA_964470635.1 uncultured Clostridia bacterium | reverse complement strand
ATAGGACATGGATTATGGATTACAAAAGAGGATATTAAATATATAAATGAAAAAACATATTTTGCAGTATGTCCAAAAACCTATATGAAATTAGGCATGGGAAAAGGCAGCTTGTGGGATATGTACGATGAATTACCATTATGTATTGGAACAGATGGAAGTGCCAGCTCTAATACACTAAATCCTCTAGAACAATTGAGATTATTTGCTTTATTAGGCAAACTAAATAATAGGGCTGAAGAATTTACTCTTAAAGAGATGTGGAGCATTCTTATGAGAGGACATAGAGCCTTAGATTTTAATTCAGGTATATTAAAAGAAGGATATAGTTCAGACTTATTGATATGGGACTTAAATATGAGTAATACTTATCCTGTATATAATCCTTTAGCATCAATAATATACAGTGCTGAAAGTAAGAACATTATACATTCAATAATAGATGGTAAGTTTGTAAAAAGGAATGGAAATGTTATATATAAGAATAATGATATTTGGAGAAAAATAGAAGAATGCTCCAAAGACATATTAGAAACAGGAAAAGGTAAAAACAAAATCAAATATTAGGGGGAATGAAATACATGAAAAAAGCTTGGGAATTAGAATATGAATTAACTCAAAAGGCTATCCCAGTAGTATTAAGTGAAGAAGAACAGACTTGGGAAGAGGGAGCTGCTTTAACTGGTGGTTACGAGGAAGCAAGGCTAAAGTTGATATGGAACAGCAATGTTCCAGGTTCATTTGCACCTGAAAGAATAATAATAGGAGCTATACAGTCTATGGAAAACATGGGATACAATGTTGAAGAAGCTGAAAAGCTAATTCCATTAGGATTTAAAGCCATAGAAGAAAATAATATTATTGAATTAAACAAAATATCAGCTAGGATATTTAATCTTTTAAATAATGCTGAGAAAGATTTAAATTCTCCTTATTGGAAATATAAAGCTTACACTCAATGGGAAGATTATAAAAGCTCTGTAAAGTTTCCTGTATACGACAAGGTAGATATCAACAGCAGAGAATTTGAAGAAAAAACACTAGCAGGCTGGTTAGCACAAATATGTGGTGGTGCTTTAGGAACTGCAATTGAAGGATATACAACAGAAAACATAGAAAAAACCTTTGGAGATGTGAAACATTACGTTAGAAAGCCTAATACTTATAATGACGATATTACATTTGAACTTGCTTTTTTAAAGGCCTTCAATGAAAAAGGATATGATATTACTTCAGCAGATATAGCTGAAGAATGGGTAGGAATAATTCCATTAGCATGGTCAGCAGAAGATATAGCATTAAGAAATATAAGATGTGGAATATATCCACCTTTAAGTGGCGAATTCAATAACTATTATCGTGAATGGATAGGTGCTCAGATGAGAGGGGCTATCTGTGGCATGGTTGCACCAGGAAACCCTGAAGAGGCTGCTAGATTAGCTTGGATAGATGCAGTTATTTCTCATCACAATAATGGTGTTATAGGGGAAATATTTAATTCTATCTTAGTATCCTTAGCATTTGTAGAAAAAGATGTAAGAACTATATTAGAAAAAACTATGGATATGATACCAAAGGATTCAGAGTACTATTCTGTAATAGATTTTGCATATACTCAATGTAAAAACAATGAAAGTTGGAGAGAAGCGTGGAAGCTTTGCGAAGAAAAGTTTAAAATGTACAATTGGATTCATGCTTATCCTAATGCAGCAGCAGAGGTAGTTGCCCTATATTATGGCGGAAATGATTTTGATAAAACAATGAATATTATATCTATGGCAGGACAAGATGTGGACTGTAATGCAGCACAGATAGCAACCATATATGGAATAATCCATGGATTAAGCGGCATAGATGAAAAGTGGACAGCCCCTATAGGAGACGATTTAATCACATATGTAAGAGGAATGGAAAAACTAAAAATAAGTGAGCTTTCAAAATGGACTGTTGATTCTGTGAGAAAAGCTAATAAGGGAGAATAAAGATATGGGAATAACCATAAAAGACATTGCAAAAGAAGCCAAGGTTTCTATAGCTTCAGTGTCTAGGGTTATTAATAATAAGAGCGAAGGTGTAAGTGTAGAAACCCGGAAAAGAATTTTGGATATTATGGAAAAACATAATTATGTTCCTAGTAATTTAGCTAGAGGACTGGTTACTAAAAAAACTAATATAATCGGTCTTGTTCTTCCAGATATTAACAATCCATTTTTCCCTGGCATAGTTAGAGGGGTAGAGGATGCTGCTAATAAGTATGGGTATAACATTATTTTATGCAATACAGATGATGATCAGGAAAAAGAAAGGACGTATATCCAGATACTTAAAGAAAAGTGTGTAGATGGCATTATATATACTAGTGCGTTAAAGGCTACGAATAAAAATATAGAGCTACTTAAAGACTATAAGATACCGTTTGTATCTATTGACAGAGCCATAGATTTAGACCAAGTTCCTTTCATTTTCACTAATGGAGAAAATGGTATGTTTAAGATAGTAGAACATATCATTGAAAATGGTCATAGAGACATTGCCTATATTGCAGGTACAAAAGGAGCTCCAACTAATCATAGTAGATTGGAAGGATATAAAAAGGCTTTAAAAA
>CAYYDM010000075.1:8196-9903 GCA_964470635.1 uncultured Clostridia bacterium | reverse complement strand
GCTGTTTTTATGGATGGAGTTCATAGACAAGAAGTAAGGGATGCAATAGTGAAGCACAATCCGTCTAAATTACTTATATTAGGTACATCAGATAAAATGATAGATAAAATAACTAGTACATTGAAGTTACCTGATGTAAAAGAGAGAGTATATATTGAAGATATTTCAACAGAAGAAGAAATAAGTACTGCAAGGAAGTTTAGAAAAGCAGAAGGCAAGCATGTTATACCAGTTCCTACCTTTGAAATCAAAAAGGACTTTTCTGGGTATTTTATTGATAGTCTGAAGATATGGAGAAAAAAAGAAAATCTTAAAGAACAAGTATTTGAAAAAACTGTAGTAAGACCTACTTTTAGCTATCGTGGCAAATATACTATTTCAGATGGTGTTATAAAGGATTTACTAAGGCATGCTGCAAGTAAAGTCATAGGAATATCAAGGGTTTATGGAGTACAAGTTAAAAATTTAGAACAAGGAATTATAATAAGTCTTAATGCTGAGGTTACATATGGCAATCCAATAATTCCTTTAGTAAAACTCATGCAACAGCAGACCATTTATGAAGTTGAAAATATGACATCCTTAAACATTCTAGCAGTTAATGTTATGGTTAAGAGGATGGTCATACCCTAAAAAAAGAAAATCTCCTTTTTTCTTAAAAATTCTAAGAAAAAAGGAGATTATTTTTTTTATAACTTGAAAGTATTTACAAGGGCATTTAATTCATTAACAACTTGTCGTAAGTCTAAAGCCATCTGAGCAATACTTTCTATTGTAGCAGTTTGTTCTTCTGTTGTAGCTGATACCTCTTCTGTAGAAGCTGCCGATTCTTGAGATATTGCAGAAATATTTTCCATAGAAGATACAACACTATTCTTAGTATCATCAACTATTTTTATTTTCTCTAAAAGAGTATTTATTTGTTGAATAGATTTTTCTATAGACTCATAAATTAATCTAAAGGCTTTGCCATTTTCCTCCATTGCCACATTAGATTCGTTGAAAATTTGATTAAACATATCTACATTTAGTTTAGTTTTAGACATGCTTTCACGTATATCTGTAATGATGCTTTCAATTTCATCTGAATATCTTGCAGATTGTTCTGCAAGTTTTCTTATTTCTTCTGCAACTACAGCAAATCCTCTGCCATTTTCCCCTGCTCTAGCTGCTTCAATGGAAGCATTCAATGCAAGTAGATTTGTCTGTTCAGATATAGACTGAATAGTATTTACTATTTCATGAATAGAATTAGACTGATCTGATAAATCATGTATATTATTAGATACTTCACTAGCAAGTTTTGCATTTAGGTTAAACTTTTCTTTAAGAACCTTTATTTTTTCTACTCCTTCAATGCTTTGCTTACTCATTTCATCTGAAAAATCCTTTAATTTAGAAGAACTTTCCTCTATATCATTGATTTCTTTGGCAAGAATTAATAATTGCTCTGTACCTGCTTGAGTTTCTTTAGCTTGTTCTGTTGCTCCTGCTGCCATTTCCTCTATAGCTTTTGCTACTTCTTGAAGAGCCATAGAAGTCTCGTCAGTGGCACTGACTAGTCTTTTTGAATATAGGTCTAGTTGATTAGAATTTTGTGAAATTTTATGAACTATTCCTCTTAAAGCATCTCTCATTTTGCTTATTGATGATGCCATTAATCCTGTTTCATCTTTACAAAAATTAAGTTTAGCATTTTTATTGTCA
>CAYYDM010000075.1:0-8186 GCA_964470635.1 uncultured Clostridia bacterium | reverse complement strand
TGTTCTACTAAATCAAACTCAGATGTACTGTTAATAAAACTAGTTAAACTAGCTATTGGAGACGAAATCCTTCTACCGAATAAAAATGCTACAATAACAGCTATGATTATTCCTACCGCAAGGATTACAATAAGAAGTCTTATTAATGCATACATATCCTTATATATTTCAACTACTGGAGCAATAACTATTAAAGTGTATCCATTCTTAGTTCTATCATAACCAAGTAATTTATTTTCTCCTCCAAAAAATGTTTCCAACACATCTGAAGACTTTTGTTCTATAGTATCTACAATATACTTATACTGACCATTATTTATTGTGCCTATATTATCGTTAACAATCAATTTTGGATGGATTAAGTAATCATACTCTTCATTTAGAAGAAAAGCGTATCCTGTATCAAAGACCTTAACTTCGCTTACAAGTCTTTTAAAATCCTCAAATTTGATGTCTACACCTACAACACCTATAACCTGATTATTTGATATTATAGGAGAAGAAAAGTTTACTAGCTCAGTATTAGTTTTTTCATCTATAAATGGATGTGACCAAATACTTCTTTTCTGGTCAATTACATCATAGAACCATAGGTTGCTGTCTTTCCTTTGATTATAATCTTCAGTTCTAAGGTCTGTTATTTTGTTAAAGTTACCTGTTCCCTCAACTTTGTCATAGTCTATATATTTGAAGCTTTCAGTAAAATCTGGTCTAAAATAAACAAATACACTACCTATATTCTCATCTGTTTTTGCTATATTTCTTATTAGAGGTTCAATATCATTTAAGTAATGCTCTGAAGCCTCTGGGTCATTAAGTATAGAAATGATGTCTCTAGTATCAGATATTGTCGAAGTAATAACATTTACTGAATTTTCAAAATGACTTATAGACTGATCTAGCTTATTTACATTGCTAGTAGCAGCTAATAGAATGTTTTTGTGTGCCTCCTCTCTTATCGCTTTACTACTAACAAGTATACTTACTGCGCCAGTGATTACTGCTAATAACACAGTACAAATTAGTATAGATGCAATGATTTTAGTCTTGATGCTTTTGGTTTTTGTGCTTTTAGTTTTAATACTTTTCAATTAGGTTGCCTCCTATAAATAAAATTAGTTTTTTTATCATATAGAAGGATAATTTGGTTAATTGGGAAGATTTTCAAATACAATTGTACTATATGTTGTTTGCTATTAAAAGATGAAAATAAGTTGAAATAGCACAGAAATATAAGGATAAGTACAAAATACACTAATAATCTACAAATTCCATCAAGTATCAATAATTTCTAAAATTAGAATTTAAGAACTATATAAAAGCAATAATTACTAGTAGGCAATAATATTTCTTTACAAAAAATATGTAAAAAATGTAATAAAGGCTTTTTATTAACATGTTTACAACATAAATGTAGTGTGCTATAATTTGAGTGTAATATTGGAAGTAACAGGGAAAACGTTTGCATCTCGGAATTATGCGCAATACAGGATTTTTTTACTTCTGATTGTCTGATTTATTTAACACATTGATTCTTTGTTACAAATAATTAATACAAAGGAGTCAATAGATGTTAAAGTTTAAAAACTAATTTTTAAAGGGGAGAATAAAAAATGGCTGAAAAAACTTTAAATCCTTTTGAAATTGTTCAGCAGCAGATTAGGTCAGCTTGTGACAAACTAGGAACAGATGAGGCTGTCTACGAACTACTTAAGCAACCATTAAGAACACTGGAGGTAAACTTCCCAGTTAAAATGGACGACGGAAGCATTAGAGTATTTACAGGATACAGAGCGCAACATAATGATGCACTTGGTCCAGCAAAAGGAGGTATAAGGTTTCACCCAGGAGTTAACTTTGATGAAGTTAAGGCTTTATCTACTTGGATGACATTCAAATGCGGAGTAGTTGGAGTTCCATATGGCGGTGGAAAAGGCGGGATTATAGTTGATCCTTCACAACTATCTCAAGGTGAACTCGAAAGACTTTCTAGGGCTTACATAATAGCTATATCACCTGTTATTGGTGAAAAGAAAGATATACCTGCTCCAGACGTTGGCACAAATCCACAAATAATGTCTTGGATGACAGATGAATATTCTAAAATGAGAGGCGAAAACGTTCCTGGAATAATTACTGGAAAACCTGTTGCTTTTGGCGGTTCATTGGCAAGAAACGAAGCTACAGGATATGGAGTTGCTCTAATGATGAGAGAAGCAGCTAAGAAAAATGGCTTAGATATGAAAGGCCTAAAAGTGGTAGTTCAAGGCTTTGGTAATGTTGGTAGCTTTGCTGCACTATATGCTGAAGAACTAGGAGCAAAGGTTGTAGCTATTTCTGATTTCTCATGCTGCTTAGTTGATGAAAATGGAATAGATGTAAAAGCATTAAGAGAATATGCTGCTAATAATAAAAATAAATTTATAACTGGATATGGTAATGGAACAAGAGAACTTGATAGAGAAGAAATATTTGGAATAGAATGTGATATCTTTTCACCATGTGCATTAGAAAACTCTATAACAAGTCAAACTGTAGACAAAATAAAAGCTAGAATTATTGTTGAGGGAGCCAACGGACCTACTACCCCTGAAGCAAACAAAGTTCTTAATGAAAAAGGAGCATTTGTAGTACCTGATATTTTAGCTAATGCTGGTGGAGTTACTGTATCATACTTTGAATGGGTACAAAATTTAATGAATCATTACTGGCCATTTGAAGAAGTACAACAAAAGCAAGAACACTTAATGGTAAAAGCATTTAATGAAATTATTAATTTATCACAGCAGTACAATGTAGATATGAGAACTGCTGCATATATGATATCAATTAAAAAAGTAGCAGATGCAATGAAACTAAGAGGATGGTATTAATAAACAGAAAAGATATATTAATGGAAAGAGCTCTAAATATTTAGAGCTCTTTCCATTTTGATAAAAAAATAGATAATTATTTTATGTTTTCAAAGTTGCAATGTTTTGTTATAATTATAAAATAGAAACAAAACAAAATACGACAGTAAGTGTGTCATAATAGAAAGTTGGTGTTATCTAGCAATGGAAAAGATATTTGATACCCTATTGGGTTCCCTTCCAATTATCGCTAGAGTTACCGCTGGATATGCAGCTCTTACCAATAGAGATGGAGAAAGAATAAAAACTTTAGATTCAACAGGGAATGAAGTGGTTGCGTTAAAAGGGGTTTACTATGATTTAGCTAAGGAAGCTGCTCAAAAAGGAGAAGCAGTTCATGGGATGTCACAGCTCGAGCTTGGGGCAGAAACTTGGTGTGTACCCATAGGAGACTATGTTCTTTGCTGCAGCAATGTTGAACGTGTAAGTTATAGCAATCAACTCAAACAGTCTTTAATCGATGCCCTTCCTTTTATCGCAAGGGTTGCAGGGGGAGAGGCTGTAGTATTTGATAGCGAAGGAAAAAGATTAGCATCAATCAATTCTAATGGAGAAATGAATGCTAAATTTTTAGGGGCTATAAGTAAAGATGCTAATGAAGCAATGAAAAAACAAAAACCTGTAATTGGCGAATCTAATTATATTAGCGGTGCGAGTGCAGTAAGGATTCCAATGGGTAAAGATTTTGGTTTTGGGTTTAATAATGAGGACCATATTCAAAAAAATAATAGCTTAATGAATGAAATGAAAAAATATCAGAATGTAAAATATAATTTCTCTGATATTATAGGAAAGTCTAAAGAAATTGATAGAGCAAAGGAAGTAGCAAATATAGCAGCACAGTCAAATTCTAATGTCTTAATTTTTGGAGAAACTGGTACTGGTAAGGAAGTTTTTGCTCAATCTATTCACAATGCAAGTAATAGATTTAACAAACCTTTTGTGGCAATAAACTGTGCAGCTATTCCACAGAACCTTATGGAAAGCAGTTTTTTTGGATATGAAGACGGGGCTTTTACTGGAGCTAAAAAAGGCGGTGCCCCAGGAGTTTTTGAACAGGCTAATGGAGGAACATTATTTCTTGATGAAATCAGTGAAATGCATTTAGACCTTCAATCAAAAATACTAAGAGTATTGCAAGAAAGGGAAGTAAGAAGAATAGGAAGTCAGAAAGATATATCCCTTGATATTCGAGTTATATCTGCTTCAAACAAAGACTTAGACAAGCTGGTAAAAGAAGGAAAGTTCAGGCAAGATTTATTCTATAGATTAAATGTTCTTGATATAAATCTTCCATCACTAAGGTATATAAGAGAAGATATTCCGCTACTTGTGAAGCATGCTATAAGAAAAATGAATATAACCTTTGGAAAGTTTGTTGAGAATATAGATGAAGGAGCACTTAATATTCTTGTTAATTATAGCTGGCCAGGTAATGTAAGGGAATTGATGAATTGCATTGAAAAAACATTCAATATAATAGGCAACGAAAGGGTAATCAGAACAGAACATTTGCCAAGAAATATAAAAGAAAACTTTGATATTAGTGATATAAATGAAAATGGGCTTGAAGAAATGCTCCAAAAATATGAAAAAGAAATTATTGAAAAGGCTCTTAATATCAATGATGGAATAAAATCTAAAACTGCAGATTATCTAAAAATAAGTACCACTACTTTGTGGAGAAAGATGAATCAATTAAATATTGAAAGCGAATAACATTTCAACAACGAAATAGGCATTGCAAATTTGAAATGTATAAAATGCTTGATTTTATAGGATAAGCCGTTATTTTTCTGAAAACATTTCGAAAATGAAAAGTTTTCAGAAAAAATTTTGAAATTAACTTACATTTAATTGAATTTATTTTAAAAAATAGAAAATGCTAAATTTGAAGATTAACTATAATCGTCAGTTAATGACTACAAGCTTTATGGACAGCTTTCTAATATATAATAGTATTTTTAGAATTGTTATTGTTTTGACAATATATATAGTTTTGGCAAGGCTTTTGCATTAAACATATTGCAGTCAATCATAATATTTTATTATATTTCTATAAACTGTGGCAGTTTGAGCAGTGTCTATTTATTTAAAAACCTAATTATATGCAGGAGGGATAAGATGAAAAAATTTAACTATTTTGCTCCTACAACAGTTGAAGAAGCAGTTAAAGTATTAGCTGGAGCAGATAAAGATACTCAAATTATTGCTGGTGGAACTGACTTCGTTGTTCAAATAAATCATAAAATGATTTCTCCAGAAAAAGTAGTTAATATTAAAAAAATTAATGAATTGAAATACGTTAAGGAAGAAAACGGATTCATAAAAATAGGCGCAGTAACTAGTTTCAGCCAACTAGAGTCTTCAGAAATATTAAATAAAAAGGCAAAAGCCCTTGCAATAGCTTGTAGTGAAGTTGGTTCAACACAAATAAGAAACTTGGGAACTATTGGAGGAAATATTGTAAATGCTTCTGCTGCCGGAGATTCTATAGCTGCTCTTATGGCTCTTGATGCTTCAGTAGTTTTAAAAAGTGAAAAAGAAGAAAGAGTTATGAAACTTGAAGAGTTTTATCAAGGACCTGGAAACTGCCAAATTAGAAAAGATGAACTAATGGCTGAGATTTTCTTCCCAGTTCCTAGCGAAAATTCAGCTACAAGCTTTAAAAAGCTAGGAAAAAGAAAAGCTTTGGCAATAGTTGTTTTAAGTATAGGTGCATTGATAGAAAAGGATGCTAATAACATATGTACAAAGGCTCAAATATCATTAGGTGCAATTTCTAGATATCCAGTTAGAGCTAGAGAAGTAGAAGAGTTATTATTAGGCAAAGAGTTAAACCAAGAGAATATAGAAATCTGCATAGAAAAACTATCTGAAAAAACTAATATTAGCGTTGCTAACTCACCTTTCAAAGATTTGGCTCTATACAAAGGAGAAGCTATGAAAGGTATTGCAAGACAGTTATTCAATGATATCCTAGCAGATTTAAACTAAAGCTATGTATTTATAAAGGAGGATTATACTTTGGAAAAGGTAAAAATATCGTTCAACCTTAATTTTGAAGATGTAACTATAGAAATAAATCCAAATAGAAGATTAATAGACATGCTTAGAGAAGATTTTAAACTTACAAGTGTTAAAGAAGGATGTTCTGAAGGCGAATGTGGTGCATGTACTGTAATAGTAGACGGTAATGCAGTAACTTCTTGTATATCTTTAGCTCCTCAAGTTGATGGATGTTCTGTAATTACTTTAGAAGGCCTATCAAAGAATGGAGAGTTAGATAAACTACAACAATCTTTCCTAGATGCTGGTGCTGTACAATGTGGGTTCTGTACACCAGGAATGATACTTTCAGCTAAGGCTTTATTTATGAAGAATCCAAAGCCAACAAAAGAAGAGATTAAGAAAGCTATGTCTGGTAACATATGCAGATGTACTGGATATACAAAAATTATAGAAGCTGTAGAAATAGCAAGAGACAAATAAGTGAAAGGAGGAAATAGCGTGAACAAGTATGAATTAACAGAGGAAATGTCAGATGTAATGGTTAAAGACCAAAAATTAGATGTTATAGGTAAAAGTGTTGAGAAAAAAGATGCCTTAGGAAAAGTATTAGGTACATCCTTATTCTCAGCTGATATAGAGTTAGATGGTATGCTATATGGAGCCGTAAAGAGAAGTAATGTAGCTTCGGCTATTTTAAAAAATATTAATACAAGCAAAGCAAAAGCTTTACCAGGGGTTGTTAGCGTTTTAACTGCTAAAGACATACCTGGAGACAATAGAATTGGTATCATCATCAAAGATGAACCAGTTTTAGTAGATGACAAAATAAGAAGAATAGGGGATGCATTAGCAATTGTTGCTGCTGAAACTAAGGAAATAGCAGAACAAGCATTAGACCTAATTGAAGTAGAGTATGAAGAATTAGAAGGAATATTTACTATAGAAGATGCATTAAAAGAAGATTCACATAAAATTCACGGAAATACAAATGTTCTTCAAACTAAGAACTTAGTTTTTGGAGACGTAGATGAGGCATTTAAACACTGTGACGTAATAGTTGAAAACACATATAAGACAAACTACCTTGCTCATATGTTTATTGAACCAGAAGCTGGCCTTGCAACATATGAAAGTGGTGTTTTAACATTCTGGAGTTCAACTCAAAATCCTCACTTTGATAGAGGAGAAGTAGCTAAAATGCTTAAGCTTCCACAAAGTAGAGTAAGAAGTATACAAGCTACTACAGGTGGCGGATTTGGAGGAAAACTTGATATATCCGTACAATGTCACGCAGCACTATTAGCATACTATACTGGAAGACCAGTAAAGTTTGTTAGAAGTAGGGAAGAATCTATGATAGCTTCTTCAAAGAGACATCCTATGACTATGACACTTAAAACTGGAGCTACAAAGGATGGAAAGATATTAGCACTAGATGCTCATGTAAAAGGAGATACAGGTGCATATGCATCATATGGTCCTGCTGTTATAGCTAGAGCTATGACTCATTTAACTGGTCCTTATGAAGTATCAAACGTAAGAATAAAAGCAACTTTCGTATATACAAATAACCCAATGGCTGGAGCTTTCAGAGGCTTTGGAGTTCCTCAAGCAGCTGTAGCTCATGAAGGACAAATGGATCTACTTGCCGAAAAACTAGGTATGAGTCCTTACGAAGTAAGATTAATAAATGCATTAAAGGTGGGCTCTGTAACTCCAACAAATCAAAAACTACTTGACAGTGTTGGTATAATAGAAACAATAGAAAAAGCAATGGAGAAAGCAAACGAAGTAATATTCAAGGAAGGAGAGGTGAAGTAGCATGAAGAAAAGAGGAACTGGAGTAGGGTGTATGTGGTACGGGATAGGCAACACAGGTTTGCCAAACCCAGCAGCAGCTTTTGTAGAAGTACATGGAGATGGAACTGCAACAGTGCTAGTTGGATGTGCTGATATAGGTCAAGGATCTACAACAGTAATGGCTCAAATTGTTGCAGAAACATTAGGGGTAAATTACGAAGATGTATTTGTTACTGCTGCTGATACTGGAGTTACACCAGAAGGTGGTGCTACATCAGCAAGTAGACAAACATATATTTCAGGTAATGCAAGTTATTTAGCAGCAAAAATGGCAAGAGATACTTTAGCAAATGTAGCTGCAGATATGTTGCAAGTTAGTCCTGAAGAAATTGAATTTAAGAATAGAGAAGTATATGTATTAGGAAATGAAGAAAGCCAAATGACTTATACAGAGTTAATGGG
>CAYYDM010000074.1:0-9985 GCA_964470635.1 uncultured Clostridia bacterium | reverse complement strand
AAGCGCGAGCTATAGCAACCCTTTGCTTTTGACCTCCACTTAATTGCGATGGATACACATTCTTTTTATCAACTAATTCAACTACTTCTAGTAATTCATTTACTCTTTTTTCTATTAGTTCTTTATCATAGCCGTTTATTTCTAAAGGAAATGCAATGTTTTGATAGACAGTTCTTGAGTTTAATAAATTAAAATGTTGGAAAATCATTCCAATTTCTTTTCTTTTGTTTCTTAAACTTTTTTTATCTAGTTTAGTAATATCATTGCCTTCTATAATAATTAAACCTTCTGTTGGTTCTTCAAGTCTGTTAATAGTTCTTATTAAAGTAGATTTTCCTGCTCCACTAAGTCCTATTATCCCAAATATCTCACCTCTATTTATCTTGAGGTTAATATTTTCTAATGCATTTACATCAGAGTATTTACTTTTGTAGACTTTGCTTAAATTTTTAATTTCAATCATTACTTCACCCCTTTAATCAATTACTGCACTAAATCAAATAGATAATAGCTGAATATTTATTTAAGTTTCTCACTTAAAGTTTTTAAATAATAAAAAAACCTCTTTCAAATGAAAGAGGTAAATAACACATTCTGTTTAGCCTCTCTCATCTTTCAGCATATAATGCTGCTGGAATTAGCACCTCGTGTTTACAACACCGGTTGCTGGGTTTCATTGGGCCAGTCCCTCCACCTCTCTTGATAAGAGTTTAATATTAAATTTATTGTTCTCACTATATTTATCTATTTTAATTTTTAACACGTATTTTGTCAATACTTTTTTAAAAAAATTTAAGTAATAAATTTTAATGTTTTGAGACAAAATATTAAAGGATAAAAAGAAAGGAGAGATTTTATGGCTTTACAAAATCCACTTAATTTAGGTCAAATCAATCAAATGGAACTACAGAATTTAAGAGAGATAGTCAGTAGTCATAAGTTAATGTCAACAAAGCTAAACGAGTATGCTAGCATGTGTCAAGATACTCAGATTAAGCAAATGTTTAGTCAAGGCGCTCAAGACGCTAACACTACTGCACAAAACTTAACTCAATCCATATAAAGGAGGTATTTTAATTGCAAGAAAGAGATATTGTAAACGACGTATTATCAATGACAAAATCTAGTATCCACTCTTATGGAACAGCAATAAGTGAATGTTCAAACCAACAATTAAGAAGCACTCTACAAAAACTTAGAAATGAAGCTGAGCAGTTCCAGTATCAATTATATCAATTAGCGGAGCAAAAAGGATACTATACACCTGCGCCAACAGCTAATCAACAAGATGTTACTCAAATTAAAAACCAATTAAGTCAATCATAATTTAGGGACTCACTTTGAGTCCTTTTTCCATATTTTATAATTGACATTACAAAAATATAGTGATAATATACCTAAAGACAACATAAAAAGCCTTTAATCTGACCCAGAGAGGTTAGGAAGGAAAATAGAGCGGAGCTTATTTTTAAGCTGCCAATTTGCATGCCTTCCGAATGAAGGTTTTTTTTATGCCTTTAAATTAGTTCAGTGAGACTGAAAAGGAGGAGTAAGATGTTAAAAGGAAGACATTTAATTGAACCAATGGATTTTACAAATGAAGAACTTGAAGAAATATTCGATTTAGCAGATGAAATAATCATCAATCCTGAAAAGTATGCTCATGTATGTGATGGAAAGGTACTTG
Organism: uncultured Clostridia bacterium; assembly: GCA_964470635.1. GTDB lineage: Bacteria > Bacillota > Clostridia > Tissierellales > Proteiniboraceae > Proteiniborus. The sequence goes on along the minus strand of CAYYDM010000074.1, from coordinate 8,298 downwards.
CATCAATGTTCTTTGAACCAAGTACGAGAACTAGATTAAGCTTTGAGGCTGCAATGCTTAGATTAGGAGGAAAAGTAATAGGCTTTTCAGAACCTAATTCAAGCTCAGTTGCCAAGGGAGAAAGTATTGCAGACACTATTAGGACAGTTAGTTGCTATTCAGATATAGCAGTTATCAGGCACCCAAAAGAAGGAGCACCAAAGCTAGCTTCAATGTATTCCGATATTCCCTTAATTAATGCAGGAGATGGCGGTCATCACCATCCTACTCAAACGTTGACTGATCTTCTTACAATCAGAAGTACAAAAAAACGTCTTTCAAATTTAACCATAGGATTATGTGGAGATCTCAAATTTGGAAGGACAGTTCATTCCCTTATAAAAGCAATGTCAAGGTATGAAAACAATAGATTCATACTGATTTCCCCTTCAGAATTACGAATTCCAGAGTATATTAGAAAAGAAATACTTCAAAAAAACAATATTCCCTTTATAGAAACAGAAAAAATTGAAGATTATATGAAAGAATTAGATATCCTCTATATGACAAGAGTACAGAGAGAAAGATTCTTTAACGAAGAAGATTATGTAAGGCTAAAGGACAGTTACATTTTAGACTCTGAGAAGATGATTCAAGGAAAGCCTGATATGATTGTTCTACATCCTCTTCCAAGAGTCAATGAAATTTCATATGACATTGATAGAGATCCTAGAGCCTGCTATTTTAAGCAAGCAAGATATGGCATGTTTGCTAGGATGGCACTTATGGCTAAACTTTTGGGGGTGATTGAATAATGGTTACTATAAACAGTATAAAAAGAGGAATAGTAATTGATCATATAAAGGCAGGTCAAGGAGCAAATATATTCAACTATCTAGGTTTAGATAAAGCAAATTTTACTGTAGCTCTAATAAAGAATGCTCCAAGCAGAAAACGTGGGAAAAAAGATATGATTAAAATTGAAAATGTAATAGATTTTGACTTAACAGTACTTGGACTTATTGATTCAAGTATTACAGTAAACATAATTGAAAACGAGGTTATTATTGAAAAGATTAAACCAAGGCTTCCTGAAAGAGTAGAAGATATAATCAAATGTAAAAACCCAAGATGCGTAACTTCAGTTGAGAGAAGCATAACCCATAGGTTTGTACTATTAGATGAAAATAGTGGAGAATACAGATGTGAATACTGTGATGAAATATACCACTTTTTAGAGGTGTAGACTATGGATGAGCTGTTAATTAAAGGAGCTAGAATAGTTGATTGGAACAAGGATTGTGTGCAAGACATATATATTAAGAATGGCATTATTCATGAGATAAGTCCAAATATAAAAGTAAAATGTGAAACTATAAGGGCAGAGGGACTTTTCCTTCTACCCTCTTTTATAGATATGCACTGTCACTTTAGGGAGCCAGGCTATGAGTATAAAGAAGATTTATTGACAGGAAGCCTTGCAGCGGTGAAGGGAGGATTCACTGCAGTAAATATAATGGCAAATACTAATCCAGTATGTAGCAATATGGAAATAGTAAATTATGTTTTTAATAGGGGCAAAGAAATAGGACTAATAGATATTCACCAATCAATTTCAATAACTGATAATTTTGATGGAATGAGCATACATCATCTTGACAAAATTGATGAGAGAGTAAAAATCATATCAGATGATGGGAATGGAGTAGAGAATAATAGAGTAATGCTTGAAGCAATGAAAAAGGCAACGGAGAAAAATCTTATTGTAATGTCCCATGCAGAAGATAGAGAATTAAGTAAATATGATACTAGGCTATCAGAGAATATATCTACAATGAGAGATGTAGAACTGGCAAAGTGTACAGGTGCAAGGCTCCACATGGCACATGTAAGTACAAAAGAGGCTTTGCAATATGTTATTGTAGGAAAAAAGAATGGAATTAATATTACCTGCGAGGTAGCCCCTCATCATATTGCTTTAGATGAAAAAACGGAGTATAGGGTAAATCCTCCTTTGAGAACGGGAGAAGATGTAAAGTTTCTCATAGAGGGAATAAAAAATGGCTTGGTTGATGTAATAGCTACAGATCACGCCCCACATAGTGCTATAGACAAGGAAAAAGGAGCACCTGGTATATCTGGATTAGAAACAGCTTTCTCAATATGTTACACCAAGCTTGTAAGAGAGGGACATATATCTTTAAGTAAGCTATCAGAGCTTATGTCAAGAAACCCTTCTAAGTTAATGGGACTAAATAAAGGACAAGTAGAAGAGGGCTATGATGGAGATTTAGTATTATTAGATATAGAAAAGATGTACGAAATTGATTCCTCAAAGTTCCTCTCTAAAGGCAAGAACACTCCTTTTAACAATATGAATGTTTGGGGAAACGTAGAGGCAACTATAAAAGCTGGCAAAGTTGTATTTATTAGAGAGGAGATGGAATATGATAATTGATAAATTATACGAATCGGTGTCTGAAAAAGGTGTAGTTTGTGTGGGACTAGATACTTCAGTTGATTATATTACAGAAGATATAAAAAATAAATATTCTTTAATATCTGATTCCATATTTGAATTTAATAAAAGAATAATAGATGCAACTTATGATATTGCAGCATGCTTTAAAATACAGATTGCCTATTATGAAGCTCTAGGAATTGATGGATTAATAGCATATAAAAAGACTATTCAATACATTAGAGATAAAAAATGCCTAGTAATAGCTGATATAAAAAGGGGAGATATTTCAAAAACAGCTGAAATGTATGCAAAAGCCCATTTTGAAGGTGATTTTGAGAGTGATTTTATTACCTTAAATCCTTATATGGGGATGGATAGCATAAAACCGTATTTAGGCTATGTAAGGGAGAAGAGAAAAGGATTATTCATTCTCATTAGAACTTCTAACGAAGGGGCCCATGATATTCAATATATTAAAGATTCTTATAACAAGCCAGTTTATAAAATTGTAGGGGATAAAGTTAAAACTTTAGCAGGTGAATATATTGGTGAACATGGATATAGCTCTATAGGCGGAGTTGTAGGATGCACACATTCAGATGAGGCCAAAAGCATTAGGGAAAATCTTGATACTGTGTTTTTTCTCATACCAGGATATGGAGCACAAGGAGGGACAGCGGAGGATGTTGCTAGGTATTTAAAAAGTGGAAATGGTGGAATAGTAAATTCCTCAAGAGGCATACTTCTAGCTTATAAAAAGCATAATGATGAGAAAAACTTTGATATATGGGCAAGGGAAGAAGTATTATCCATGAGGGAGGCTATAAAGGATGCAGTCAAAGTATATAAGGGTTAAAGTTTCTGATAATAAGGAAATATCAAATGAAATTTTCAAGCTAACTATAATGGGTAATTTTCAAGGCAAACCTGGACAGTTTTATATGCTGCGAGCATGGGACAAGCAACCTTTTTTATCAAGACCTATTAGTATCCACAATCTAGATAAAGAAAAAATAGAATTTCTATATGAAGTAAGGGGAGAAGGGACTGAACTATTTAGTAAGCTAAGAGAAAATGATGAAGTTGAACTTTTAGGGCCTTTAGGCAATGGATTTGATATAGATAATATAAAAGGAAAAGTAGCCATAATAAGCGGAGGGATTGGCATAGCACCCATGTATTATACAGCTAAAAAACTAGATAATTGTGAAATTGATTTTTACGCAGGATTTAGAGATGAAACATATTTAATAGATGACATAAAAGCCTTTGTCAATGAAACATATATATCAACTGATACAGGAAAATCTGGCTACAAGGGATTTATTACAGAAATATTTGAGCTCAATAAATATGATGTTGTCCTTTGCTGTGGGCCAAGTATTATGATGAACAAAATTGTGAAAGCTTGCAGGGAGAATAGAAAAAAGGTATATATTTCCCAGGAAAACCATATGGCATGTGGAATAGGAGCCTGTCTGGGATGTACATGCAAGACAAATACTGGAACAAAGACAGTATGCAAAGACGGACCGGTTTTTGACGGTGAGGATGTGATAATAAATGCTTAATGTAAATATCTGCGGAGTTGAATTTAAAAACCCTGTAATAGCTGCATCTGGCACATTTGGGTTTGGAAAGGAATATTCAAATTTCTTTGATGTCTCTAAACTAGGTGGGATATGTACAAAGGGACTGACTCTAAACAAAAAAGACGGTAATGAAGGTACTAGAATCCACGAGACAACTGGAGGATTGATGAATAGTATAGGGCTTCAAAATCCAGGAATAGAAAGCTTTATCCATAATGAGTTGCTATTTATGAGTGAACTAAAAACTGTCATTATTGCTAATCTTGGTGGAGGAAGCATAGAAGAATATTTAGAGGGAATAGAACGACTCAACAACACTACTGTGGATTTAATAGAACTTAATATATCATGTCCAAATGTAAAAGCAGGAGGAATGGCATTTGGCATAAAATCCAATGTAGCATATGGAATTGTGTCGCAAGTAAAAAGTGTTTCTCAGAAGCCACTTATTGTAAAGCTCTCACCTAATGCTGAAGATATAGTAGACATGGCTGTAAAATGCTGTGAAGCAGGAGCAGATGCATTATCCCTTGTAAATACTTTTAAGGCAATGGCTATAGATATATACAAAAAGAGACCAGTATTCAATAACATATTTGCAGGACTATCTGGACCAGCTATTAAGCCTATTGCGCTGAGAATGGTATATGAGGTGTCAGCAGCGGTAGATGTACCTATAATAGGAATTGGCGGCATTGTAAGCTGGCAGGATGCAATAGAGTTTATAATGGCAGGGGCTGATGCTATACAAATAGGAAGTGCTAATTTTATTAAACCAGATATAACATTAGACATAATTAAAGGAATAGAAGAATTTTTAAATACTGAAGGGATTAAGTCGATTAGTGAAATAAAAGGAATAGCGAGGAGGCAATAAAATGGTTTTAGATATTTTGAAAAAGACTGAAGCTTTGTTAGAAGGACATTTCTTATTATCTTCAGGTAAGCATAGCAATAGATATATTCAATGTGCAAAGGTACTCCAATATCCAATGGAGGCAGAGAAAATTCTAAGCCTAGTTGTCAATCAACTAAAAGATTTAGAAATTGATGTTGTATTAGGACCTGCTATGGGAGGAGTATTAGTAGCTTATGAAATAGGAAGACAACTAGGCAAAAAAGCCATATTTACAGAGCGAGAAGTAGAAACTGATGAAATGGCTCTAAAAAGAGGATTTGAGATTAAAAAAGGTGATAAGGTTCTAATATCCGAAGATGTAGTAACTACAGGAAAATCGGCTTTAGAGGCTATAGATTTAGTTAATAAACTAGGCGGAGAAGTAGTTGGAATTGCATGTATTGCTGACAGAAGTAAGGGTAAATTAGAGTATCCAATATATAGTGCAATAAAGCTAGATATAGAGAGTTATGAAGTGGATAATTGTCCCCTTTGTAAAAAGGGAGTACCCTATGTAAAACCAGGTAGCAGGAAAAAAATTTAACGGCTTATGTAGCCGTTATTTCTTTCCATTTAATATGTACAATATTCCAACTGTGTTTGGACCACAATGGCTAGATATAACACAGCCTGCGTCAGTAATTATTACTTCCTCAACATCTAAGTTTTTTTCTAATTTTTTCTTTAAAAATGTTGCATCTTCAAGCCCTTCTGTGTGAGTGACAAAAACTCTTTTTATATCCATATTGTCCTTGTCTTTGAGAGTATTTTCAAGCATAGTATCAAGGATTTTTTCTCTTTTTCCCCTTGCTTTTTGTCCTACAATCATTCCGCCATCTACTACCTTAATAATTGGTCTGATTTTCAAAACACTTCCCATTAAAGCCTGAAGAGATGAGCATCTTCCGCCTTTATGGAGATAGTCTAGAGTATCTGGTACGAAAGCAGTTTCTACTTTAGGAACTAACTCTCTTATTTTCCTTGCTATTTCTTCTACATCCAAGTTTTCTTTAGCTAAATCTACAGCTTTCATTACAAGTAACCCAATTCCAGTAGATAAATTATATGAGTCCACTATTTCGATTTTTGCATCTGGAAATTCAGAGGCAGCGATTTTTGCATTTTGTAGTGTTGATGATAACTTTGATGAGAGTCCTATGTAGAGTATGTCCTTCCCTTCCTCAACAAATGGTTTAAAAGCATTGATAAAGTCCAAGGGTGATGGAGCGGAGGTTTTAGGAAGTTTATCATATTCAGCTACTTTTGAATAAAGTTCTTTAGTCCATATTTCAGCTCCATCTTTATAGGCATTATCATCAAAGCTAACATATAGAGGGACTATAGAAATATTGTTGGATTCAATAAGGTCCCTGCTTAAATCACAAGTGCTATCAGCAAATATTTTTACTTTACTCACTTGCTTTTCTCCCCCTTCTATATTTTATCTATTTAATATTATACTACTAAAACATAAAATATAACAAATATTATTATGTATCTAAGAAATTGTGAAAATTATAGCCTCCCCATCATAGCCTTTAATACTTCATCAAAAGGCATACTACCTATAACATCTAAAATATTATCAAGCTCCGTCTTTCTTTTTAATGATCCAGTTAAAACTATTTCTACTGCCTGGTTTCTATCTACTAAAACAGAATTTACAGAAAGAGCACCTGTCAACAATCCAAAGATAACAGAAATTTGTGCTGGAGTAAATCCTATATTTTTATTAAAGTGTTTTTCTTTATTTAAATGGTCATTACACATATTATTTAAATTTCCTTGTTGAAGAATTTTTTTCATTAATGATTCTGATTGATTCGATGAGAACACAATTGTTCCTCCTCAAAATTAAAATACTAGTAAAACCAACACAAAAAACACATCACTCTCTTTGTATATTATATTTTTTAGCAATTTTAATGTTACAGCATACATATTAGAGGAAAAAATAAAAAAATGGGTTTACTTTTTCAAATATTTATATATAATAGTTATAATAATATATTTAAAGCAATGAATGAGAGTAGTAAACATTTAATCAAGCCTTAGCGATTCGGGGATGGTGAAAGCCTGAAACTTTGATATTTGTTGAATGGACTCATGAGTTCAAGTCTGAAATAACAGTAGGATTTGACGGATATCTACCGTTATAGATTAAGTGAGTCACATGACTAACTAGAGTGGTACCGCGGAAACAGCCTTTCGTCTCTTATTGAGATGAGAGGCTTTTATTATTTAAGTTTCTATCTTTGAAGGTATGTAAAAAAACAGTTTCATTTTTTGTCATTCTGAACGTATGTGAAGAATCTAGTTTTTTAGATATTAATTAATATTAAATAGATTATAAAATAGGAGGTATTATTATGAGCGAAAAGAAAGTAATTTTTAGTGGAGTAAAACCTACAGGAGAGCCTACATTAGGCAATTACCTAGGAGCGCTTAAAAATTGGGTAGAACTACAAGATGACTATGATTGTTACTATTGTATAGTAGATTTACATGCTATTACTGTACCACAAGAACCTAAGGATTTAAGAAGACGTTCTTTAGAGATATTGGCTCAATATATAGCATCTGGTATAGAACCTGAAAAGAATACATTGTTTTTTCAATCCCATGTAAGCGCTCATGCAGAATTATCCTGGGTATTAAATTGTATTTCATATATGGGGCAATTAGGAAGAATGACACAGTATAAAGAAAAGTCGCAAAAAAGTGAAGAAAATTTGAATGCAGGATTATTTACCTATCCAGTTTTAATGGCTGCAGATATTCTTTTATATCAAGCTGACCTAGTACCTGTAGGAGAAGATCAAAAACAGCACCTTGAGCTTGCTAGAGACCTAGCTATAAGATTTAACAATAGATACAGTGAAACATTTAAAGTCCCTGATATTTATATGTCAAAAGTGGGTAGCAGAATAATGGGATTACAAGATCCTTCAAGCAAGATGTCAAAATCAGGTGATGATGAGAATGATTATATTTTATTAATTGAAGATAATGATGCTACAGTAAGGAAAATAAAAAGAGCTGTTACGGATTCAACAGGTATTGTAAAATACTCAGATGAACAACCTGGAATCAAAAATCTTATTACAATATATTCTAAGTTTTCGGGAGAAAGCACCCAAGAGATTGAATACAAGTATGAAGGACAGGGCTATGGAAAGTTTAAATCAGACTTGGCTGAGGTTGTAGTAGAAGGACTTAGACCAGTTAGAGGAAAATTCATCGATTTAATGAATAATAAAGACTACCTAGAAAAAATATATACTGAGGGAGCAAAGCAAGCAGAATATGTAGCCAATAAGACATTAAGAAAAGTGTATAAGAAGGTTGGATTTATACCGAGGTAG
>CAYYDM010000073.1:0-10165 GCA_964470635.1 uncultured Clostridia bacterium | reverse complement strand
TGAAAAAAAATATAATACTTGGTGTTATTGGTGCAGATTGTCATGCAGTAGGAAATAAAATTCTTGATTATGCATTTACAGAGGCTGGTTTTGAAGTAACAAACATTGGTGTGCTTAGTTCGCAGGAAGATTTTATTAATGCAGCTATTGAAACTAATGCTTGTGCCATTTTAGTATCATCTCTTTATGGTCATGGAGAAATTGACTGTAGGGGATTAAGAGAAAAGTGTGAAGAGGCAGGTTTAAAAGATATATTACTATATGCTGGCGGAAATCTTGTAGTAGGGAAGCAGGATTGGCAATCAGTAGAAAAGAGATTTAAAGACATGGGATTCAACCGTGTATATGCTCCAGGAACACAACCTGAAGAGGGAATAAGAGATTTAAAAGAAGATTTAAAAATTGCTTAGAAAAAATACATAATACATAAAGGTGATATTAATGAATGCACTCTTATTAATTGACTTTGGTAGTACCTATACAAAACTTACTGCTGTTGATATGGATAATGAAGAAATCATTGCAAGTTCAAAGGCTTTAACAACAGTAGATACGGATATTATGATTGGATTTAGAAATGCTTTTAAGATTATTAAAGAGAAATGCAAAGGGCAAGATATTCAATTTAATGAAAAGCTTGCATGTAGCAGTGCGGCAGGTGGACTAAAGATGGTAGCTATTGGCTTAGTGCCAGATCTTACATCAGAGGCTGCCAAAAGGGCTGCTTTAGGTGCAGGCTCTAGAATTCTTCAGGTATACAGTCATCATTTAACCTTAAGAGAAGTTAGAGATATATTACAGAAAAAACCAGACATTATTTTATTAGCAGGGGGAACTGATGGAGGGGACAAAGACTGTATTATTCATAATGCAAAGATGATTGCCATGAATATAAAAGATGTACCTGTAATAGTTGCAGGGAATAAAAATGCAAGTGACGACATCGAGGAGATATTTGAAAGCCAAGGTGTTTATTATAGAATAGTAGATAATGTGATGCCTAAGCTAAATGTACTAAATGTTGATCCAGCAAGGGAAGCCATAAGAGAAATATTTATGAAAAAAATAGTTGAAGCAAAAGGAATGAGTAAAGCAGAGGAATATATAAATGGTATTTTAATGCCAACTCCAGCAGCAGTGCTAAATGCGGCTAAAGTTTTAGCTGATGGAACAGATACTGAGGAAGGTATCGGAGATTTAGTTGTTGTAGATGTAGGAGGAGCCACTACTGATATTCATTCTATAGCCGAGGGAGAGCCTACAAGAACAGGAGTTATGCTAACAGGATTACAGGAACCCTATGTAAAAAGGACTGTTGAAGGAGATCTTGGCATGAGAGTAAGTGCAGAGTCTCTCTGGCAAGCCGTTGCAACAAGGAAGATAAAAAAATATGCTCCAGACTTAAAATATAATGTAGAAGAAAGATGCCACTATCTTGCACAAAATGTCAGTGAAGTTCCACAAACCTATGATGAAATAGAATTTGATGAAGCATTGAGTATGGTGGCTACAGAGGTGGCAATGGAGCGACATGTGGGGCAAATAGAAGATGTTTATACTCCTATGGGAAAGATATATGCACAGAAGGGAAAAGATTTATTAAATGTTAAATATTTAATAGGTACAGGTGGAGTCCTTGTACATAGTAAAAACCCAGAAAAAATATTGAGAGCTGGTTTATATAGTGAGGACAATCCTAAGTACTTAAAACCTATGGACCCCGAGTTTTTAATTGATAAGAGCTATATTCTTTCTGTAATGGGGTTGATGGCAATGAAATATCCTGATAAAGCAATTAGAATGATGAAGAAATACCTTATTAACCTACAATAGGAGGAGAAAAATGGAGCTTAAAAATAAAAAGTGGAGTGAAGCAGAATTTTACAAGGTAAGAGAAGAAGTACTAAACCAATGGCCAACGGGTAAAGATGTAGATTTGCAAGAGGCAGTGGACTTTTTAAAAAGTATTCCTGAACATAAGAACTTTGCAGCAAAACTTAGAAAGGCAAAACAGGAAGGAATAACTCTTGCACAGCCAAGAGCTGGTGTTGCATTAGTAGATGAACATATTAAGCTTTTACAATACCTTCAAAATGAAGGAGAGGCAGATCTTTTACCAAGTACAATTGATAGCTACACAAGACAAAACAGATATAATGAGTGTCAAGTAGGAATCGATGAAAGTATTAAAGCAAATCGCTCCATGTTAAATGGATTTCCTGCAGTAAACCATGGAGTAAGTAATTGTAGAAAGGTATTGGCAGCAGTAAATACTCCAGTACAAGCAAGACACGGCACACCTGATTCTAGGCTGTTGGCAGAAATTATTCATGCAGGTGGATGGACCTCAAATGAAGGTGGAGGAATATCCTATAATATTCCTTATGCTAAAAGCGTAAGCGTTGAAAAGTCAATACTTGATTGGCAATATTGTGATAGACTTGCAGGCTTATATGAGGAGATGGGAATTGAAATTAATAGGGAACCCTTCGGTCCTTTAACAGGAACCCTTGTACCTCCAAGTATGTCAAATGCAGCTGCAATTATTGAAGGACTACTTGCTGCTGAACAAGGTGTAAAAAGCCTAACACTAGGATATGGTCAGTGTGGGAACTTAGTACAAGACGTAGCTGCCATCAGAGCCTTAGTTGAGCAAGCAGAAGAGTATTTTAAGACTTATGGATATAATGTAGACTTAACAACAGTGTTCCACCAATGGATGGGTGGTTTTCCATCTGATGAGGCAAAGGCCTTTGGTGTAATTTCTTGGGGAGCAGCAACTGCAGCTTTAGCAGGTGTAACAAAAGTAATTGTAAAAACACCACATGAGGCTGTAGGTATACCAACTATGGAAGCTAATGCTCAAGGAATAAAAGCAACAAAACAAACTCTAAACCTATTAAAAGGTCAGAGATTACAAATGTCAAGAGAGCTTGAATTAGAAATAAATATAATAAAAGCTGAAACGAAATGTATCTTAGACAAAGTATTTGAATTAGGTAAGGGAGATTTAGCCGTAGGTACTGTAAAGGCCTTTGAAATAGGAGTTATAGATATTCCATTTGCTCCAAATAAATATAATTTAGGAAAGATGCTTCCAGCAAGGGATAACAACGGAGCAGTAAGATACTTAGAATTTGGAAATATTCCTATGACACAGGAATTAAAAGATTTTAACAAACAGTTATTAGAGGAAAGAGCAAAATCTGAAGGCAGAAAAGTTAGCTTCCAGATGGTTATTGATGATATATATGCTGTAGGTAAAGGAACACTTGTAGGTAGACCTGAATAAAAACAATAAATAAATAATATGTCTGGAGGAAATAATTATGAAAATAATAGATATAGTATGCTCATCAGGAAGAACTGGATTTTATTTTGATGATCAAAGAGCCATCAAACGTGGTGCAAAAAGCGATGGATTTACATATGTAGGTGAACCTGTTACAGAAGGTTTCACAAAGATTAGGCAGGCTGGAGAAGCCATATCAGTAATGATTATTTTAGAAGACGGTCAAGTAGCCCATGGAGATTGTGCAGCAGTACAATACTCAGGAGCAGGAGGAAGAGACCCATTATTCCTTGCAGAAGAGTTCATCCCAATTATAGAAAACCATATTGCACCAAAGCTAATTGGAAGAGAAATAAAAAGTTTTAGGGAGCTTGCTGAAGAAGTTGACCATATGACTTTAGAAGGAAAAAGACTTCATACAGCTATAAGATATGGTATCACTCAAGCCATTCTCGATGCTACTTCTAAGGTAAAAAAAGTTACAATGGCAGAGGTAATTAAGGAAGAATACAATACTAATGTAGAACTTAAAAGAATCCCTATTTTTACTCAATCTGGTGATGACAGATATAACAATGTAGACAAAATGATTATAAAGGGTGCAGATGTACTCCCTCATGCATTATTTAATAATGTTGAAACAAAATTAGGGAAAAACGGAGAAAAACTTAAGGAGTATGTTGGCTGGCTAAAGAATAGGATAGAAACTCTAAGAGCTAGAGAAGAAGACACATTTGTTCTTCATATAGATGTTTATGGTACTGTTGGCCTTGCATTTAATAATGATACTGAAAAAATGGCTGATTACCTTTGCGAATTAGGAAAGATTGCATCTCCTTTTAAACTTCGTATAGAAGGTCCAATGGACGTTGAAGATAGAGAAAAACAAGTACAGGCTCTTAAGGATTTAAGAATTGCCCTTAAAGAAAGAGGAAGCAAGGTTGAACTTGTTGCAGATGAATGGTGCAATACATTTGAAGATATTAAGCTATTCGTAGATGAAGGCGCAGCAGACATGGTTCAAATCAAGACACCAGACCTTGGTGGAATAAATAATACTGCAGAAGCGATTCTATATTGCAAGGAAAAAGGAGTAGGTGCTTATTGCGGCGGTACATGTAATGAAACTGATAGATCTGCTCAAGTATGTGTAAATGTAGCTATTGCATGTGGTGCTGACCAATGCCTTGCAAAACCAGGAATGGGTGTAGATGAAGGCTATATGATTGTTCATAACGAAATGAATAGAGTTCTTGCATTAGCAAATAGGAGAAATAAATAGAAGACAAGACAACAGGAGCATTATAAAAACAAGAGTAGGTGATAGCATGGATATTAAGATTCCTGCAAAAGCAGGTACTATGGAATCTAGTGATATTTATATTATGGTTCAACCTAATGACGAGGGTGGGATTATAATTGACCTTGAAAGTATTGTTATGAAGCAGTTTGGAAAGCAGATTGAGGAAATAATTTTAAATACATTGGAAAAGTTAAATATTAAAAATATTCACCTTATTGCCAAAGATAGAGGAGCTTTAGACTATACTATAAGAGCAAGGGTGGAAACTGCAATTAATAGAGCAATATAGGGGGGGATTTTATGGATAGACCTAGAAGAACCATGCTTTTCATTCCTGGTAACAATCCTAATATGTTACAAAATGCAGGGATACTTGGAGCAGACAGTATAATATTAGATCTTGAGGATGCTGTAAGTATTACGGAAAAAGATGCAGCAAGAATATTGGTGAAAAGTGCCATAGAGAATTTAGACTTTTATGGTACAGAAATAGTGGTGAGAATTAATCCCCTTTCATCTGCCTTTGGTATTAAAGATATTGAAGAAATAGCTACAGTACAACCTGATGCACTAATGATAGCAAAAGCAACTGAAGAAGATGTTGTTACAGCATGTGAAATGCTTACTAAAATTGAAATGAGAGAAGGCTTTGAATCGGGAAGTATCAAGCTTTTCCCATTGATAGAAACAGCATATGGCCTTGAAAATGTGTATAACATAATAAAGTCATCTAATAGAGTAGTAGGCGTTTTATTGGGAGCAGAAGATTTAACAGCTGATCTTGAGATTAAAAGAACAGCAGAAGGAAAAGAAATCTTTTATGCAAGATGTAAGATAGCTGTCACATGTAAGGCTTGTGGTATTGATGCCATAGATACACCATTTGCCGATATGAATAATTGCGAAGGCTTTATAAAAGATATAGAGACAGCAAAATCCTTAGGTATGACAGGAAAGGCTGCAATAAACCCAAGACAAATAGACACAATCCATGAAATATTTGCACCTTCAGAAGAGGAAATAAAATATGCACAAGCTGTTATTGAGGCCATGGAAGAAGCGAAAAAACAGGGTAAAGGTGTATTTTCACTAAATGGGAAAATGGTTGACGCACCTATTATAACGAGAGCACAGAGTGTAATTAATAAAGCAAGGCTAGCAGGCTTGCTATAAGGGGTGATAGATATATGAAGAATATACTTGGAAGAGAAATCCCTGAATACATCCAAGGCTACGGAGCTGTTAAGCCATTTAAAGGAGCTTTTGAGTCACTAGGAGAAGTACAAAAAAGAGCTGTAAAACTTGAAAGTTCTTTTCCAGAAAAACAGAAGGTATTAGGTTCCATTAAAGATGCTCTTGAGAAATGTGGTATTAAAGATGGCATGACAATTTCTTTTCACCATCATTTAAGAAACGGTGATTATGTACTGAACATGGTCTTAGAGGAAATATCAAAGATGGGTGTAAAAGATATTAAAGTAGCTGCCAGCTCTATTTTCCCAATACATGAGCCACTTGTTGAATATATGAAAAAAGGCATAGTTACTGGAATATATGCAAACTACATTTCAGGACCTGTAGCAGAAGCTATTTCAAGAGGTCAATTAAAAAATCCAGCAATTATGCATACCCATGGAGGAAGAGCAAGAGCTATTGAAGCTGGAGATATTACAATTGATATAGCTTTTATTGCTGCTCCTACATGTGATACTTATGGCAACATCAATGGAGTAGAAGGGAAATCTGCCTGTGGATCCTTAGGCTATACAATACCAGATGCACAATATGCTGAAAAAACTGTGGCTATAACAGATAACCTGGTATCCTATCCTGCATGCCCTATTGAAATTAGTCAAGAATATATAGATTATGTTGTTGAAGTAGGAAGTATTGGAGATGCAAAGGGAATTGTATCTGGTACTACAAAAATTACAAAGGACCCTGTAGGACTTAAAATAGCTAAAATGACTTCTAAGGTCATTGAGGCATCAGGTCTATTAAAAGATGGATTTTCATTCCAGACAGGAGCAGGAGGAACATCCTTAGCAGTAGCTGCCTATGTGAAGGAATTGATGCAGAAGAATAATATAAAGGGAAGCTTTGCAGCAGGAGGCATTACAGGGTACATAGTTGAAATGTTTGAAGAAGGACTTTTTGATGCAATATTTGATGTTCAGTGCTTTGATTTAAAGGCAGTTGAATCCTATAGAGATAATAAAAGGCATCAAGGAATGTCTGCTTCTATGTACGGAAATCCTCACAACAAAGGTGCAGTTGTAAATAATCTTGATGTTATGATTTTAGGAGCAACTGAAATAGATGTGGATTTTAATGTCAACGTAACAACTGGGTCTAGCGGTGTGATTATGGGAGGCTCTGGAGGGCATAGTGATACAGCTGCCGGAGCGAAGTTAGCTATTGTGGTTACACAGCTTATAAAAGGCAGACTTCCTATTGTAGTTGATCGTATAACTACTGTTACTACTCCTGGGGAGACAATTGATGTGCTAGTTACAGAAAGAGGCATCGCTGTAAATCCTACAAGGCAGGATTTGATAGAGAAACTAGAAAAAACTAATCTACCAATTATGTCAATAGAAGACTTAAAGAAAATGGCTGAGGACATGACTGGGGTTCCAGAAAAAATAGAGCTAGATGATGAAATAGTAGCTGTTGTTGAATATAGAGATGGTACTGTCATAGATGTTGTGAGAAAGATAAGGGATTGATTTTATGTATGATATGATAATTGAAAATGTTGATTTAAGTACCAATGATAGATTAAAAGTTGAGAGCTTCCTTTCAACTTTTAATCTGCTTTTAGATAATGATGTAGAGCATACCATTGTAGCAAAATACGGGAATGAAATCATAGGGACCTGTTCCTATGCAGGAAAAGTATTAAAGTGTTTTGCAGTAAAAGAAGGGTTTCAAGACCAAGGTATAGCTTCTAAGCTTATTACTCATTTAACAAATCAGCTTTTTGATAAGGGAATTTATGGTACCTTTATATTTACAGAACCTAAAAACATTACTTTATTTAAAGGACTCAATTATAGAGAAGTTCAAAGGGTAGAGGAAGTTGTCTTATTAGAAGGCGGCATGTCTAATATCAAAACATATGTAGAGAAAATGTTCAAAAATAGTGGTTTAGGTAGCAGAAAAAAAGCTGCTCTTGTAATGAATTGCAATCCTTTTACTTTAGGACATAGATATTTAATCGAAAAAGCATCTAGAGAAAATGATGAAGTAGTTGTATTTATTGTTGAAGAGGAACGTTCTATTTTTCCTTTTGAAATAAGAAAAAATTTAGTTAAAATAGGAACAGAAGATTTAAAAAATGTCCATGTATTGTCAGGAGGGAACTATATTATTTCATCTGCCACTTTTCCATCATATTTTTTAAGGCAGGAAGACACAAGAATGAATGCCTATGCAAAATTAGATGCAGAAATATTCGGTAGATATATTGGACCTGTTTTTAATATAGAAAAGAGGTATATAGGAACAGAACCTTATTGCAGAACTACAAATCAATACAATAAAGCATTATTAAATATATTACCAAAACACTCTATAGATGTAATAGAAATTAACAGATTAAATACATATAATACACCTATTAGTGCTTCAGAAGTAAGAAAACTCATTAAAAACGAAAGCTATGATAAAATAAAAAATATGGTGCCTAGAGTTACCTATGAATTATTAAAGTCCAATGAAGCTAGATCTATTATAGAGAAATTAAAAAGGAGTGATTCTCCACATTGATCAATAATATTTTACAGGATAGAGAGAAAAGGTATTGTGAAATACTATCTTTATTAAGTGAATATGGAGCACCTGTGATTTGCGGGAAGATAAATTATCCTGGCAATGATAAAAACACATTGGAAGCTCAAAAGGCTTTTCAAATTCTACAGGAATTATTGACTGAAAAGTTTACTGAAAATAGTATCTTTACACAAACCTTATCTGGAGATGATGGAAGTAGTATATTAATTGCCACTAGCTTAAATCCATTAGAGGCTAAAAAAATATCAGTGGCTCTAGAAGCAAATCATCCACTAGGCAGAATATTTGATATAGACGTATATGGAGGAGAAGGAGAATCTATAGGCAGAGAAAACCTAGGTATGAAATCTAGAGGCTGCATAATTTGTGGAGAAGATGCTAGGATATGCATGAGAATGGGAAATCACAGCCTTCAGGAAGTAGTTAATAAAGTGAAACAATTAATTCATGATTATGTATTATCTATCTTACAGGACGATAAATAAAGTTAATCTTGGGTGCTATCTTTCTCAATTCTCGTGAAACATAAGGAACTTATTGGAGGAGAATAACTTGTCTACAAATCTTAGTTTTTGCGAATATATCAGTGAAATAGCTATTAAATCCATGTTACTAGAAGTCTCCGCTACGCCTAAGCCAGGTCTTGTAGATCGGAACAATTCAGGGGCTCACAAAGACATGGATTTTTATACTTTTATAGAAAGCAGTATGTCTCAAGTATATACTTTTTACAATTGTACATTGGAAGGGTTAAGATTTGAAGGAAAAGACAATAAAGAACTATTAAAAATTATTCGACCCATAGGTATAGAGGGTGAAAACAAAATGTTTAATGCAACTAGAGGAATCAATACCCATAAAGGTTTAATTTTTTCATTGGGAATTGTTGCAGCAGCCGCAGGATTACAGCATAAAAAAACAAAAAAACAAGAGATGGACGTAGAGGGTATTTGCCATTTGGTGAAGAAGATAGCGGAAGGCATTGTCAGCAGGGAGTTAGAACAATTAAATAATAAAAATTCTTTAACCTATGGTGAAGGATTGTTTAAAAAATGTGGCATTAAAGGAATTAGGGGAGAAGTAGAGGCGGGCTTTCCTACTGTAAGACACCATTCTTTACCTGTATTTAGAGAGCTTATGAAAGATGGAGGAAATATTAATGACAATTTAGTACAGGTTTTATTTCACCTTATGACTGTTACAGAAGACATAAACATATTAGGAAGACATGGTATTGACGAACTAGAATATGTTAAAACAACAGCAAAAGAAACATTATCACTAGGTGGCATGTTTACAGAAGAAGGCAGAAAAAAGATTCTTGAATTAGATAAAGAATTTATTCGCAGAAATATTAGTCCTGGAGGATCTGCAGATCTTTTAGCTGTAACACTGATGCTTTATTTTTTAGAAAATCCTCCTCACTACTCTATTACAGATAATTAGGGGAATTAGGGGCATAATAATTAATATTAATAAGGAAGAAGGGAACAGAATGGATTTATTATGCCCACTTTGCAATGGAATAAAGAATATGAATATAAGCTGCCCAAGATGTTCTGCAAAATTGAAAGACAATGGACCTATAGTAAATTACTTAGATGATTATAGTCCTTATTTGTCTAATGATATTACACAACTTGTAGATGGGGCACCACATGATCAATGTGTCCATCTTTTTAGCTGCGAGAAATGTGAATATGATAAGCGAATAAAAGTAGATAGAGTAAGGATGTGATTCCTTACTCTATTTTTATAAACTGTTTTTTTCTGTT
>CAYYDM010000072.1:0-10257 GCA_964470635.1 uncultured Clostridia bacterium | reverse complement strand
ACTATGTCTTTATAAAATTCAGGCTCGTGACATATTAGAAGTATAGAACCTTTATATTCTTTAAGAGCTCTTTTTAGCTCTTCTTTTGCTTCTACATCAAGATGGTTAGTAGGCTCGTCAAGTATTAATATATTAGTTTCTTTATTTATTAGCTTACATAATCTAACCTTAGCCTGTTCACCACCACTTAGTACCGTAATCTTGCTTTCTATATGCTTTGTAGTCAATCCGCATTTAGCTAGGGCTGCTCGAACTTCAAATTGGGTAAATGAAGGGAAGTCCTGCCAGATTTCTTCAATGCAAGTGTTAGTATTAGATTTTTTGATTTCTTGTTCGAAATATCCTATATGAAGGTAGTCCCCTAACTCTACAGAGCCAGATACGGCTTTTATTTCACCAAGAATACTCCTTAACAAAGTAGTTTTACCTAGACCATTTGCTCCCACAAGGGCTATCCTTTGACCTCGTTCCATTCTAATATTTAGAGGCTTTGAAAGAGGCTCATTGTAGCCAATTACCAAATCCTTCGTTTCGAAAATTAGCTTTCCTGATGCTCTAGCATCAATAAAATTAAATTCTGGCTTAGGTTTTTCCCTAGCAAGCTCAATTACTTCCATTTTATCAAGCTTTTTCTGTCTAGACATAGCCATGTTTCTAGTAGCTACCCTAGCTTTATTTCTAGCAACGAAGTCCTTAAGCTCCTCGATTTCCTGCTGTTGCTTTCTATATGCAGCCTCTAGCTGTTGTTTTTTAGCTTCATATATTTGAATAAAATCATCATATATACCAACATAACGGTTCAATTCTTGATTTTCCATATGATATATTAAATTGACCACGCTATTTAAAAAAGGAATATCATGTGATATAAGAATAAAAGCATTTTCATATTCTTGCAAATAACGCTTTAGCCATTCTATATGCTGCTCATCAAGATAGTTTGTAGGCTCATCTAACAAGAGAATATCTGGTTTTTCTAATAATAGCTTAGCTAAAAGCACTTTTGTTCTTTGACCACCACTTAAATCATTTACATCTTTATCTAAACCTATATCATTGAGACCTAATCCCCTTGCAATTTCTTCAACCTTAGCATCTATAATATAAAAATCATTGTTAGTTAATATGTCCTGTATATTACCTAGATCTTCAAGTAATACTTCAAGTTCTTCAGGTGAAACATCAGACATTTTTTCGCAAATTTGATTCATTTCACTTTCCATATCAAAAAGATATTTAAAAGCACTCTTCAATACATCCTTTATAGTCATACCTTTAGAAAGAGAAGTATGTTGATCTAAATAACCTACTCTTACACGCTTTGACCACTCAATCTTTCCTTCATCAGGCTCAAGCTTACCTGTTATGATATTCATAAAGGTAGATTTTCCCTCACCATTGGCACCTACAAGTCCAATATGCTCGCCCTTTAACAATCTAAAAGACACATTGTTAAAAATAGCACGATCTCCATATCCATGACTTAGATTAGTTACTGTTAAAATACTCATTATAGACCCCTTTCTAATTAACATACAAGGATAATTATATATTAGATTTTTCTTATTTAAAAGTAAAATTTTCAATAAAAAATGACCACTTATTGGTGGTCATTTGCAGTTTGCTTTTTCTTCATGGTACTTCTCAACCCAGTTTCTTTTTTACGAATAATATTTATAATGTTAGATCTGTGGTTATATATACTTAAAGCAGCTAAAATAATAGAAATGATTATACAGCCCTTACTATATCCAAAGAAAAACGTGGAGATTACAAACAATGTTACTAGACCAATAGTCCCTAGAGCAATATAGTCAGTAGCAATAGTAATAGCTACAATAGCTACTATTCCTATGAGTGCAATACGATAATCAACTGCAGAAAGCATACCTATTAGTGAAGCAGTGCCCTTTCCGCCCCTAAAGCCCATATAAAAAGGATAATTATGACCTAATATAACAGAAAGTCCATTTAGATAGAGGAAAAATGGCATTTGTCCTTGGGGAAGGATGCTTTTCAATAAAAGTCGGACAATAACAATGGATAGAATGGCCTTACCGATATCAAGCAAACCTACTGCAACTCCATATTTCCACCCTAAAGCTACTACCGTATTAGAAGCACCGGCATTCCCATTTCCTAAGGTACGTATATCAACTTTTTTCAATAACTTCCCTAGAATATATGATGCCTGAAAGCAACCAAGTAAATAACCAAGGATAGTTACTATAACATAGTTTTCCATAACCAATCCCCCTTAAAATTATATAATTTATTATATCAAAAATTGCTGATATAAAATATCCTTATTATTAAATCTATGCTACAATAAAAAAATATTGAAGTAAAATATAAAGAAATAAAGACTAAAAAATAAGTAAGCAAAAAGTGTCTAAAAATTATTTAACATTAATTAATAAAAAATGGTAGAATATACATAAACCAAATCCTAATAATAAGTTATATTAGAATTGCATATCTTAATAAAAAGATTAAATTTTTTTAGATGAATATTCAACATATTCTAATACTTTATATTTTTAAAACAGAATTGTCTTTAATATGGAGTAATAGAGTAGAAATACGAGGAGTGAGAAGTATGAAAATATTATTAACAACAGACACCTTTAGTCCATCTATTAATGGCGTAGTTATTTCAGTAACAAATTTATACAAGGAATTAACCAAAAGAGGACATGAAGTAAAGATTCTAACACTTTCTAATACAGGATACTCATATAAAGAAGGGGATGTTTATTATTTAAGATCCTTTAATGCTATAATATATCCAGGTGCAAGAGGTACACTTTCATATAAAAATAAATTTATAAATGAAATTATTAAATGGTCTCCGGACATCGTTCATTCTCATACAGAATTTTGTACTTTGATTCATGCCAAATATATAAGAAAGAAGCTTAGAATCCCTCACGTACATACATATCATACTATGTATGAAGACTATTTGGGTTATATTTTTAAAGGGAAGCTAATTTCTAGAAGAAGAGCTATGAGTTTAATAAAGAAATTAATAGGTTCCGTTGACGAAATTATAACACCAACTCAAAAAGCAAAAGGTTCTTTAACAGCTTATGGCATAGACAACCTAATTAGCATAATACCTACAGGTATTGATTTATCAAGGTTTACAATAAAGCATCAACATAAAGAAAAAGTCAAGGAGTTAAAAGAAAAAATAGGAATTAAAGAAGATGATAAAGTACTTATATTTCTTGGAAGACTGGGAAAAGAAAAGAACATTGATGAAATAATAATGAATGTAAAAGAGTTAAATAAAGAATTAGACATCAAGATGTTAATAGTAGGGGGAGGACCCTACATGGATAATCTAAAAAAACTAGTTAACGAATTAGAGCTTGAGAGGAACATTATTTTTACTGGAATGGTACCACCTGAAGAAGTTCCTTTATATTACTCCCTAGCTAATATATTTGTCACAGCATCTACTAGCGAAACTCAAGGTCTTACATATATAGAAGCATTAGCAAGTGGTCTACCTGTAGTTTGTAGATATGACGAAGCTGTAGAAGGACTAATAATAGATGGTTTTAATGGACATATGTATAGAAATAAAGATGAGTTTAAGCAGAGCATTAAATCCTTAATAGATAAAAATGATAATATTCAAGACCTTAGAGCAAAAGCAAAAAGCTCTGTTGAGAGATTTTCATTAAATGTATTTGCAACAGAAGTTGAAAAACTATACTTAAGGCACATAAGATAGAATTATTTTCAGCAAGTTTTGACCTTTAGATTCTTCATCAGTACTCAGGATGACAGAAAGCAATTTTTACTGTCACCCTGAGTGAATTGAAGGGTCTTTTTTTATGACATTGCCTTAGGTAAAAGGTATGGACATGCCGTTACCTTTATTACACTAGCCTTAAACCCTAGCTTCAGGTGGTAAGCAGATGCGTCTACCAGCTACAAACTCGCTAGGGGCCATAGTTGGATTATACTTTAGTATATCTGTTGCAGAAACAACAAATTTTTCTGCAATGCTAGTAAGTGTATCGTTTGGCATAATAACATAAGTTTTTCCAGTCGGGCATAGTTCAGCAGGTTCATAAGGTGGGATACATATTTCCTGACCTATTTTAAGGTTTTCTATGTCGATTCCCGGATTAGCACCCACCAGAGCCTTAAATGATATATCGTATTGCTGAGCAAGTTTAAAGAGTGTATCTCCAGATGCAACTACATGTATTTTGCCACCTGGACATCTAGGTTTCCTTGGAATACAAATTATTTGGCCTATGATCAGTTTAGCAGGATCAACACCAGGATTTGCAAGCTCTAAATCTCTAACTGTTACACCAAATCGATTAGCTATACTAAAGTATGTGTCGCCAGCTTCTATAGTGTAATAAGCACCGCCAGGACAAGGAGCCGTACCAGGTGGGACTACTTTTTTTGGTATACAAATTATTCGTCCTACAACTAGGCTGTTAGGATCAACACCAGGATTTGCAGTCTCTAAGTCCTTAACAGTAATATTAAATCGGTTTGCTATACTATAGAATGTATCTCCAGACCTTATAACATAATAGGTACCATCAACACAAGGAGGAATAGCTGGTGGAGGAGGTGGTGGAGCTGGTTTCTTTGGTATACAAATTTTTTGGCCAACTACTAGATTGTACGGATTGACTAGTGGATTTGCTAACTGCAATTCCCTTACTGTTATTTTAAATTCATCAGCAATTTTATAGAAAGAGTCTCCAGCCTTAACTGTATAGATGGTTCCATTTGGACAAGCAGGTGTCACAACTAGTTTAGGAACACATATTACTTGACCAACTGAAATGCGATTAACATCAATAGTAGGGTTTAAAAATTGAATAACCGCAATAGTAGTATTGAACTCGGCTGCTATTTTACTAACCGTATCACCTCTTTTTACCGTATAAGCTTCAGCAAAAGGAGGACAGGTTCTTTCACGCATATTATATATCACCTCACTTAAATTAGTAATATCATAATATTCACATCAAAGAGCAAGTGTGCATAGGAGACAAATAAACACTCTGTTCAAGTTGTATATCAATATTGAAGTGTAGTATTGTTTGTGCTAGAATTAAGGTAATTAAAAATAAAGGAGATAGGTGGATGTTACCAAATTGATGTACTAAAGATTGCTTAAATAATTGCTTAAAGTCTTTAATAAAAGGCTTTGTTTTTATGCGATTTTTTGGAGGTGCGTCAAAGTGAATAGGACACGTAACATTTATCTAATGTATATTATTGTATTTTTGCAGGGATTCGTATTTTATGGGGCCATTGCCACGCTTTTTAGACAATCTAGAGGTCTGTCCATGTATGAGATTTTCCTGCTAGAATCTATATTTGTTATTTTAATGTTTATTTTTGAAGTTCCTTGGGGCTGGTTTGCAGATAACTTTGGATATAAAAAAACTCTAGTCATATCACATATATTATTCTTTGTATCAAAAATAATATTTTACAAATCCAATTCGTTTCAATTATTTGCTTTAGAAGCAATTGTTGGGGCACTTGCAATTGCAGGAATCTCGGGATGTGATACAGCTCTTTTATACAATTCAGTTGATGAAAAAGAATCAGAGAAGATATTTGGTAGATACAATGCATTTGGAACAGCTGGCTTTCTAATAGCATCTGTTCTTTCCACTTTTGTCATTGCTAAGTCCATGGATTATGCCGCATTTCTTACTATATTTCCATATGGAGTGGCGGCTTTATTAACATTTTTCATACAAGATGCTAAAGAAAATATTGAAAAAGAGAAGAATTCAATATATAAAAGTATAAGAAATGTTTTAAAGGACAAGGAAATATTATTGTTTGTTTTGGCAGTGGCATTAATAAATGAAGTATATCGTTCCATAAGTGTGTTTTTAAATCAAATCAAGTACATTAAAGTAGGAATAGATATAAAATATCTTGGGCTACTAATAGCCCTTATGCAGATAATAAGCCTTAGCTCAACTCAAACATACAAGTTGACAGAGAAATTTGGGAAAGGTAAAATCATAAAAACTCTGTCCTTTATAATAGGAATGTGTGCGTTTCTTCTTATATTCGTAAACAGCAGAATAGCAGCAATACTGCTCATAGCTTTAATATCAGGTAGCTATGCAATAATTCAACCTGCTGCCATGGATATTCAAAACAAATCTATAACTACGGATGATAGGGCGACTATATTATCAATTTATGCTATGGGTGGAAATATAATAGCCTCTGTTACAAATCTATTTGTTGGAAAAGCAGCAAATGTTTCTGTGGAAGCCGCTTTTGTAGTATGTGGTTTTTTAATATTAGTTTCACTTGTTTTACTTTATGTTTACTTTAAGCCTAAAATGTTTGGTAAAGCACAATAGATAAAGAATGATTTTATTGTTTGATTTAGAAGATTAGATTCATTAAAAATTAATTAAAAAATTATAGGGGACATTCCGAAACTTTTCGGTATGTCCCCTAACTTTTCTAACTAAACAGACTTCTATCACTAACATCCTTAAATAAAGAAAGAAGTTTTTCCTTTGTAAGACTGTTCTTATCTTCTCCAGATACATCCATTACTATCTGACCTCTATGCATCATAATAAGTCTGTTTCCGTACTTTATAGCATGATCTATATTGTGAGTAACCATAAGAGCAGTTAAATCTTTTTCTTTTATAATTTTATCTGTAATATCCATAACAATTTCAGATGTTTTAGGATCTAGGGCAGCAGTATGTTCATCTAATAGTAGGAGACTAGGATCTGTTAGCGTAGACATAATTAATGCCAAGGACTGTCTTTGACCACCAGATAACTTAGACACAGTAACTTCTAGCTTATCTTCAAGTCCTAAATCAAGTATTTTTAAAGTATCTTTAAAGAAATTTTCATTTCTTTTATCTACTAAGAAAGAAAAATCAAACCTTTTTCCTTTGTTCAAGGCCATAGAAAGATTTTCTAGAATTGTCATAGAAGGAATTGTACCTAAAGATGGATCTTGAAAAATCCTAGATACTTTTTTGCATCTTTGACTTTCAGGCTCATTAGTAATATTTGAGTTATCTAGAACTATTCTACCTTTATCTGTACCTATCTTTCCTGATATTAAGTTAAGAAGAGTTGATTTACCAGCACCATTACTTCCAATGATGCATATAAAGTCTCCTTTATTTACTCTTAAAGAAACCCTATCAAAAATCTTCTCTTCATTAATATCACCAGGATTAAAAGTCTTACATATATTAGTCAACTCAAGCACGTAAATCACCTGCCTGTCTTTTTCCTTTGAATAATTGCAAACTTTTTAGTTTAAATGAGGACTCTTTACCTCCTAAATAAAGTGCAAGTATTACAATTACACAGCTTATAAGCTTTAGATCACTTGGATTAAAGCCTAATTTTAGACTTAAAGAAATACTAGCTCTATAGAGAAAAGCTCCTATTATACACAGAAAACTAGGGCTTATTAATTTTACATTTTTAAATATTGAATGAGCCATTATAATAGATGCCAAGCCTATGACTATGGTGCCAGCACCCATATTTATATCGCTATATCCTTGATATTGAGCAAATATACTTCCAGACAAAGCTACTAAAGCGATAGATAATGCAAGACCTAGTATTCTGATGTTTCCAGTATTTATTCCTAAAGAGATTACCATGGCTTCATTGTTTCCTGTTGCCTTTAAAAGGTAACCTAATTTAGTCTTAAAGAATATCGTAAAAACAATAGCACAGATAAAAGAAAGCCCTAGAGCAATAAACAAATTACTAGCCATACTACCGTCAGAAAAAATAGTAGAATTATTAAACATTGGTAGATTAGCTTTTCCCATAGTTATTCTTAGATTAATTGAGTATAATCCTAGCATTACTAAAATACCTGAAAGTAAATCTTTTATCTTAAGCTTTACATTTAACACTCCTGTCATAGTTCCAGCTAGAGCTCCTCCTATGACAGAAAATAAAATGGCTACAAAAGGGTTAAAACCTTTTGTAATCAAAGCTGCGGATACACTTGCTCCCAATGTAAATGTTCCATCAACTGATAGATCTGGAAAGTCTAAAAATTTATAAGTTATATATACTCCCATTACCATTATTGAAAACATAAAACTCTGTAAAAGGATGCCTAATATAAAATCATTCATATTATTCAGCTCCCTTCACCAAGACTGCTTTTTTCAGCATTTCTTCAGGTATATTAAGACCAAGTTTTTTTGCTACATCTTCATTTATTATTAATTGAGTTTCTTTAAGCATTGATACAGGCATGTCCTTTATACTTTTACCCTCAAGTATTTCAGCAGCCATTAGACCTGTTTGATGTCCTAGCTTATAATAATCAAGCCCTTCACAAGCAAGAGCACCATTTTTTATCATAGGTTCATCTACACCTATGATACCAATCTTGTTGTTCATAGCAATCTTAGATATTATTGGCATATTTGAAGCTACTAAATTATCAGAAGGAAGAAATAAAAAATCTATGTTTTTTATTTTAGCATTTAATGCTGGCTCAAATTCTGATGTATTAGTAACAGGAATTTCTATTATTTCTATATCCATGTCTTTAGCGGATTCTTTTGCTATATCTACTTGCAGCTGTGAGTTAAGCTCACTAGTATTATATAAAACCCCAACTTTTTTGGCATCAGGGACTATTGTTTTTCCAAGCTCAAGCTGTTTAGCCACAGGAGTAAGGTCACTAGTACCTGTTACATTTCCTTCTGGGGCATCAGGATTTTTAAGTAGCCCTGCATATACAGGATCAGTTACAGCTGTAAATAATACTGGAATATTTTTAGTAGAGTTATGTGCTGATTGAGCAGAAGCTGTGGAAATAGCAAGAATTAAATCTTTTTTCTGAGATACAAAGTTCTGAGCAATAGTAGTTGTCAAGGCAATATCTCCTTGAGCAAACTGAATATCAAGCTTTAGATTTTTACCTTCTTCATAGCCTTTTTCTTTTAAGGCATCAATAAAACCAGCCCTAGCACTATCTAGTGCAGGGTGCTCTACTATTTGACTTATTCCTATGGATACTGTGTTCTGGGAATTATTATTGGAATTACCAGATGAACAAGCACTTAAAAATAAAGTGATAATTAAAAGAAATGAAATTAAGCCTAAGCTATTACTTAGACTGGTGAAATGTTTTTTTTCTACCATACTACCGTCCTCCAATTTTTAATTTTCTGTTTAAAGCTTTCTACATTATTCCTACCTTGCTCCCACTAGCCTCTAAGGCTATCTACTATAAAACAAACCTACTAAAATAATAATTAAAGATGATTCTATAACCTCTTCGACAAAATGTCAAGGGAAATTTTAATTATCTATATTCGGTATAGATCTATGTCCCAATCCAATTGCCAAATCATTAAGATGAAGTAGCCCAATACTCATAAAAAGACAGACACTAATATGTTCATCATATCTAGCTATACCTATTTTACCTCCAAAGTTAAATCCCATAGCCTTTGAACTTACCTGAGTTATAGCTTCCATTGTAGCCCCAGCTACAGCACCTTCATGGACATGATACTCTTTAATTATTCCAGTCTTTTTAGCAGCTACTAAGGTTCTTTCAATAATCTTCGGTATTGAATTTATTAAGTCTCCACCTATATCTACAGCAGCAGCTTTAAAATCTTTTTTATTCAGCTCTTCAACAATGGACTTCTCTTCTTCTCTAGTAGAAATAGCTAGTCTTACTGCAGCTTTAGCAACTTCAGTACTTTGAATTTTCATCTAAATCACCTCGTTATTTTCTATTGTAACATTAAATATATAAGAGATACAGGAAAATGTAAATTACTTTTGCAAGCAAAGCAAAAAATTCCGTACATTTTAGCAAATAAAGCATGTGAAAAAATAATTATAATTGAAGGTATTTAGCGAAGGAATTACTAAAGTAAAAGGTATTGATGACGAGAATTGAACAGAATAGAAGGAATACAAGGAGTAATAGAGAATAGTAGATAAAGGGGAGTGTGATTAAATGGAACATAAATATGAGATAGTAAGAAGTAAAGAAGGACTTCCTATAAAGGCATTTATACATAGTATTAACAGGTTTGAAATGCACTGGCACAATGAAGTAGAGATAATATTAGTTTTACAGGGGACAACAAATATCAGAGTAGGGGATGAAATATTTACTCTCAGGGAAAACGATTTGATGCTAATAAACAGGAATGAAATACATAATACAAGTAAAACTGAAGAGGATAATATATTATTG
>CAYYDM010000071.1:0-10469 GCA_964470635.1 uncultured Clostridia bacterium | reverse complement strand
GAAATTCTAAAAGAATTTTTAGGATATGATGACGAGAAAATACAAAGCTTAAAAGATGAAAAAGTGCTTTAATATATAAGGCTCCTCCAAAAGGAGGAGCCTAAATTTCTATAAGACTAAAAAAACATTGTTTAATTTTCTAGGAGGGATGCTAATGGAAAAAGTAGTAGTTGCATTAGGAGGAAATGCTTTACAAGCCACAGGAAGCGAAGCAACAGCAGAGGCTCAGCTTCAAGTAATAAAAGAAACAGCGGTTTATCTAGCAGACATAATAGAGGAAGGCTATAATCTAATAGTAGCTCATGGTAACGGGCCACAAGTAGGAAGAATAGTTATTCAAAATGAAGTAGCAGATAAGGTAACACCTGCTATGCCATTTGACGTATGTGGAGCAATGAGCCAAGGAATGATAGGCTACCATATGCAACAAGCTCTAGGAGATGAGCTTAGAGGTAGAGGAATAGACAAGCCTGTAGCTACAATAGTTACACAAGTAGTAGTAGACAAAGACGATAAAGCATTTCAAAATCCTACAAAACCAATAGGACCATTCTATACAAAAGAAGAATCAGAGAAAATAGCAGCAGAAAAAGGCTATGTTATGGTAGAAGACTCTGGTAGAGGATATAGAAGAGTAGTAGCATCACCTAGACCAAAGAGAATAGTTGAACTAGAAACAGTAAAAACACTAATAAATAGCAACAACGTAGTTATAACTGTAGGTGGCGGGGGAATACCAGTAGTAGAAGAGAACGGAAAATTAAAAGGTGCCGCAGCAGTTATAGACAAAGACCTAGCATCACAAAGATTAGCAGAAGATACAGACGCAGACATACTAGTAATACTAACAGCAGTACCTAGAGTAGCTATAAACTTCGGAAAACCAAACCAAAAAGAATTAGACAGAGTAACAACAGAAGAAATGAAAAAATACGCAGAAGAAGGACACTTTGCACCAGGCAGCATGCTACCAAAAGTAATAGCAGCTATAGAATTCGCAGAATCAAAACCAGGCAGAAAAGCAGTTATAGCATCACTAGACAAAGCTAAAGAAGCATTAAAAGGTGAAAGTGGAACAATAATAGAGGCGTAAGAGAGCACTCATCCTGAGTACAATATAGTCATTTTAAGCTTAATATTGTCATTCTGAACGTAGTTAGGAATCTTTATTTTATCATTAAAACTCGTCGATCCTTAATAGTGTAAAACTATGTAGGATTGACGAGTTTTTGTTCTTGTTTGTTAAATAAATAACGTAAACTTCAGTCTTTGCAATGTATAAAGTGCTTTACAAAGGAAAAAGAATATGATAATATATCAATAACCAATATAGTAAAAATAATACTTAATAGTTTCATCAAGGGAATTATGGAAACAAAATAATAACGACAGGAGAATTGGAGTGTCAACAATAGATAACACAATATTAAATATGTGTTGTTGGATTGTTGTTTTTTTTGCGCCTTTTTAGGTAACAAAAGATAAACAATGATAAAATGGGGTGAACCAGCTTCTGGAAAACGTTTTCAAATAAAAACGACTTCAAATTGAAGCTATAAATAATCTGGCTGAATTGACAAGTGAAAGTCAGATTATAATAGTGGATATTTTGAATATATTGAAAAACGAAGGGGGAATTTTAGTGAAAAGATTTTTGGCGATTTTACTGGTACTAACTATTACTTTGTCATTAGTGGCATGTGGTGGCGGAGATGCTAAATCACCTGCTGGTACTGATGTACCTGCTAGTAAAGTAGAAAAGAAGGTTATTAAAGTTAGTACCAAATTTGTCGATGATGAGCAAACTGCTATATCATTGAAAAAAGTAGTACAAGCTATAAATGAAAGAAGTAATGGTTCACTAGAATTACAATTATTTACAGGCGGTATATTACCAATAGGCAAAGATGGTATGGAACAAGTAGTTCAAGGCTCAGATTGGATATTAGTAGATGGAGTAAACTTCTTAGGGGATTATATACCAGACTATAATGCTGTAACAGGACCATTTTTATATCAAACATTTGATGAGTATTTTGCTATGATGCAAACACCATTAGTTCAAAATCTAAATAAACAAGCAGAGGAAAAAGGTATAAAAGTACTTTCTCTAGATTGGGTATTTGGATTTAGAAGTATGATGACTAAAAAACCAATAAGAACTCCAGAGGATATGAAGGGATTAAATATAAGAGTCCCAACCAGTCAATTATACACATATACTATAGAAGCTATGGGGGGAAACCCTGTTTCTATGCCTTATCCAGACACTTATGCAGCACTTCAACAAGGTGTAATAGATGGAGTTGAAGGTTCAATAATGACTTATTATGGAACTAAACAATACGAAAATGTTAAAGAATATTCTCTAACAAACCACTTACTAGGTGTTTCTGCAGTTGTAATTTCAACTAAAGTTTGGGATAGTTTAACTGAAGAACAACGTACTATTATAGAAGAAGAGTTTCAAAAAGGAATGGAAGACAACTTAGCTGAAACTATTAAGCTAGAAAAAGAGTATGCAGAATTATTGAAAAAAGAAGGCGTAAATTTCTACGAAGTGGATTCTGAAGCTTTTCTTAAAGCTGTTGCTCCAGTATATACTAAGTTCGATAAATGGACTCCAGGTATATATGAAGAGATATTAAAAGAATTAGATGCAATAAAGAAAAAATAAAAGTAATTTATTTTTTATCATATAGCAAGTAAAAAAGTTGGAAGGGGTAATTCTCCTTCCAACTTTAAAATAATAAAACCATTGAACTCAACCTCCGGCGATTGCCTTGAGGTATTAATATTACAGGAGGTAGAAATGAGTAACTTTTTTAAGAGATTTACAAAAGATTTTGAGCTTTACATAGGAAGCTTTTTCTTAACTGCAACTACTGTCATTGTAATTATGAACGTATTTACTAGATATTTTTTAAGATTTACTTATCACTGGGCAGAAGAAATTGCTGTAGGTGCATTTGTCTGGACAATATTCTTAGGTTTTGCTAATGCTTACAAATGCAAAGAACTTTTAGGTGTAGAAGTTTTGGTAAAGTTGTTGCCTAAAAAAGGAAGAGAAATAATGGAGGTTTTCACTTCTTTATTGTTAGCTGTTATATCTGGTGCTATGTTTTACTTCAGTTTTAAATATGTATCAGGATCTACAAAAATAACTGCAGCATTAGAGATTTCTTACAAATATATATATACATCCATAGTAATTGCTTTTGCACTTACGACTGTATATTCAATTATCTTTTTTGTTCAAAATCTCAAGAAATTATTTTTAAATGAAGATACTGATAATCAAGGGGGGAGACAATAAGTGGAAGCTATTTTTCCTATAATAATTCTTTTTATTTTATTTTTTCTTAATATACCAATAGCATATGCTTTAATTGGCTCTGCATTATCTTATTTTATATTCTTTAATACTTCAATGCCTATGGAAATGGTAATTCAGCAGTTTGTTACTTCAGTAGAATCCTTCCCCTATTTGGCAGTACCATTCTTTGTTATGTTGGGCTCTGTAATGAACTATTCAGGAATTAGTGAAGCATTGATGAACTTTGCGGATACTTTAGTAGGACATATGAGAGGAGGACTTGCTCAAGTTAACGTAATTCTTAGTGCATTAATGGGTGGAATTTCAGGCTCTGCAAACGCAGATGCAGCTATGGATTGCAAAATGTTGGTTCCAGAAATGGTAAAGAAGGGCTACTCAAAACCATTTTCAGCAGCCGTAACTGCTGCTTCATCAACAGTTAGTCCTGTAATCCCTCCAGGAACAAACCTTATATTATATGCAATCATTGCAGGTGTTACTGTAGGAGATATGTTCTTAGCTGCATATACACCAGGCATAATAATGACTATAGCTATGGTAATAACTGTTGCTATTATTTCTAAAAAAAGAAATTATGAACCAAGCAGAGATAAAATGTCTTCTATTGGAGAAATTTTTATTAGTTTTATAAAATCTATTTGGGCACTTTTAATTCCTTTTGCTATAATTATGGGAATGAGAATCGGTATATTCACTCCTACAGAGGCAGGCGGAATAGCAGTATTATTTTCCATGATAGTAGGGTTCTTTGTATATAAAAAGTTGAAATTAGAACATATACCAATAATATTAAAGGACACCGTTAAAGGTACAGGTGCAGTAATAACTATAATTGCAGCTGCCAAAGTATTTGGTTACTACCTTACGTTAGAAAGAATTCCACAAATGATAACACAAGCTCTTATGACAATGACAGACAGTCCTTTTGTGTTATTGATGATAATAAATGTTGTTTTATTGGTAGTAGGAATGTTTCTTGAAGGGGGAGCAGCATTAGTAATATTAGCCCCATTGTTAGTTCCAGCAGTTAAAGCTCTTGGTATAGATCCTATTCATTTCGGAATGATATTCATAGTAAATATCATGATTGGAGGATTAACTCCGCCATTTGGATCTATGATGTTTACAGTATGTTCTTTAATAGGTGTAACCTTAGAAGATTTCTTAAAGGAAGTTTGGCCTTTCATAGTAGCTTTATTATTAGTTTTGCTTCTAGTTACTTATTCTGAAAGTATCGCATTATTTAGCTTAAACTTATTTAGATAGTTTTAGCAAGATAAAGGGAGGAAGGATTTGGAGACTTTAAAAAGAAAAACTGTATTTTTATTAGATATGGATGGAACTATCTATCTTGGAGATGAATTAATTGATGGATCAAAAGAATTTCTAGAAATTATAAAGCAAAAAGGGAAAAGATATATTTTCCTTACAAACAATTCATCAAAAAACAAGGAAACATATGTGGAGAAGCTTAATAAATTAGGTATAAAAGCTTCAAAAGAAGAAGTTTTTACTTCAGGAGAGGCTACTACTATGTACTTAAAAAAACAAAAAGAAGGGGCTAAAATTTATCTATTAGGAACTGAGGCCTTAGAAGAAGAATTTATAAGAGAAGGCTTTATTTTAGAAAAGGAAAGGCATAAAAACATAGATTATGTAGTACTAGGATTTGATACCACATTAACTTATGAAAAATTATGGGGCGCATGTGAATATATATCTGAGGGAGTAGAGTATATAGCTACACATCCAGATTTCAACTGTCCTTTGCCTAATGATAAGTTCATGCCAGATGCAGGTGCTATGGCTGCGTTTATAGAAGCTTCTACTGGAAAGACGCCAAAAGTAATAGGTAAACCAAATAAAGAAGTGGTAGAAAGTATCGCTCTAAAATATGGTTTGAATAAAGAAGATATGGTAATGGTAGGAGATCGATTATATACAGATATAAAGACTGGGGAAAATGCAGGTATAGCCTCTGTATTAGTTTATTCTGGCGAAACTAAAGAAGAAGATTATTTAAATAGTGAAATCAGAGCAAATTATGTGTTTAATTCTGTAAAAGATATGATAGAATTATTGTAATATTATTACACATAAAAAAGTGAATTCACTTTAAAAAATAAGGAATGATAATATGAATGAAACAATAATTAAAAAGGTTGAATTAAATCCGATTATTGCAGCTGTTCAAAATGAAGGAGATTTAGAAATAGCAATCAAGTCCCAAGTATCTACTATATTCTTACTATGTGCTGATATATTTAATGCTAAATCACTAGTCGATAAAATCAAAAATGCTGGTAAAAACGCTTTAATACATATTGATTTTCTCGAAGGAATAGGAAAAGATGCTAAAGCCATTGATTATATTATTCAAGTAATTCAACCAAATGGTATCATTAGTACAAAAAGTAGTCATATAAAGATTGCCCGGGAAAAAGGAATGTTTACAATACAAAGATTCTTTTTGATTGATAGTAAGTCCTACGAAATGACCACAAAAAGTGTTAAATCTATACAACCAGATATGATTGAAATAATGCCTGGGGTTATGCCTGGGATAATACATCGTATTACTAGACAACTGTCTATACCTGTTATTGCAGGAGGGCTAATAAGTAGCAAACAGGATATAATGGAGGTTTTAAGAGCGGGAGCAATAGGAGCGTCCACAGGTAAAAAGGAGTTATGGGAACTATAAAAAAATATTTTTGGCTGAGAATAGGAGAGCCGTGGAACTAAATCTACTTAAAATAGGTTGTAGTTACACGGCTTTTTTTATCTTCTATATTTACTTTAAGATTTTTGTGTTTACGGTCTACAAGATTTTATAAGGGAGGAATGAAAAATGTATGATATCACAGTCATTGGAGCCGGAATAATAGGAACATTTATAGCTAGAGAGCTTTCAAGATATGAATTAAAAGTGTTATTAATCGATAAAGGAAATGATATATCCAATGGAACTACAAAAGCAAACAGTGCTATAGTTCATGCAGGATATGATGCTACAGAGGGAACATTAAAAGCTAAATTAAATGTAAGAGGAAACGAACTCTACGAACAGGTATGTAAGGAGCTACATGTTCCATTTAAAAGAATAGGCTCATTAGTTATAGCCTTTAACGAACAAGAGATGAAAACAGTACAAGAACTGTTTGACAGAGGAATAAAAAATGGTGTTCCTCAGATGGAAATATTGGATAAAGATAGTGTATTAAAACTTGAGAATAATTTAAGTGAAGAGGTAGTAGGTGGTCTATATGCAAAAACAGCTGGAATAGTTGGACCATGGGAATTAGCCATTGCATTAGCAGAAAATGCATTGGAGAACGGAATAGAATTGCTGCTTAATAGTCCAGTAACTGATATTAAAAAAATAGCAAATGGTTACTGCATTACAGCTGGCGATAGAAAAATAGAAAGCAAAATGATTATAAATTGTGCTGGAATTCATTCTGATGATATCAATAATATGGTAAATAGCCCAAGCTTCGAGATACTACCTAATCGAGGAGAATATAATTTGTTTGATAAATCTGTAGGAAACATGGTTAATACAGTAGTTTTTAGATGTCCTTCAGAAGCTGGTAAGGGAGTAGTTATCATGCCTACAGTTCATGGTAACTTACTTATTGGTCCAACAGCAGAGTATGTAGATAGCAAAACCAGCTTTGCTACAACACTTGATGGACTAAATTATATTAATGAACATGCTCAACATACCTTAAAGCAAATAGGCTTTCAAAATGTTATTACTTCCTTTATGGGATTAAGAGCAAAGACCAAAACTCAAGATTTCATTATTGAAGAATCAAAGGAATCCTTAGGATTCTTTAATGTAGCAGGAATTGATTCGCCAGGTCTTACATCGGCTCCTGCCATTGCAGAGTATGTCTTAGAATTAGTAAAAAGAAGAATAGATAATATGGAATTAAAACAAAATTTTAATCCATATAGAAGACCTAACATTCACTTTATGGAATTATCTGATGCTGAAAAAGCAAAGCTTATTGAAAAAGACCCTAGATTCGGAAGAATTATCTGTCGATGCGAACATATTACTGAAGGTGAGATTGTAGATGTTATCAAAAGAAAGGCAGGAGCAACAACAGTAGACGGGGTAAAGAGGAGAGCAAGACCAGGCTCAGGAAGATGTCAAGGCGGATTCTGTGCTCCAAGGGTAATGGAAATTCTTGCAAGAGAACTTGAGGTAGACATTACAGAGGTTGTAAAGGATAGTCAGGAGTCTTATATATTAACAGGAAAAACAAAGTAGCATAAATATATAAAAGGTAGGAGGGAGCATTTTGTTACACTATGATATTGTAATAATTGGTGGAGGGCCTGCAGGGCTAGCAGCAGCTATAGAAGCAAGGAAAAGTGGAGTAAAAGAAATATTAATAATAGAGCGAGATAGAGAATTAGGCGGAATACTACAGCAATGTATTCACAATGGGTTTGGACTTCACGTTTTCAAAGAGGAACTTACAGGTCCAGAATATGCAGAAAGGTTTATAAATGAGCTTATTACTATGGGCATAGAGTATAAACTAGATACAATGGTCCTAGAGGTTTCAGATAATAAAGTAATCACAGCTATGAACTCAACAGATGGGATACTTAATATTCAAGCTAAGGCTGTAATATTAGCCATGGGTTGTAGAGAAAGAACTAGAGGAGCTATTAGAATACCTGGAACTAGACCAGCAGGAGTTTTGACTGCTGGTACAGCTCAGAGATTTGTTAATATGGAAGGCTATATGATTGGAAAAAAAGTAGTTATTCTTGGTTCGGGAGATATTGGACTAATCATGGCAAGACGACTAACTCTTGAGGGAGCTGATGTACTAGCTGTTGCTGAGTTAATGCCTTACTCAGGGGGATTAAAAAGAAATATAGTTCAATGTTTAGATGATTTTAACATTCCACTTTATTTAAGCCATACAGTAGTAAATATAGAAGGAAATGACAGAGTAGAAGCTGTAACTATAGCTCAGGTTGATGAAAGGTTTAAGCCAATCAAGGGAACAGAAAAGAAGTTTGAATGTGATACCTTGCTATTATCTGTAGGACTGATTCCTGAGAATGAACTTTCCAAATCTGCAGGAATAGAGCTTCACCCAGTTACTGGAGGCCCAATTGTAAATGAATCCATGGAAACATCTGTCGAAGGAATATTTGCCTGTGGCAATGTTGTTCATGTTCATGACCTAGTAGATTGGGTTACAGAAGAAAGCAAAAGAGCTGGAAGTAGTGCTGCTAAATATATTAAAGGACAGATAGAAAGCAAAGGCAAAACCATAAAACTTAGGGGGATAAATGGAATACGGTATGTTGTTCCTCATCAAATAAGATTAGATAATATAGAACAAATAGTTGAGTTGATGATGCGTGTAGATAATATCTATAGAGATATAAAACTTGTTGTTAGAAGTAATGAAGAAGTAATAAAAGAGGTAAAAAGAAGCCATGTTGCTCCAGGAGAAATGGAAACCATTAAATTAGACTTAAATAAATTTAATTTAAATACTACTGATGAAATTTATATAGAAGTTGTTAAAGAGGAGGCATAACTATGGAAGCTAAAGATATGATTTGTATTGTTTGCCCTTTAGGATGCAAGCTAAAGGTTATTAAGAATGATACAAGTGAAACAGGATATGTTGTTGAAGGAAACAAATGTTTCAGGGGTGCGGATTATGGTGTTAAAGAAATGACAAATCCTACAAGGGTACTGACAACAACTGTCATTATATCAGATGCTCCTGTAAAAAGACTTCCAGTTAGAACATCTGGAGCAATTCCTAAACATTTAATTAATCAAGCAATGGATTTAATTAATAAAGTGGAGGTTGAATCACCAATCAAAGTAGGTCAGGTTATTGTTAAGAATATCCTAGATACAGGCGTAGATGTAGTAACTTCTAGAAGTATGTGCCAAAATTCTAAACATGAAGATTAATTAAAAAACTTTTAGAATGGGGATAAATTCTTTTTGAAATAAGCAATATAAAGGAGGTAGAGATTATTGATAAGTGATGGGGAAATAGTTTTAAGATTAATTTTATCAGCTCTAGCAGGAGGCATTGTTGGTCTTGAAAGGGAGGCTAACCATAGTTCTGCTGGACTTAGAACCCATATATTGGTTACTTTAGGCTCTACCCTTATTATGCTAATATCTATGTATGGTTTTCAAGGACTCGGTGCGAATAATAGCGGTGGGGAGCCTGCTAGATTAGCAGCACAAGTAGTTAGTGGGATTGGATTTCTAGGAGCAGGGACTATTTTGAGAACAGGAAATAGCATTCGAGGCTTAACTACTGCTGCAAGCATTTGGGTTTGCGGAGGTATAGGATTAGCTATAGGGAATGGATTTTATTTAGGAGGTATCGCAACTACTATAATAGTTTTATTTGCCTTAAGGGGTTTGGTTTTTATTCAAAAGAAATTATTTATAAGCCAATACAAATTATTAATTGTCCAGTGTAAAGAGCGGGCTGGGTTAATAGGTGATATAGGACATATATTAGGCAAAAATAATATTATTATTAATGAAATTAAAGTTAATAACGAAGATAATATTGTAGAAGGCGAAGATCATATGATAGAAATTATTTTTATGGTGAAATTACCACCTAAACTTATAGGTGAAAGTTTTTTTGATGAAATTTTAA
Organism: uncultured Clostridia bacterium; assembly: GCA_964470635.1. Classification (GTDB taxonomy): domain Bacteria; phylum Bacillota; class Clostridia; order Tissierellales; family Proteiniboraceae; genus Proteiniborus. The sequence goes on along the minus strand of CAYYDM010000071.1, from coordinate 452 downwards.
ATGTACATGGAGTAGAAAATGCAATATGGAAGGGAGATCTAGAAAAAGTTTTTCTATCTTAAATCCTAACTATAGATATTTTTAATATTCCTTAAATTGCCTTGTATGTAGAGCAATATGTTGCGGAAAAAATACATATGAGGTGATAAAAATAATGGACAAAGATAATAAAAGAAAAATAGACAAAAACTTCTTCAATCAAATGAATTATGAAATAGCCGCAGAACATGGCATAGTTGACAATGAAGAGATGAAAGACAATAAAAAGCTGGAGGATTTGAATAAAGAAAATAAAAAGAATAAGAAGGGTAAGAAAAGATAGAAAAACTAGAAGAATTATTTCTTTGAGAAAAATCTCGCTTCTGTCATTCTGAACGTAGTGAGGGGAATCTAGCTTCAATAAAATCGTCGACTCCTAATAGTGTAAAAACTATGGGGGAGCGACGATTTTT
>CAYYDM010000070.1:0-10824 GCA_964470635.1 uncultured Clostridia bacterium | reverse complement strand
TATACTTTTGACATCGATGAAGAAGGTATGAAAAAATCTTATGAGGATATGTGGAAAGCTTACGAAAAAATATTCACAAGATGTGGATTAAAATTCAAAGTTGTTGAAGGTGATTCTGGTGCTATGGGAGGAAGTGACTCTCATGAATTTATGGCTATGTCAGAGTACGGTGAAAGTGCAATAGCTTATTGTCATAGCTGCGACTATGCTGCAACAGATGAGAAGGCAAACTGCTTATATGAAGTAGAGGCAAATACACAAGAAAAACTTCAATCAGAAAAGGTTCATACACCAAATGCTAAGACCATAGAAGAAGTAGCTAGATTCTTTAATGCATCTGCTGAAAGCTTTGCAAAAACATTATTGTATATGGCTAAAGATGAAGTGGTAGCAGTAGTGATACCAGGAAACAGAGAGCTTAATGAAATAAAACTAGTTAAAGTATTAGGTGTTCCAGAACATGAACTTATTATGGCAGACGAAGAAACAGTAAAAGCAGTTACAGGAGCAGAAGTAGGATTTGCTGGTCCAATTAACTTGAAGAAAGATATTAGGGTAATAGTTGATTCTAGAATTACAAAAATGAGCAACTTCATAGTAGGAGCAAATGAAACTGATTATCATATTAAGAATGTGAACCATGGTAGAGATTTTGAAGGAGAAGTTATAGAAGATCTTTTACTAGTTCGTGAAGGAGATAAATGTCCAAAATGTGGAGCACCACTAAAAATGGACAGAGGAATAGAAGTAGGAAACATATTCCAATTAGGATTAAAATATAGTGGTGCATTAAATGCTACATTCTTAGATGAGAATGGTAAAGAACAAAAAATATACATGGGTTCTCATGGAGTAGGAGTAACTAGAACAGCTGCTGCTATAATAGAACAATGCTACGACGAAAACGGAATTATATGGCCACTATCAGTAGCACCATACCATGTTATTGTCACTGTTGTAAATGTAAAGAATGAAGAACAAGTAGCTCTTGGAGAAAAATTATATAAGGAGCTAAGAAACTCTGGACTAGAAGTACTACTTGATGACAGAAATGAAAGAGCAGGAGTTAAATTCAAGGATGCAGATTTAATTGGAATACCAGTAAGAATTACAGTTGGAAAAAGAGCAAATGAAGAAGTAGTCGAATTCTCTTTAAGAAGAGATGGAGAAAAATCTGAAATAGGCGTAGACGAAATAATGGATAAGATAAAGGCAGAATTTGCATATCAAGGATTAGAATTGTAGAATGAAGGTTACCGTAAATTGCGGTAACCTTTGTTTTATAACCCATAGGAAAGTCCTAATTTACCCTAATGCAAGCTTTCCGTAAAATGGGTTTCAAAAAAGGCTTCCTAAAGTTATTAATGTTTCGATAGAAGCCTTTTTTATATAAAATATAAATAAAATTCATATCTTTATCTTCAGCCCCAATTATTATTGTGATAAAATAAGCATAGTAATTACTGGGTTAATAAATGAGGCGAAAACTACATTATTTTAGGGGGATATTTGTATGTATATTGGGGTGGATATTGGTGGAACAAATGTTACTGCTGGGTTAGTTTCAATTGATGGAAATATATTATTCCAGAAAACCTGTCCTACATTGCCTTCTAGGGGATGGGAGACAGTTATACAAGATATCATTAGCCTAATTAGAGACGTTATAGACCAAGCTCCAAACAATAAACATGTATTGGGAATAGGTATTGGAGTGCCTGGAGTAGCTGACAAAAAAACAGGAAATGTTGTAGAATGCGTTAATCTAGGATGGAAAAATGTTCCCTTGGGCAAGACACTTGAAAAAGAATTCAACAAGTCAGTTTATATAGACAATGATGCTTCGGTGGCTGCTTTAGCCGAATTTGAAAATGGAGCACTAAATGGTACTCAAAACTCCATTCTTATTACTCTTGGAACTGGAGTTGGTGGAGGATTTATAATCAACGGAAAGCTATTTGGTGGAACAAATAATATTGGATCAGAAATAGGGCATATGGTAATAGGTGAAAATTTTTATAATTGTAACTGTGGCAAAAATGGTTGCTTTGAAACTTTTTCTTCCGCAACTGCATTGATAAAATATACTAGAAAGCTAATGGAAGATACAAAAGAAAATACTACCATAAGAGACTATATTGGTGATAATTTAGATAAACTTGATGCAAAAATTATATTTGATTGCGCTAAGGCTGGAGATAAACTAGCTTTAAGCTCAGTTAATAGATTTGCAGACTATTTAGTAATAGGCATTACGAATTTAATAAATATTCTTGACCCAGAGATAATAGCTTTAGGTGGAGGAGTATCAAAGGCTGGAGACTATCTGTTAGAGTTAATTAATAATAGAATATATGAAAAGATACTATTTAAAGATATGGCTTACAGTAAAATAGTTATAGCTGAACACGGCAACGATGCGGGTATAATTGGTTCTGCTATGTTATGCAAACATAGCTAAAGAAATAAGAAAACTTAAATGAAATACACACTCACGGTTTCGGACATGAATAATTCTATAGCTCATTCCGGTAATAAATCCTACAACTTGCAAACTCGCTTCGCTCAAACAGTGCAAGTTGCTTAACGGATTTTTTACCTGCATTCGCTAAGAATTATAGTCATGTCCTGCAAATGTTCGCTTAGTATTTCATTCAAGTTTTCAACTATTTTGGTGTATCCAAGAATATACCTTCTCCATTTTGCAAATCCTAATACTATCTATACGTCATTAGGAGGAGAACAATGGATAGAAATAGAAGAAGAATAGATTATAGAGAGAGATTTACATTTCTTTCAATAGGTTGGTGGATAATGCACATTGCCCTACTATTACTAGTTTTCTACCTTATTAGAAGATTTTAAGAGATATTATTAGTGCAACATTATTCCTTGATACTAAAAAGGTAGTATTATATAATATACAAATATAAATATAAATAGGAAAATTATTTGGGAGGTTTTAAGATGTCTGAAGTGAGAGTCAGATTTGCACCTAGTCCTACAGGATATTTACATATTGGAGGATTAAGAACGGCGCTTTATGATTATTTATTTGCAAAAAATAAAGGCGGAAAATATATACTTAGAATAGAAGATACAGATCAGTCGAGATACGTAGATGATGCTATTGAAAACTTAATTAAATCTCTTATGTGGTCTGGAGTAGTACATGATGAGGGAGTCTTTATAGAAGATGGCAAAATAGTTCAAAAAGGTGAGTACGGTCCATATATCCAATCAGAGAGACTTGACATATACAGAAAATATATAGATGAATTATTAGAAAAAGGACATGCTTACTATTGCTTCTGTGACAAAGAAAGACTTGAAAGAATTAGGGAAGAACAAAAAGAAAAGGGATTAATGCTTGGATATGACGGACATTGTAGAGATATAAGCATTGAAGAAGCAAAAAAAAGAATTGAAGCGGGGGAAGAATACGTTATTAGACTTAAACTTCCTAAAAATAGAGACATAGTGTTTAATGATTTAATAAGAGGAAAGATAACAATAAATACAAAGGATTTAGATGATCAGGTACTTTTAAAATCTGATGGATTCCCTACTTACCACTTTGCAGTAGTAGTAGATGACCATCTTATGAAAATAACTCATATAGTAAGAGGAGAAGAGTGGTTACCATCGGCACCAAAACATGCGTACTTATTTGAAGCATTTGGATGGGAAACACCAGAATTTGTTCATTTACCTACAGTATTAAATAAAGAAAAGAAAAAGCTTAGCAAAAGACATGGTGATGTTTCAGTTGAAGACTTTAGAGCTAAAGGATATTTACCAGAAGGACTTGTAAATTATCTTGCATTGGTAGGCTGGAGCCCAGAAAACAACCAAGAGTTCTTTACAATGGATGAGTTAATTGAACAATTCTCATTTGAGAGAGTATCAAATACTGGAGGAGTATTTGATAAAGATAAGCTTGATTGGATAAATGGACATTATATAAGAAATAAAAATGTAGAGGAAATTACTGAGCTAGCCATACCTCACCTCCTAGATGCAGGATATATTACAGAAGAGGATGTAAACAATAGGTATGATTGGATAAAGCTTTTAGTATCAACTCTTCAAGAGAGAATATCATTTGTAGGGGAAATAGCAGAAAAAGCACAGTTTTATTTTGATAATGAAATAAAGCCAGAAAATGAAGAAGTAAGTGAAATGCTTAATGGAGAACAAGTACCTTCTTTACTTGAAGCATTTAGAGAAGAGCTTTCGCAAATAGATGAAGTAGATGAAGAGTTTTCAACTACAATAATGAAAAAAATTCAGAAAAGTACAGGAGTTAAGGGCAAAAACTTATTTATGCCAATAAGGTCAACATTAACAGGCCAGCTTCATGGACCAGATTTAGATAAAATAATTCTAATTTTAGGGAAACAAAACATACTTAGCCGCATAGAATATGTAGAAAAACAGATACTAAAATAGTTTTACCTAATTTACCATATAAAACAAGTTAAATATGTATTGAAAAACATATTAAATTCTAGTAATATATTATAAAGGTTATGATAAGGTAGAGTAAATCTATTACACTTACAGAGAGAGGCTTTTATAAGCTGAGAGAAGCCTTAGGTCAATTTTAGATTGAAGTGCACCTTTGAACTGTTGCCTGAAGTATCAGTAAGGTTAACCGGGTTAGCTCCGTTACAGCTTTTACGAGGTGGGGCATATTTGCCCAATTAGAGTGGAATCGCGGAATTAAACCGTCTCTTTATAGTTATATTGAGGCGGTTTTTTTTATGACCTAACCCGATTGTTTCGGGTGCTTTTCCGAAAGAATCGCAGGTAGGTCAAATGCAACGAGCACCAAATTTATGTGAGCGACAGCGAACAAATAAATTTGTGTTGCGAGACTGCTTATGACCTAACCCGATTTATGAAAGCTTCTATCATAAAATCAAGGAAGCTCAGAAAGCAAGTTTCTGAGTACTGCAATTACACCAAATCATAGATTTGGGAAATTGCAGCATAGGTCAAACGCAATGAGAACCAAATTTGCACGACCGAATGGGAGTGAACAAATTTGTGTTTCGAAACTGCGTATATGACCTAACCCGATTTTCTGATTAAACCAAGACTTTACTTTGCGTTATATAAAATTTGTAAGACAAGTAATATAAATGAAAGGAGATTCTTATGTTCAAACATTTGAAAACAGATATTAGAGCCATAAGAGAAAGAGACCCTGCGGTGAAGAGTACACTAGAAGTATTATTCTGTTACCCAGGACTTCATGCTATAATGTTCTACAGAGTTGCACATTGGTTCTATAAAAGAAGATTTTTCTTTATAGCTAGGCTCATATCCACAATAGCTAGATTTTTAACTGCAATTGACATACATCCAGGAGCTAAAATAGGAGAAGGGGTTTTTATTGACCATGGAATAGGTGTGGTTATAGGAGAAACTGCTGAAATAGGAAATAACGTGACCATATATCAAGGGGTAACTCTTGGAGGAACAGGAAAAGATAAAGGCAAGAGACATCCTACCATAGGAAACAATGTAGTAGTAAGTAGTGGTGCCAAAGTACTTGGACCATTTAGGGTAGGAGATAATTCTAAAATCGGTGCAGGCTCAGTAGTGCTAAAAGAAGTGCCTCCAAACTGTACCGTAGTTGGAGTGCCTGGTAGAATAGTTATAAAAGAGAATAAGAGAATATCATTAGTAGATAAGGATATTGATTTAGATCAAGTAAAGCTTCCTGATCCTGTTGCTCAAGAACTTGAGAGCTTAAGAAAGAGGATAACTGAACTAGAAAATTATATTTACGATTCAATAGGGAGGGACAATAATGAGGCTCTATAACACACTAACAAGAAAAAAAGAGGAATTTAAGCCGATTAAACAAGACAAAGTTACTATTTATGTATGCGGACCCACTGTATATAATTATATTCATGTAGGAAACGCACGACCTTTAGTAGTATTTGACGTATTAAGAAGATATCTAGAATACAAAAACTATGCAGTTGATTATTTAGTGAATTTTACTGACATAGATGATAAACTTATAAACAAAGCTAACGAAGAAGGAATGACTGTAAAAGAAATCTCAGAAAAGTTTATTGGGGAATATTTAGACGATGCCAAAGGATTATTGTTAAAGGAAGAATCAACAAATCATCCTAGAGCTACTGAGCATATTACGGATATAGTAAATTTTATTAAGGAGCTTGTAGAAAAAGGATATGCCTACAGTGCTAATGGAGACGTATATTTTGATGTTACAAAGCTAGAGGATTATGGAAAACTATCTAAGAAAAACATAGAAGATTTAATATCTGGAGCAAGAGTAGAGATAAATGAAATTAAAAGAAATCCTATGGATTTTACCCTATGGAAAAGTGCAAAGCCAGGAGAACCTTCATGGAATAGTCCTTGGGGGAAAGGTAGACCAGGTTGGCATATAGAATGTTCAGTAATGGCAAGAAGATATTTAGGAGATACTATTGATATACATGCTGGTGGGGAAGATTTACAGTTTCCTCATCATGAGAATGAAATAGCACAGAGTGAAAGCCTTACAGGGAAACCTTTTGCAAACTATTGGCTTCATAATGCCATGATAAATGTAGAAAATCAGAAAATGTCAAAGTCCTTAATGAATTTCTTTACTGTCAGAGAAATAAGTAAGGAATTTGATTTGGAAGTATTAAGATTTTTTATACTGTCGGCACATTATAGGAAGCCTGTAAATTTCAGTAGAGAATTTGTAGAGCAGGCTAAAAATGGTCTTGATAGACTGTATAATGGCAAAAATAACCTAGAATTCTTGATGAATAATTGCGAAGAAAAGACCCTAAATGATGAAGATATTAAGATAAAAGAGGAAATCATCGAACTAAAGGAAAAATTCATAGACAGTATGGAAGATGATATAAATACTGCTGATGCAATTTCTGCATTATTCGAAATAGTAAAAGAAGGCAATAGCAAACTAAGTCAAGATTCTCCTAAGGAATTAGTGGTATTTATACATGAGACACTAATGGAGCTTAGTGGAATTTTAGGCATATTAAATAAAGAAGATGAACTGCTAGATGAAGAAATTGCAGAGCTTATAGAAAAAAGAACCGAAGCTAGAAAAAATAAAGATTTTAAACTATCTGACCAAATAAGAGATAGTTTAAAAGAAAAAGGAATAATACTTGAGGATACAAAAGACGGAGTAAAGTGGAAGAGGGTTAGATAACAGGATGGAAAAAGACTTATTAGATGGATTCAAGAGTATATGTAAGGACTGGGGGGTAGACCTTAAAACGCTATCTCCCTTGCAATTTGCTTATATAGGAGATGCAGTATATGAACTCTTTATAAGAACATATTTAATTGGAAGAAAAAACATTTCAGTTAATGAGCTCCATAAAGAGGCAATAGAGTATGTAAAGGCTAAAGCACAGGCAGATATAATCCACTATTTAGAGGATAAGCTTACAGAAGAGGAATGGTACATGGTAAAGAGAGGTAGAAATGCAAAGTCAGGCTCTGCACCTAAAAATGCAAATCTTTTAGATTATAGATATGCAACTGGCTTTGAAACACTAATTGGTTATTTGTATCTTACAGAAAGGCATGAAAGAATTTTAGAGATTTTCAGCATGATAATAGATGAGAATGGAATCAAATAGAAGGGGGAAAAGCAAATGCTTAAAGTTAGCTTGTTGAGACATACAGAAGAACCAGAAAAACTTGTTGCTGCTGCCGCAAAGCTATGTTATTCATCAGTAGGTGTAGAAGATATAGAAGATAAACTAGACAAGGAAAAAACACAAAACTTTATTGAAATGCTCATGAGTTTAGGCCACGAATCACCAGTTGAACATGTGTCCTTTACATTTGGAGTTGAAGGTATAAGTAGGGTTTTAACTCATCAACTAGTAAGACATAGAATTGGGGCATCATATTCTCAGCAATCTCAGAGATATGTTAAGCTACAGCAATTTGAGTACATAATTCCACCATCAATAGAAGCTTTACCAGAAGCAAAAGCAAAATTTATTGAAGCTATGGAGCAGGATCAAAAATACTATGATGAATTAACGGATATACTATTTAGGGAACACTACGAAAAGCTTAAACAGGCTGGTAATGGCGATGATAAGGCTAGAAAAGATGCAGAAAAAATGGCGATTGAAGATGCAAGATATGTATTTCCTAATGCATGTGAAACAAAGATTGTGTTTACAATGAATGCAAGGGCATTATTTAACTTTTTTAATAAAAGATGCTGCAATAGAGCACAATGGGAAATAAGGGAACTTGCTATAGAGATGCTAAGGCTCGTTAAGGAAGTTGCACCTTCATTATTTAAATACTGTGGGCCAGGCTGTGTAAATGGTCCATGTCCAGAAGGAAATATGACTTGTGGAAAGATGCAAGAAGTAAGAGAGAAATTCCAGCAACTATAAATTTTACCAGCATCGCAAAAATAATAACAAGAGGTGAAGAGAATGAGAGAAGAAGGTTATGTAGAAGGACGTAATCCAGTAATGGAGGCTATAAAAGGCGGTAGAGAAATAGACAAGATATTAATTGCTAAAGGCTCAGAACAAGGCTCTATAAATAAAATAATAGGAATGGCAAAGGATAAAAAGTTAGTAATACAATACGTAGAAAAAGCAAAACTCGATTCAATGTCAGAAACTAAAGCACATCAAGGAGTAATAGCATTAGTTACACCATATGAATATAAGACAGTAGAAGACATAATAAAAGTTGCAGAAGATAGAAATGAAGATCCTTTCATAATAATATTAGATGAGATAGAAGATCCTCATAATCTAGGAGCAATTATCCGTACAGCTGAATGTGTAGGAGCCCATGGAGTTATAATACCTAAAAGAAGAGCGGTTGGTCTAACACCAGTAGTCATAAAAGCTTCAGCAGGAGCAGTAGAGCATATGAATATAGCAAAGGTATCCAATATTGCTTCAACAATTGAAGAACTTAAAGAAAGAGGCATATGGATATATGGAGCAGATATGGGTGGAGAACAAGATTATTTTGAGAGAGATCTTACAGGTCCCATAGCAATAGTAGTTGGCAGTGAAGGTAAAGGTATAGGAAGATTAATAAAAGAAAAATGCGATTTCCTAGTTAAAATACCTATGGCTGGAAAAGTAGCTTCACTAAATGCTTCTGTTGCCGCCTCAGTTATGATGTATGAAGTGTTGAGACAAAGGGGCTTAAAAGAATGACATGAGAAGTAATGCAAAAGAGTACCTGTTCGTTGACGGGTACAATATCATAAACAACTGGAGCAACCTAAGAGAATTATCAAAGCAAAGCCTAGAGGTTTCAAGAAACGAGCTAATTGAAATACTTGCCGAATATCAATCTTTTACTGGCATAAAAGTAATAATAGTATTCGATGCACATCTAGTAAAAGGGAGTATGGAGAAAAAAGAAACCTTTAAAGGCGTCGAGATAGTATATACAAAAGAAAAAGAGAGTGCAGACCATTACATTGAAAGAACTTTAGATGCAATTGGAAGAACAAAAAAAGTAAGAGTAGCTACATCAGATTGGATTGAACAACAGGTAGTAATGGGCAGAGGAGGAACTAGGATTTCAGCTAGAGAATTAAAGCTTGAAGTAGAGCACTATAAAGAGCTCATAAGAAAGAAAAATAGGACAACCAATGAAACAAATGATCTTTTAATGGGGCGACTAGATAAAAAAACTTTAGAAAAGCTCGAAAATCTTAGAAAGAATAAGTAAATACCTTGACTGGCATATTAAATATATATATAATGAGTGTATGCATAAAACGTTTCAACATTAAGCTGGAGGGGATGCTGGGTGGGATTGAGTATATACAAGGATTTGTCAACAGAAGAATATGATGCTATGGATGATGAAAAAATAATTGATGATGCTAGAGATGGTGACCCTGAGGCACTAGAATACCTTATAAAAAAATATAAGAATTTTGTTAGGGCTAAGGCAAGATCATATTTTTTAATTGGCGCAGATAAAGAAGATATTATTCAAGAAGGGATGATAGGTCTTTATAAGGCTATACGTGACTACAATCAGGACAAGCTTACTTCCTTTAGGGCTTTTGCTGAGTTATGTATAACAAGGCAAATAATAACTGCCATTAAAACTGCCACTAGACAAAAACACATACCATTAAATTCATATGTATCATTAAATAAGCCTATTTATGATGAAGAATCAGATAGAACTCTTCTTGATGTGTTGACAGGGGCTAAGATAACTGACCCAGAGGAGCTAATAATAAGCAGGGAAGAGCTTCAAAGCATTGAGAGCAAAATAGGTGAGATCTTAAGCGATCTTGAATGGGAAGTATTGATGTCATATCTTCAAGGTAAATCCTATCAAGAGATAGCAGTAGACTTAGATAGGCATGTTAAGTCAATAGACAATGCTTTACAAAGAGTAAAGAGGAAGTTAGAAAGGTATCTAGAATTAAAGGACGCGTAAATTTTCTATTGAATATTTTGCCTATTGACATAAAATTAAGCTGATAGTAAAATTATCTAAGTGACGGCTACAAACGCCCATGTAGCTCAGGAGGTAGAGCACTTGCATGGTAAGCAAGAGGTCACCGGTTCGAGTCCGGTCGTGGGCTCCATTTAGTGAAAAAAACAAGAAACACCCGGGCAAGTTTTCTAAGACTATATAAGTTCATGACATAAAAGATTTTAATGAAGTATTTATATTAATTAACGCTAATACATATTAGCTATTTAAAATGTAAAGTAGGGAGGAATAAAAAATGGCAAAAGCAAAATTTGAAAGAAATAAGCCACACGTAAATATTGGAAC
>CAYYDM010000069.1:0-10912 GCA_964470635.1 uncultured Clostridia bacterium | reverse complement strand
GATTAAATATGTGGGTTGTCGCGGATAACGTTAGAAAAGGTGCTGCTACAAATGCGGTACAGATAGCAGAATTGGTGGCAGAAACGCTAAAACTGTAGAGACTCACAGGGTATATGATAGAATCTAAAAAGGGCTGGCATGGAGACCAGCCCTTCAACAGAAACAAGAACCCTCAACAGAAGTTAGCCCCTGCCACAAAGACTATCCTCTACAAGCAGAAACTAACCTTATAAATCGAAATCCTGTATTAACATTCAGATAACACCATATCACTTTTGGTTTACAAGTATATGAATAGTAGGGCTAGCTAAAACTTTTTCAGCTACTTCATAGACATCTTCTGCCCTGATATTATTTAATGCCTCTAAATCCTCAGAAAATCCATCCACTTTCCTATCCATAAGTTTCTGATGAAGTACATAGTTGCATAAGCCCTCAGAATCTTCGAGGATTGATGCTATACCTGTCTTCATCACTTTTTTCATTAAAGATATATTTTTATCATCTATCATTATATGCTTATTTACTATGTTCTCTATGCAATAATCTATTGTTTCCTTAGCCTCAAAAATATCATCTTCAGATGCAGCACAATAAATATATAATGTTTTAATATTATCCGTAACATCTATCTCTGAATATATATCGTAGGATATGCCTTTATCCTCTCTCAAGGCTCTAAAGAGAATTGAATTAGCACTTTCCCCTAATTTATGATTTAATATCTCTAAAGCAAGTTCTTCATCTCTTGTAAGATTATAAAAGGTATAAAGGTAAACGATAGTATTTTGTTCTATTTCTCTTTTATGGGAAATCTCTTCAATATTACGGTTCTTTTCAACTATAACAGCATTTTTTTTCAGTTCTCTACTTTGCCAATCACTAAAAAACTTCTTAATTTTCTCATAAACTTCCTCATGCTCCAATGGAGACACTACACTTATGACACTATTATTAGGTATATAATACTTATTATAAAAAGATATTATTTCATCCCTAGTAAAGCTTTTGATACGGCTTTCTTTACCTAATATATCATACCTTAATGCACTTTTTTCAAATCCTATACTATTTACTTTATTAAAGCTAAAGTGCTCTACGTCATCATAGCTAGTTCTAAACTCAGCTAGTATTACTCCTCTTTCCTTCTCTATTTCTTTAGACGGAAAAGTGGAGCTTTTAATGATATCAGATAATATTTCTATAGATGGTTCAAGTTCATTAAATAGAGCGGTAATAGAAAATACTGTAGATGTATAAGTTGTATAGGCATTGTATGAACCTGCCCTGTCTTCTAAGTCTTGATCAATGTCTAAATTTGTCCTTGATTCAGTACCTTTAAAAAGCATATGTTCAATAAAGTGACATAATCCCTTTTCATTTTCTTCTTCATTAACAGCTCCTATATCAATTCCTAAATGTATAGAGCAAAGCTCAGTTTCTTTTTTTATAGAAACTATTTTTAGTCCATTGTCTAAAATATATTCTTTCCAATCAAAATATTGTTTTTTCATTGCTAATACTCCTATTTTTATAATAAACGAAAAATATAATCACACTATCTATGATATTATAAATGATTTCAAAGTAAATTAATAGTCTTGTTACGCTTCAAAAGAAAATTTTGTAGAAGTAGATAAAAATGATGTTTTAGGATATTAAATAAACCCTATTTTACAATAGGGTTTATTTGATTATTATCTAATTATCTTCTATTTTCTTTTCAAAATGCTGATAATCTTTTAAGGTTTTCCATTCTCCTCCCCAAGTCCAACCTCTATTCTTAAAAGCATTGTAGCATACATCACCTTTAGTTATCATTCCTTTTTGAATGTTATCCCTATCGGTATATATGCTGCCTTCCTCTGGAAGTATAATATTTCCTTTTATATATGGATTTTGAACTGGATTTATATCTATAGCTATACCGTAGCTATGCTCTGAAAACACTCCTTTTTTTCCTGTTACTTCTCTTGAGCAAAATGCAGATGAATTGTTATCAGCCATTGATAAATCGTCACTTGCATCATATTCATCTATGAGTCTAATCTTCTCTATGGGAAATCTTGCTTCATAAAGCTCTTTAAATATTTCTAAAACCTCTTGTGCTAACTTTTCATGTACTATAACTTCTCCTACATGCTCCTTATCATCAAATCCCCAATAAGTAACATTAATATATACAAGCTCCTCTAGCTTTACAGGGGAATCTTCCTTCCAAGATACTCCAACTATTCTTTCTCTAACCTCTTCTGATAAGTTACTGTATGCAAAAACAAGTATAATATCTTTTTCATGTACATTCTCATATTTTTCATTAGGACTATCTAAAGCCAATACCATATTATCTAATAGTAAAGGTTCCATAGTTAGATTTTTAGCATTATGGTCTTTAGCTTTATTTATTATTAAAGCAATTAATATGACTAGTACTATCAATGTTGAAATTTTAATTATATTAACAACTTTTTTGTTTCCAGTCATATTATTCGCTCCTTAAAATTAGTATCCTAATATAGCTAAAGCTTATTTACGATTAAGTTACCTGATTCATATTTTTTTAGCCCCTTATAGAAAAACCAATATGCAGATATTATCCAAGTTACTGATACAGCTAAAAGTATGATAAGCCATCTCCATGAAAAATATTGTAGTAATCTAACTGGAATTAAAGTAATAAAAGCTGCTGGTACGATTGTATATATAATATATTTTGCAAATCCTTTATATATTCCCTCTGGGTATATACTAAAAGTTATCATAAATTCAAGTACAAGTCCACTAATGCCTTGAGAGTTTCCCATATAGAATGTTAAAGAGTTTACAAATATCAAAACACTTGAAAAAAGTAAGGCGCCATTAATGCTAAAAAGCAGAAACAGAGAGAAGTCCGCTATATGAACCCCATTAACTCCAATAAACAAAATAATACCATATATTATATCTCCCCAAGCTGAGATAACAGTACTTGATGAAATTATATTTATGAGAACATCTTTAGGTTGTAATAAATATGGGTCTAGTTCACCATTAACTATCATATGTGAAATTCTTCTTGTGTTACCGAATAAAACAAAGCTAATACCATATGATACGGAGGATATAGCCCATAGCATCATAACATCCTTAAAACCATAGCCTCCTATGCTTTCTATATTTCCAAATAATATCCACCAGAAGAATATAAATGAAGCATTATTCAAAATCATTCCAAAGGTTTGAATAAGAAAGCTAGTTCTATACTCCATAGATGCTGAAAGATTAAAGCGAAAATACATAGCTATTAATTTAAAATTTTTCTTAACCTCCGTTAACATTTAATGCTCTAACCCCCTTCCTGTAAATGAATGTAGAGAGCCCAATAAAGAATACTAAATATCCAAACTGAAAGACTAAGATATTTGCAAATTTGGAAAGAGAAAAATCAACCACAAGTCTTGCAGGGCCATAGGTTATATAAGCAAATGGAAGCTTTCTAGCTAACTTTTCTATCCATCCTGGAAACATTTCAATGGGTATAAGCATACCACCTAGTGTAAATACAAGCTTACTATAAATCCAATAGAATGCACTGTTTTCCTCAACCCAAAATGAAGTAAGAGATAAACATATGTGGATAAAAAAGTTTATACAAATTCCTAGCAATATAGATAAAATAACAAAAGGTAATTGAATAAGCTTAAACTCCATCAGTGGCCCAACATAAAGGACACCTATAATTAATCCGATAGCAGCATTTGTAATTAGCTTAACTCCAATCTCACCTAAAGAATTGGAAAAGCAATAAAATACGTAGCTATAAGGTTTATTTATCATATATGCAATATTCCCATTTTTAACATCTACAGAGACTTCATTGAACACATCTGATCGTGATAGTGTAACAATTTCTGTAATTATTAAATACCATATCATTTGTCTCAAACTAAGGCCAGCAATTACATCTCCTTTTTGACCATATATATTTTGCCAAAGCATTAACATTACATAAATAATAAATGCTAAGAAAAAATTTCTCGCTATAAAGTTCTCTACATATACAAGGTTATTTGACAAGCTTATTTTACATACATATAAATATTTATATAGTTTTTTCAACAGCATCACCGCCTAAATTCTTCTGCAAATAAATATGAGAAATAATTTCTTCTAAAGGAGGTTCAGATATAGTGATGTCAGCAACTTTTCCTGCCTTCATTAAATAAGCAATTACAGTATCTATGTCATGAATAGAACTATCTACTTTCACTTTTGCAGCATAATCTTTATGTTTTATTACCTCTACAAGTTCACTGTTTATTTCCACAGGCTCATTGTACTTTATATCAATAATCTTTTGATTCATATAATTATACTTTAAGTTCTTAACAGACTCATTTAATACTATCTCTCCATGGTTTACTATGACTACTCTTTTACAAACTCGTTCTATATCTCCTGCATCATGAGAAGTCAGAAAAATGGTAGTTTTATTTTCTTTATTTAGCCTTAAAATTAACTCACGTATTTTCTGCTTTACTACAACATCTAATCCAATAGTTGGCTCGTCTAGAAATATTATTTCAGGATTGTGTAATAAAGATGCTGCTATTTCACATCTGATTCTCTGCCCTAAGGATAACTTTCTTACTGGAATTTCTAATAATTCTTCTATTTCAAATAGTTCAGTTAAATACATAATACGTTGCTTTAGAGATGAATCTGACATCTCGTATATCTTCCCCAAAAGTTGAAAGCTATCTATTGGTGGAAGGTGAAACCACAGCTGAGATTTTTGTCCAAATACTGTTCCTATTTTGTAAGACAACATCCTTCTTTGAATTGATGGGTTAAGTCCAAGAACACTAATGTGACCTGAAGAAGGATATAAAATACCTGTAAGCATTTTAATAGTTGTGGATTTGCCTGCTCCATTAGGTCCAATAAAAGCCAATATTTCACCCTTTTCAACATCAAAGGAAATATTATTGACTGCCTTAACCTCTTTATATTCAGGTCTAAATACAGCCTTTACACTTCCACTTAATCCTGCTTTTTTAGTTTTTAATTGAAATGTCTTTTGTAAATCTCTTACTTGTATAATGCTCATATAGGCACCTCCTTTATTTATATAAAAAAAGCCCGGAAGAAGAGTCTATTGAGACTCGTCCTCCAGGCTTTTCTCCCAGAAGTGTAGATAATATCCTTGTATCGCTTGGACCAGACACTTTTTTAAAAAGTCGGAACCCTAGATACACTCTCAAGTATTACTGTATAATCTACCATCTGTTTTAGAAGATGTCAAGTATGAGTTTGTCGCAAAATGCGACATAAATTTTTTTTTATATTTCGCTTTTTGAACTCAATTTAATAATTCTAAGAAAAAATTTGACGTATTTAATTGTAGTCAAGATTTAGCTAAATAGAAAGCATTCAACAAAATGTCCTTCCGATATTTGTTTAGATATTGGTTGTTTGTTTTTGCATAAATCTATTTTTTTGCTACATCGGTTATAAAAAGCACAGCCCTTTATTGTATCTTCTGTACTATATTCAATGTTATCCTTTATGCTTCTTTCATAGGGCGACTTAGGAGGCATGCTTTCAAGTAAAAGCTGTGTGTATGGATGTTTTGGCGATGACAATATACTACTGCTTCCATTCTCTACTATTCTACCTTTATATATAATTGCCACATCATCACTCATATATTTAATAACACTTAAATCATGAGATATAAATAAATAAGCCAGTCCATATTCATTCTGTATTGCTTTTAACAGATTTAATATTTGAGCTTGTATAGAAATATCTAAAGCTGATACAGGCTCATCGCATACTAATACCTCTGGCATTAGTAGTAAAGCTCTAGCTATATTCATCCTTTGGCACTGTCCACCACTTAGTTGCTTAGGATATCTTTGCTTCAAACCAATATCTAATCCAACTTTCTCTAAAATCTCATTTACCTTAATATTAGCTGTTTTTTTACTGGCTATGTTAAGTGCTAGCATAGGCTCTTTTAAAGAAAAATCAAAATTCTTCTTTGGTTCAAAGGATGAATAAGGATCTTGAAAAATCATCTGAATCTGCCTTTTTAATGCTTTTAATTCTTTACTATCATATTGAGATACATCTTTACCCTTATAAAGTATTCTTCCTTCATTGGGTTTTGTAATTCCCATAAGGCAACGAGCTATAGTACTTTTTCCCGATCCAGACTCTCCTACTAATCCTAGTGTTTTTCCCTTCTTTAATTCAAGATTAGCCTCCGCTACTGCTTTAAATGATTTTATATCGTGTTGAAGCAATAACCCCGTCCCCTTGCTTCCACTATATTCTTTGGTTAGATTTTCAATTTTTAAAATTATATCTTCTCTACTGCTCATATAATCAATTCCTTTTGTTTGTATAGTGGCATTTTACAAAGTGATTTTTATCTATCTCTTCTAGAATTGGAGCATTATTTCTACAATAATCTGTTGCATACAAGCACCTAGGTGCAAAATCACATCCGCCACCAATATCTGATAGATCTATAACTCCACCTTTTAAGGATGGTAATATATGGTCCTTATCTATGTCCATAGTTACCATAGAGTCTAAAAGTGCTTTTGTATAAGGATGTATAGGGTTCTCATATATCTCATTTACAGACGCTAACTCTACTATTTGTCCTCCGTACATAACTATAACTCTATCACATATATCCCATACCACTCCAAAATTATGAGTTATTAAGATTATTGACATGTTAGATTCATCCCTTGAACTTTTCAATAGCTGTAGTATCTGAGATTGCAAGCTGACATCTAATGCAGTAGTTGGCTCGTCAGCAATTAACAGCTTTGGCGTACATGCTATTGCCATGGCTATAGCTGCACGTTGCAGCATCCCACCTGAAAATTGATGAGGATATTTTGCTCCTACTTTTTCTGAGTTGGATATTCCTGTTTTTCTTAGTAAGTCTATTGCTCTTCTATTTGCTTCTTCTTTTTTCACTTTTTCATGTATTAATATACTGTCACGTATATGCTTTATCACTGTAAACATAGGATTGAAGGCAGACATAGGATTTTGTAATAAATAGGCTATGTCTTTTCCTCTTATCTTCCTCATTTTATTGTCTTCTAGGCCTTGTAACTCGCGGCCCTCAAAAATTATTTTTCCAGATACTATTTTGCCAGGCTTCTCAACAAGTCCTATTATTGATTTTGCCATTACGCTCTTTCCACATCCAGACTCTCCTACTATGCCTAATATCTCACCCTTATTTAAGCTAAAGTTCACATCTCTTACTGCTTTTATTATCCCATCTTGTGAATAAAACCAAGTATTTAAATTCTTTATTTCAAGGAGTTTTTCCATTATCTAATCACCCTTTTAAACAATAAGCTTTTCTTCTAATTTTTCTCCAATTCCAAATAACAGCATTATAGTTATAGCTAATATTGCACTAGATGAAACTACTAAAGTTGGATGTGATCTTATGAAAGGTATGCCATCTCTAATCATATTTCCCCATGACGGAAATGGAGGCTGTATTCCTATGCCTATAAAACTTAGAGTAGATTCAAAAATAATTGTTGTAGCAAAGTTAAAAATCACTTTAGGTATAAGTGGAGGCAAAATATGTATCATCATATGGTCTTTAAAAATTGCCTTTCTTCCAATACCTAATGTGCCTAACACCTCCACAAAAGGTTCATTAAATATCTTAAGAACTAGTGTTTTTGTATATCTAAAAAACACAGGTATTTCAGCAAAAGCTGCTGCTACTATAATAGATTTTATTCCAACACCTACAACACCAGACAAAGTTAAAGCTAATATTATAGTCGGAAATGAAAACAATACGTCCATTATTCTATTGAGTGCAGATATAATAATACCTGATTTAGTTGCACTTATATAACCAAGGATTGAACCAATTGGTAATGCTATTAATTCAACAATAAAAGCTACAAAAAGGCTTATTCTTCCTCCATAGAGAAGCCTAGTAAATATATCTCTTCCTAGCTTATCAGCACCCAATAAGTAGTTTGAAGAAGGTTTGTGCCATATATCATCTAAATGAGTGGCGTTATAAGTATATGGTGCAATTACTGGCGCTATTATTGTACTAAGAATAATAATTAGTAATAATGCTATATTTAAATAAAATATATATTTCTTAATCAACTTTAGCTCTCCCCCTTAGCCTTGGGTCAAGGAAATAATGGATAATATCTATGATAAAGTTGATGCTAGTATAAATAAATGTTGTCAATAGAATAATCCCCATTATAACGGGATAATCTCTTCTAAATATTGCATCAACTGCTACTCGACCAAAACCTGGAATATTAAACACAAGTTCTGCAATAAATGCACCTTCTAGCATCCTACCAAATATCATTCCTAAGCTTGTAGTAACAGGTATTAGTATGTTGGGAATTATTTCAAAAGATATAATCCTACCATAGCTCATTCCACGAGCTCTGCACATATAGACATATAGCTTACCCATTTCTTCTTTCACTAGAGCCCTTACCATTTTTGCCAAGCTTATAGAGGGCCATAAAGAAATAAACATAGCTGGTAGGAAAAAATATTTAGGTTGACCCCATCCCGCTATTGGAAATAGCTTTAATTTAACTGAAAAAATAAACACCAAAAATATAGCCATTGGTACATCTGGTATTGCTGTAAATATTGCAGCTATGAAATTCAATAGTTTATCAAAAAATTTCCCATCGTAATAGGCAGCTAAACAACCTAAAAGCATACCAAGAACAGCTGACACCGGAAATGCAACCAGTGCCAGCTGAAATGTATTGCTAAAACTTCTTGATATTAAATCATTTACAGATTTACCAACATAAAAATAACTATATCCTAGATCAAGTTTAGTTAAATCTTTTAAGTACATAAAATATTGCTGATATAGCGGCTTATCTAAATGATATATCCTTTTTATGTTTTCCATAACTTCTGAAGAAACGTCTTTTTCTCCAAACATTAAAGCTATAGGGTCTCCTGGCATTATTCTTATAGCAAAAAATGCTAGGAGGCTCATCATTAACATTACAATTATTAAATTAAATGTTTTTTTCCCTATATGTTTTATCAACAGTAAAACCCCTATTTTTCTATTTTAACTGTATCAAATATATCCATTCCTAATCCGCTAAGTTTTAAATCTTTAACATAAGGCTTTATTATTAAATACTCTTTGTCTGTGTACATAGGAACAAATGCATAATCATTTACTAATACTTTCTCAGCCTCTAAATATAGCTTTCCTCTTTCGTCTTGAGATGAAATTGTAGCTGCTTCGTTTAACAGCCTATCATACTCTGGATTTTCATAATTAGAGAAGTTTCTTCTTCCTTCACCATGGAAAGCTGTATATAGTATGGCACGTGCATCTCCATAAGCAGCAGTTGAGCCAAATATATAGAATCCAATTTTTTATCTAACAAATCAGAAAGTAAAGCAGATCTGTCAGGGCTTTCAAGCTTAACATCCCAGCCTAATTCGTTTTTAAGCTGCTCACCAATATAAACTGCATTGTCTTCATCCATTCCAGGATAATATAAAGTAATAGATGGAAGTGGATTTGATTTGTCGTATCCTGCTTCCTTTAATAATTCTCTAGCTTTTTCAGGATTGTATTCTGTTTTTAAATTCTCATCATATACACTAAAACCTACAGGAATAGCTCCGTAAAGTGGATATGCTGTATTTTGCATGATTTTTTTAGCTATATCTTCTTGATTAATAACCATTGATATTGCTTGTCTGACTTTAATATCTTTAAATGGTTTGTATATATCTTGATTCATTCCTAAATAAGTCATATCAGCTATTGGATGCTCAATAAGCTCTTTGCTTAAATTTTCATCAGCTTTTATAGTATCTAATTGTCCCCAAGGTGCAGCTATAACGTCTAATTCTCCATTTTCATACATCATCATAGCTGTTTCATCTTCTGACACTACTACAAATTCAAGCCTATCAATAGCAGGACTGCCTTTAAAATAATCTTTATTGGCTTCAAACACTGTTTTTTCATCCATCTTGAATTCCACTAGCTTATAAGGGCCAGTTCCAGCAGACATTGTTTCCCACCAGTTTTCTCCCTTACCTTCTACAGCAGCTTGTTCAACAATATATAATGATTCAACGCTGCAATAGTCTGGAAAATAAATCTCTGGTTGAGTAAACTCAATTGTAAATTCATAATCATTTATTATTTTAAATCCAGCAAGCTCTTTAGTCTTTCCATCAATTATATCTTGTGCTCCAACTATATTTGAAAGATATGATGAACTACCACTATCTCTAGTTGGATCTAAATCATATTCAAATGTAAACTTTACGTCACTAGCTTTTAGCTCATTACCTGAATGGAATTTAACTCCTTTTTCAAGTTCAAAATGATAAGTTTTACCATTGTCAGTTGTTTCCCATGACTTTGCAAGTCCTGGAATTGTCTTTCCTTCTGGTGTTCTATCAGTAAGACCATTATATGATTGTCTAACCATCTCATAGGAAAATATATCCTTTAGATTTGTTGGGTCAATACTTCCTGGTGACATGCTAACGCCATACTTAAGTACCTTTTCTTCTTGTGTTTCTTGTTGTGTTTCCTCTCCTGCTTGTTCTGGTGTATCTACGTTTGCATTTTTACTTCCGCATGCAATTAAGGATAAAACCATTGCAAGTACTAATAATACGGTTAATAATCTTTTGAATTTCATTGGTATTCCTCCTCGTTAGTAAATTATTTTTTTTATTTTACATGGAACAGCTTTACATGCAATATATCCTGATATTTCATCTCTAAAGCTATAACCACATAATTCGTTTGGATTACTATTAGCCCAACCTTCTACTTGGAAGGAGCTTCCCCCTCCATTTGGTATATGTACTACCCCTGGCATAATGC
>CAYYDM010000068.1:6290-11000 GCA_964470635.1 uncultured Clostridia bacterium | reverse complement strand
TAATACTTCTGAATTTCTAGCAAATCTTCTACCATCTCACTCATACGTTTGTAAGAATCGTAAACCCCTTGGTTATAGAATTCAGGTGCTAATTTTTCTGTGAAGAAATCTAGGATTAAGGTTGCAGCCAAATAGCCTATTTCCTCGTCTCTTTCATTTTGAAAATAATTTATGATTGCTGATATCATTTTTTCTTTTTTTTCTTTACTTAATTCAATCTTATTGCTCATATTTTTGATCTCCTTACTTATTTTGCTAAAACTACTGCTAATAATTTTATTGATTTAACTTATGTATTATTATTTGTATTCCACATATGTTCATAATTACCTTCAAAAAAACAAACCAATTCAATGCAATGAACTTGGTTTGTTTTTTTGTTCTATTTCTTTAATTATAAAGCTGATTTGTATATCTCCAATACATCTTCATAACTGAGAGGTTTATATGAGCCAACTTTCCCGCCATTATAATCTGTAACTGCTTTTGCCATTTTCTCTAGGTTTTCTTCTCCTATGCCTAGCTCTCTTAGGGTTAATGGTATGCCTAATGAAGCAAAGAACTCTTGCGTCTTATCTATAGCTTCATGAGCTATATCATACTTATATTTGTTTTTATCAACATCCCATACATTTAGTCCATATTCAACAAACTTATCTACATTGCTATCATCTAAAACATGTCTCATCCAAAACGGAGTTAGTATTGCTAAGCCTACACCATGAGTAATATCATAATAAGCACCTAATTCATGCTGCATTGGATGGACACTCCATATTGCTTCCTTTCCATATCTAATAAGTCCATTTATAGCAAGACTTGAAGCCCACATTAAATTCGCTCTTGCCTCGTAATTTTCAGGCTCTCTTATAGCTATTGGTCCATATTTAATACAGGTTTTTAATAATCCTTCTGCTATTTTATCTTGTACAAAAGCCCCTGTGTTATTGCTAAAATAAGATTCTAGTATGTGACTCATAATATCAGCTGTTCCTGCGGCTGTCTGATTTGCTGGCACTGTAAAAGTATATGTAGGGTCTAGTATAGAAAATTTAGGTGCCATATCAGGATGACCTATTCCTAATTTTTGTTTTGTTTCTGGGTTTGTAATTACTGCACCTGCATCCATTTCAGAACCAGTAGCAGATAATGTAAGTACTGAAGCTATAGGAAGCACTTTTTCTACCTTTGCTTTTCTAATGACTAAATCCCATGGATCACCTTCATAGTAGAATCCAGCAGCTATTACCTTTGCGCAGTCTATAGAGCTACCTCCACCTACTGGAAGTATAAGGTCTATATCATTTTCTCTACATATTTTAATTCCTTCTCTTACACTTTCTATTCTTGGATTGGGCTCTATCCCGCTCAATTCCCAAAAAGGTATGTTTTCCTCATTAAGTATGCTTACAACTTTGTCGTAAACACCTGTTTTCTTTATACTTCCACCACCATATGCAAGTAAAACTTTTGAACCATATTTTTTTATTTCTTTACCAAGTACTTGGATTTGGTCTTTTCCAAAGAAAATTTGAGTAGGTATGGAATAATTAAAATTAAGCATGGCTTCCTCTCCTTTATTTTAAAAATATTAACTTTTCTCTTTTAAATCTAATATACCCTAGATTTAGTTTTATAACTAGTTATATTATAAATTTAAGTTCTTATTGCAGCAAGTAGGGGTCAGGCTTTTATAATTTTATAAATATAAAATTATAAAAGCCTGACCCCTACACTGCACTTTTGTTAAACTACTTTCTGAAATCTTTTTAATAAACGTATAAAGTGGTTAGATTCACGAAGAACATGATCACCCAACAAAGGTATTATTATTGATTTAATCTTGCATTCAATCAGTCCTTGGGTGCCTTGGGCGTTGAAATCACGGACTTTTTTTGTAGCCTCTAGACTTTCATCTGTTACTTTTGAGATCGGTAAAGTTTTATCCATAGCCTTTTTCACGTCTTCTGTCAATTGATCAAATTCCTTACCAAAGTTATTAGCTAAGTTAAATAAATCATCTTCCGTTGGGTCAAGTAGTCCTCGGATAAACTTTGAATGTTCTGCCATAATTCTATTCCAGAATAATTCTTGCTCATAAATCTCTTTTTCTACGCTGAGTTCTTCTCTTCTCTGAAGTCTATCAATCATTCGAAAATACAATTTTGCTTCTCTCAAAATATGATCGATTAAAAGTGGATAATTAACTGTAAACATGTTGCATGATAACACATTTGCTAGTACAGTAGTTTTAAAGTCTATTAAACCTGATAACAAAGCCATAGCATTTTGGTTAATCATATACACTCTTTGTTCAAGCATTGGATTATACATAATATGTTCTCCACCTGCTAAGCCCATTTCCGCCTGAGTCAGACTAGTTTGAATCTGCACTCCAGTAAGATATGAGGATGCCATTTCAGCATTAAGTGTATATGGAGTTACTACCTCGCCTGATTTAATAACACTATTGCTAACAACTCCGTTTGAAAGCATAATAACTTCCCCTAAAAGCCTATCAAACTCTACTCGAAATAAATCTGCCTGCTGGGTAAAGCTTGTGTCTCTTGGTGTAAAACCTACTTCAAGAAAAAATGAATGCTCTTTCATAATTCTAGCGAAAAAAAGGTGTATTTCTAGAGATTGTCTAATAAATTCAATACTTGATAGCATAACATGCCTCCTTTTATTCTAAAATAAAGCCACTTTATGCTATCATAATATTGTTATTTGCCTATATTGGTTACACATTAATACTATTATTATTTTCTCTTCTTATCCTTTGCCTTTAATAAACGTGAAGTGTCAAGTCCTTGACTCAAAGGTTTCTCTTCGTTTTTTTCTATTCTTTGTTTTTCTTCTATAATATTTAAATCATCAGTTAAGGCTTTTTTACTCTCTGTGTTATTTATTTTTTCAAGCTTTTTGTCTTTTACTTTAACAGTCTCTTTTTTTATTTCATGCACACTCAAATTAGTGTCTTCTTTTTTCTGTTTAAACCTAATATGACCTAGATTTAGCCTTCTAATAGCAATGTCAATAATAAAAAGAATTAATGCTATTGAAAGAAGTATAGGATATAGCTCTCTGTTTCCATAAACTCTATCTAAATCCTTTGTAAAGACCTCACTAGGATTTGCAATGAACTTTCCTCCTGATTTATTTTTCAGTAGCTCTAACTTATTATTAGTAGCAGTTATATCATACTCCTTAGAATAATTTGAAGTAATGGCATAGTTTGAAGTATTGACTATCTCACCATCTTTTGATTGGTTTATCTTAACTATATATACCCCTTTATTCGATACTGGGAATGTTCCTCTATATTCTCCAGGTTTAGATGGAGATAATTTTATGTCAAAGCTTTCTAGATTTGGTGTTATTATAGTAGCTATAGTAGATAAGCCTTCGTCAAAATCATCAACATTTGTTACAATAATCTCTTCTTCGTCACCATTATTAATTGATTCAAAAACTATTTTCTCGCTAGATGCCCTAGGAAAAGTCCACTCTATCATATTCTTGATAAAGTCAATTCCTTGCTGTGTATTCAAATAATCAGAGCTCCATCCTCCATTTAAATCTGATGTCCATGCTACACTTTTACCAAGACCATATTGCCATTCGGCAAGTATTGGATCTCCTACATCACTTGTAAGAATTGTAGTAGCTCTATCTTTGCTAGAAGCTCCTATATATCCATCTAAACTTGGTATGCCTTCTGCAAAGGGGCTGATAATATCGTGCATAGATGTAATAGCAGGAGTAAATGTTCTATCATTAATATAGGACTTTGAAGCTAAAAATGTTTCTTTAGTAAATATTTGAGGTATTGATGAAAACTCATCTGCAAAATAATATCTGCCTTTACCGCTATTTGCAATCCATTCTAATAGTCTGGTATCGGAATCTGCCCCAACTGCAACTGTCGAAACTGTAATCCCAGCCTCGTTCATACCGTCAATCAAGCTTTCATAGCCTGAAGATTCTGCCTGTCCGTCAGTAAGCAGTATTATATGTTTTAGCTTTGTATCTGCATCCTTTAATGCCTTATATGCCTCATCTAATGCAGGAAGAATACTAGTGCCTCCTCCTGCTCTAATAGTTCCAATAGCTGATTTAATCTTATTTTTGTCATCTGTTGGAGAAAGCTTTACTACCCATTGAGCTGCTCCATCAAAGGCAATGACTCCTATTTTATCTTTAGGTTTCAATGAATTTACTGCCTTTATAGCTGCTTCTTTAGCTATTTCCATTTTACTTATGCCATATTGTCCGCCTTCCATACTTCCTGATTTATCAATTACTAGCATAAGGCCTAAACTAGGAACTTCACCCTTTACCTTCATTTCCATATCTACAGGAAGTATTTCTTCTAATGGAGTTTTATAATATCCTCCAAGGGCAAAACTATTTTCTCCACCTGATACTACTAATCCACCACCGTAGTCTCTTACATAGCTTCTTAATGAATTTAAAAACTCTGTTTCAACATTTTCGAGGGATACATCGCACATAACTATTGAACTGTATCTAACCAGTTCGGATAAGTTTCTAGGTGTTTCTCTATCTTTTATATATTTTACATCTATACCTGAGGCAGAAAGCAACTTGTTTAATTCTCTACCTTGTTGGCTTTCTCCGTCAATTAATAATATTTTAGGCGTTCCTTTTATGTCAGTATAGGTAGAATATTCATTGTTCTGAATT
>CAYYDM010000068.1:0-6280 GCA_964470635.1 uncultured Clostridia bacterium | reverse complement strand
GTCTTCTGCTGATGATATGACAGCTTTGTAAGTCTTAAATCCAGAACCTTGTGCCACATCACTAAAGACAAACTTGTTATTGCCCTTTTCAATATTTATTTCCTTTTCCCCTGATAGTTGATTATCTGAATAAAGTGAGAGCTTTCCTTTAGTTTTTACATTGCTGTAAATATCTATAACTATATCAAACTCCTGATTTTCATATAATTTACTTGGAATATCTATTCCCTTTAATTGAACATCAGAGCTATAAGTTTTTTCAATGCTATATATTTTAAAATCAATATCTTTGCTATTAATTAAAGCTGCCTCTTTAGCACTGTCTCCAATATTTTCTTCTCCATCTGTAAGGAGAACTATTCTCTTCATACTATCGGAAGGAAGTAATGTCTGAGCTATCCTTAAGCCATTTTCAATATTTGAAAGTCCTCCTCCAGGCTTAGTTTGAAACTCTATAGCATCAATGTTTTCTCTAAGTGGAAGTTCTACTTCTCCATTCTGTCCAAAGGTTATAATTCCTACTTTGTCTTTTTTGGTGGTATGTTTTAAAGATTCTTCAATAAATCTTCTAAATTCTTCTTGTGAATTCCTAGTACTATCAGATAAGTCTACAGCAAATATGGTTGCAGTACTATCAACATAGGTTTTGATGCTCATTCCTGCCAATGCTAATATTAGTAATATTGCTATTATGCTTCTAACTCCTAATATTGTTCTAGATTTTTCTTTATTCATTGATTTTAATGTATCTCTAAAATAATAAAAGAAAATTAAGATTAAAGGTATCAATAATAAAGCTAATGGAGTGCTAAAATTAATTGCCACGATTATACACCACCCATTCAACTGCTAATATTAAAATAGCTATTAATAGCAAAATATTACCTATGTTTTTCTCGCCTTTTATCTTCTTTTGTCTTTCAATAATCTCTTTTTGCTCTTCACTAGATAGGGTTTCATATTTTGATTCACTGTGAGTATCTGCATTAGATACGAAGTAACTATTGGCAACTTCCTTATCTAGTTTTTGCTCTATTGTATATAATCCTATATCATTTGTATTAGCATAAGGTGCTAATGGAAAAGGAGGAGCTAGTTTTTCCCTCTTGCCATCTGGTTTAATTACAGTAACTTCTTGGCTCTTAGGTAAAACATCCAGATTTAAGCTTTCCCCTGATAAAATAGAGGTCTTTTCCTGTGCACTGATATTCAGTGAATAATCTAACATGTTTTGTACGAAAATAGGAAAGTCTATTTGAAGAGGAAAATCAGTATCATGTAAATCAAAACCTATTAAAACATATTTTTGAGTATTGTTTTGACCTTTTGCAATTACTGATCTATCATTTATCAGTAACACTGGCTCAATCCAATTAGTATCTTCAATATATTTAGACTTGCTTATTGAAAAGTCTAGACTAACAAATCTAAACAATTCATCATTTAACGCTTTGATTTCCCCTGAGTCCATAGTAGTAGTGCTAAATAAATCATTGTTTGTAGGATTTATCATTATTATGTTTCCGTCTGTTGGAAGCTTATCTGGAACTAGTTCATCAAAAATATATAGGTCATATCCATTAATATTTTCTGTTACTTCATTAGTCTTGTATAATTCTATATTATTGTTTAAGCTAACTGCTTTTTCTAAAAACACATTTCCCTTTGTGACTAAAATAGCTTTCTTTATAGGGTTAGTATTTACCACATGATATCTTGTATTATCAGCTTTTATGCTATCATCTATATCTAGTTCAGCTCTTAATATTCTTACATTTGAGCTAATTCCCTGCCAATAAATATTAGAGCTTTCTTCCTGTGAAAGCTTAATCTCTTTTACATCGTATAGGGAATTATCTGCATATAAAGACAGATCGAAGGTTATGTCCTCATTTGAATAATTAGTAACTGTTGTAAGAGCAGTTATCCCTTTGGAATCTAGTGAATGTGAAATATTATCTATGGCAACATTATTCTGCTCTCCGTCAATATAGTTTAGAAAAAGCTTGTCTAAGCCTAAATCAATCCATTTATCTGTATAAAAAAGTATGGAATAATTATCTATATCCTTTACCATAGCTTTCAATAGTGATAATGTTTCTTGAATATTATCTTTAGAATTAGTAGGTTTCAATGAAGATATTTGTTTTTTTGCAAGTTCTTTATTTTTTGTATTATTTAAAATTATATTTGGTGATGCATCCATAGTAATAATCGTAACTGATGTATCTGGCCTTAGATTTTCAATTAATTTTTCAGCTTCTTTTTTTGCAATATCGAATCTAGTACTGTCCTTTGAGCTTCCTTGCATACTCATGGAAGTATCTAAAACTATAATAGTATTTCCACTGCTTTCTGTTGTTGCAAAGATATAAGGCTTTGCTAATGATAGTACTAATAATGAGAAAATTAATAATTGCAAAATAAGCAGAAGGTTTTTCCTTAACTTCTGCCACGGTCTATTTGCTTCAACATCTTTAAGAGCCTTTTCCCATAAGTAGTTACTAGATATTATGATGTCTGTATGCTGTTTTTTTAATAAATACATTATTATAATTGGAATAAGTCCAATAAAAAACAAAAAGAAAAGCGGAGAATAAAAGCTCATTATATCACCTCAAAATCCCTACATTAGTTAAATTATCAAAAACTATGGATTCTATTGAAAGATCATTAGAAATCAAACTATACTGGCAATTGAACTTTCTACATATTTCTCTATTTCTATTTATAAAGCTCTTAAATGTTTTCTCATAGGAATTTAAAACAGATTGGGTCATAGATATATCTTTTCCTTCTTCTGTTTCACTGTCTATGAGCCTAATATCTCCTGAAAAAAGAGGGTTAATCTCTTCCGTCGACAGTAAGTTTAACACAACTATGCTTTGATTCATAAATGCCAAGTACTTAATATTATCTTGAAAACTATCAGAAAACAAGTCTGATAGTATTATTGAAACTCCTCTCTTATATGCCCTAGTTTTCATAAATTGAAAGAAGTCTTCGGTTCTATCAAAGTCTATATTATCTAAATATGCGGCTAATCTATGGGCATTGTTCTTTCCACTTAGTTGCTCTAAAGATTCAAGTTTGTTATTTCCGTGAGTATATATATTGACTCTATCCATATTAGCTAGGCTTAAATACCCTAGTACTAAAGCTAATTGCTTTGCTAGGGTAGATTTTTTAGGATTTCCGAAATCCATAGATTTAGATGTATCTATAAAAATATTAATATTTGCTTCTCTTTCCTCCATAAACAGCTTAATAAAAAGTTTTTGAAATCTACCGTATGCATTCCAGTCAATTTTTCTAAAGTCATCTCCTGGTACATATTCTCTAAAGTCGGAGAATTCTACGGAAGAACCTTTGCTTTTAGACTTTCTACCTCCACCATAGCCCTGGTTTAAGATCACGTTGGAATTCAGTTTTAAGGATTCAAGCTTTTTTAGTAAGCTGCTATCTATGAGTTTTTGTTCCATTTTATCAATCCTTTACTATTGCTTAGTAATCATTCTGTAATAGAGATCCTTCGCTGGCGCTCAGGATGACAGGTTGATTATTTGCTTTATTATGTCTTCACTACTTATATTATCTGATACGGCTTCAAAATTCAGTAACACTCTATGTCTTAGTACTGGATAGGCAGCATAGTTAATGTCATCAAAGGAAACATTATATCTTCCTTCCATCAATGCTTTTACTCTTGCAGCTTTTATTATAGCCTGTGCCCCTCTTGGACTTGAACCATATCTGACGTATTTCTTTGTTATCTCTGGACTTGAATCTTCTTCTGGATGTGTTGCAAGTATAAGCTTCATTGCATAATCCATAACTGGTTTAGCTATAGGCACTTCTTTTGCTACATTTGCCATTTTAATTAATTCTTCTCCGTTGCTTACTTTATTTAATTCATTTTCTCCTACTGATGTAGTAAGGTTTACTATTTGGCTAAGCTCTTCTAGCTTAGGAAACTGAACGTATAGTTTAAATAAAAATCTGTCCATTTGAGCTTCGGGTAATGGATAAGTTCCTTCCATCTCTATGGGGTTTTGGGTTGCTAATACAAAAAATGGCTTACTCATAGTGTAAGTGGTATTGCCTACAGTGACTGTCTTTTCCTGCATTGCTTCTAGCATTGCACTTTGTGTTTTTGGTGTTGCTCTATTTATCTCGTCTGCAAGGACTATGTTGCTAAATATAGGCCCTTTTTGGAATGTAAATCTGCTAGCTCCCTTTTCGTCTTGTGTAATGATGTTTGTTCCTACTACGTCTGCAGGCATTAAATCTGGTGTAAATTGTATTCTAGAAAATTCTAAGTCAAGAACTTTTCCTATTGTCTTTACAAGCTGGGTTTTACCTAGACCTGGAACCCCTTCTAATAAGACATTGCCTTCGCATAGTATTGCAATGAGTACTTGCTCTATAATATCCTTCTGTCCAATAATGGCTTTGCCTATTTCATTTTTGATTTTTTCCGTTTGTTCTCTAAAGCTCATTATATCTTTTTCTGTTATTTCCATTTTGTACACCCCTATTCCAAATCACTAAAATACTTCCTTATTATCTCCTTCATGTTAGAAGGTATTTCTTCGTTGTCTAGCCTTTTATATGCATTTTGCTTATATATATTTAATACCTCATTATAAGGCATAGATTCGCCTTTCATGTCTCCAAATTTCTTTACTTGAATAACATCCTTGTCTCCAGAGTCATTCATATTGCCGTGTACTTGAGTTTGATTTCCTTGTCCACCAAGGTTTTTTGGAGTAAATATACTTTCGTATTCTTTTACTTCTTTTTTAGAGCCGTCTTTTTTACCTGACTGTCCTGAACTACTTCCTGACGAGGTTTCACTTCCAGGTGATGAGCCTTCTCCTGCTCCACCTCCTCCTGACCCTTGCCCTTTTCCAGCGCCTTGACCACTTCCTGATCCTTGACCTTGCCCGTTTCCTTGTCCACCCTGACCACTATTTCCTTGGTTTGTGCCTTGATTACCAGGAGAATTTGATTGTCCATTTGAGCTGCTATTGCTTCCTTGAGAGATTTGTTCAGCTGCAGAGGTCAGATTGTCTAGAGCCTCGTTAAGCTGTGAAATTGCTCCAGAAACTTGTGAGTTGCTCATTAAGCCCGATAATGACTGTGATAAGCTATTTAGGCTATTTGATATCTTGGCATCATCCATATTACCTTCTATGTTTTGTGCAATAGCATTAGATATTTGTTTAAATGCATTTGCCAGCTCTGGATTATCTTTAAGCTGTTCTGCTAGTGCAGCTAAATCCTTTGCTAGATTTTCAAGCTGCTCTTTATCCATGTTTTTAAGCTGTTCTGCCATTTTTTCAATGCTTTCAGCAGTCTTTTCTCCATCTCTATTCTTTAAGTTCTCTGCAAGTTCTTTAGTAAACTCCTTATCAGAAAGCTTCTTTGCTATATCTTCTAGCTTTTCTTGCCTTAATCTTTTCTCTATATCTTTAAGCTCTTTTTTGACCTTTAGGGCTTCTTTTTGGATATCTTTCATATTCTCAGATTTATCTAGTTTCTTTCTTAACTCTTTAAGAGTATTTTCTATTTGTTTTTTCTCTTCTAATGTAAGTAACTTTTCTTCTTTTATCTCTTTTTCTACTTTTTTAATGTTTTCAACTTCGTTTTTAATTATATTTTTATTCTTCTCTTTAAGAAGTGCTTCTTCATGGGAAGGCGTATTAATAAAGCCTAAGATAAATGAAGAAAATATCATTATCATGGCAATAATAACTATCTTCATAGATGGCTTAATAGAAATTTGTTTCTTTATATCCTCTTTTTCTAAGCTACTAGTAGCGTCGATTTTTTGTAATTCTGCAAGCTTTGAGTTGTTTCCTTTAAGCTCTAATGCAGTTATAGTCCTTTCCTTTAGCCCAAAAGTATCTACAAGCCGTGCTGTATCATAAAGGGAAGGATACTTATATATAGACCATAAAAATCCCAATACTAAAGATACAATTAAGGCTGCTATTATCTTTGTCCATATGAATGTAACTGGTATTATTCTAGACAAAGTCACTATTACTAGTAAAACTGATGAAAATACTAATAGCGAATATGATGCATATATCATCAATTTACTAAAATAATGCCTAGTCCTTAAAGGCTTCAATAACTCTATTAATTTCTTATCAAGCATAATAACCAATCCTTATTTAGATTTTTTTGCTGTTTTTTTTCTTCTAGCCTTTCCACCAAGTCTAGTCATGGGATTAATCTTTAATGATGATAAATACAACAATATAGCCGATAC
>CAYYDM010000067.1:0-11224 GCA_964470635.1 uncultured Clostridia bacterium | reverse complement strand
AACTTTTTCAAGAAGAAACAAACAATCAATATATTTGTCAATTAAACGAAGAAGGTGATCATCTGGAACCAATTCATCAAAAGGCACAAATTCATATTTACTTTGGGTAGACTCTCATGGTTTAAACATAGATTTCATCACTTATTTTTATTATTTATTGGTTGTGTAAGGATCATTATTGAATTTCCAGCTCTGTTGATTGGAGTGCAAATCAACAAACTAGTTGAAAAGCCTAAAGTTAATAATATTAAAACAAATTAATGCGGTGAATTGTTAAAGAAAATTAATGTAATAAAAGGCTGTCGAAAGTTTTTCGACAGCCTGACTGCTCAATTTTTTTTGAGCAGTTTTTTTGTCAGCTTTTTTCTTTCTTTTGATGTAACCCTGGACTTTTTTTACCGTCCGTAATAGTAAGAAAGGGTATTGGTTTATTAATTGAAAGCGGGGTGTCATGGATTGAAAAAACTAATGAGAGTGCTGCTGGTTTATATCATGATTTTCTTTGTTGTATTGGCAGGGTGCAGTGCAAATAGTAGAAATGAAGGTGCAAAAACGAATCAAGCAAGTGAGGCAGTGATGGATTCCGCTAAGTCTGAAAGTGGTGAAAAAGATGCATCATTATACCCGGGTAAGAAAGCCAAGGAAGAAAAAACAACCGGGACAGCGAATTTGGAAACACCAAGCAAGATGGTCATTTATCAGGCGGACCTCCGCCTCAGAGTAAAGAAATTTGAGCAAACCGTCCGTAGTCTTGAGGAAAAGGCTGAAAAATACGGCGGTTATATTGCGATGTCTAATGTGGTGAAAGAGGGAAGGGAGCAAGTAAGCGGGAGCATGACAATCCGTATACCGCAAAAGTATTTTCAAAGCTTTTTGAATGATGCTGAAGACCAGGCGGCGGAGGTTCTGCAAAGAAATATAACAGGCCAGGATGTATCGGAAGAATATGTCGATTTGGAATCCCGGCTAAAGTCGAAGAAAGTTGTAGAAGAGCGGCTGCTTTCTTTTATGAAGGGGGCAGCGAAAACGGAGGACTTATTAAAAATCTCCGCTGATTTAGCAGCTGTACAGGAAGAAATCGAAACCATTGAAGGGAAAATGAAGTATCTCGAAAATCAAACCTCTTTTTCAACAATTAACATTAACCTGCATGAAAATAAGGTAGTTATTCCTGATATTGATAAGGAAAAACTAAATACATGGGAAAAAACGAAACAACAATTTATGAATAGTACCAATATGCTGCTTGCCGCTTTTTCGGGCTTAGTGGTCTTTCTAGTCGGCAATCTGCCTGTCCTCACATTATTGTTCATACTCGGTTTTGCAGGGCTATATATTTACAAAAAAAGAAAGAGTAGAAATAGACATGATTAAGGGTTTACTCCCCTATATAAAACTGAAGAACAGTGCTAAAATGGTACTATACTATTACATTGTTTTTTCGGGGGAATTATTATATGAAAAAAAGCTTTGCAGTCATTGGCCTTGGCCGGTTTGGCGGCAGTATTTGCCGGACACTGACCGACGAAGGTATGGAAGTATTAGCGATAGATAGCAACGAGGAGCGAGTAAATGCATTTGCGATGATTGCATCGCATGCAGTGGTTGGCGATTCAACCGATGAGAATGTATTGAAAAGTCTCGGAATCCGTAATTTTGATCACGTGATTGTCGCCATTGGCGATGATATCCAATCAAGTATTTTAACCACCCTTATTTTAAAGGAACTTGGTGTGGCCCGTATAACCGCTAAGGCGCAAAATGACTATCATGAAAAGGTCCTTAGAAAAATTGGCGCCGATCATGTTGTACATCCCGAAAGAGATATGGGCAAGAGGATTGCCCACAACATGGCATCAAGCAGTGTGGTTGACTATCTAGAGCTATCTGATGAGCATAGTATCGTGGAAATTGTGGCAAATGGAAAACTTGGCGGCAATACGATAATGGATTTGGACATCCGGAAAAAATATGGTTTAAATATCGTTGCAATAAAAAGAGGAGAGGAGATCATTGTCTCTCCGCAGGCAAAAGAAACAATTCTTATCAAAGACGTTTTGATTGTGATTGGAAATGATAAGGATATTGACAGGTTTGAAAAGAAGAGTATGGAATAAGGAAAAGCGGAAGGGCCTGAAGCTGGACAATTCTCAAAGTCGATTTTATGCTTATTTTCTTGAAATCAAAAAAGCCGGGCATCGCCCGGCTTTTTTGTTACACTTCCATAATGATCGGTAAAATCATCGGTCTGCGTTTTGTTTTTTCATAAAGGAACGGGGCAAGTGTATCAGTGATTTCATTTTTAATCTCTGACCACTGGCTGGTCTTACGTTCCATAACCTTATTCAAATGCTTGGTAATGAGATTTTGGGCGTCATTGATTAAATCTCCGGATTCTCTCATATAAACAAACCCGCGGGAAATAAGATCAGGTCCTGAAGCAATTTTGAATTCTTTCATATTAATGCTGACTACGACAACAACTAATCCTTCTTCGGAGAGGATCCTGCGATCCCTCAGAACAATATTTCCAATATCACCAACACCGCTCCCATCAATATAAACGGAACCCGAAGGAATTTTGCCGGCGACCTGTGCCGAATCCTCAGACAGGGCCAGTACTTCGCCGTTGTCCATAATGAAGCAATTCTCTTCTTCTACGCCGCAATCAACTGCAAGCTTGGCATGCATTCTCTGCATCCGATACTCACCGTGGATTGGCATAAAGAATTTTGGCCTAATTAACCGAAGCATCAGTTTCTGTTCTTCTTGTCCGCCATGTCCGGAGGTATGAATATCACTCAATTTGCCATGAATGACTTCCGCACCGGCGCGGAACAGCAAATTGATAGTCCTGCTTACGCTAATAGTATTTCCTGGAATAGGCGATGAAGAAAAGACTACAGTATCCCCAGGGATAATTTGAATTTGTCTATGAGTGCCATTTGCGATTCTGGATAATGCTGCCATAGGCTCGCCTTGGCTGCCGGTACATAGAATCGTCACCTTGTCTGCCGGAAGACGGTTTATTTGTGCAGCATCAATAAAAATATCTTTCGGTGCTGTTATATAACCTAAATCTAAGCCGATATTTATGGCCGCCTCCATGCTGCGTCCAAAAACCGCAATTTTACGCCCATTTGTTATAGCTGCTTCGGTCACTTGCTGCAATCTGTGAATATTGGATGCAAAAGTAGCAAAGATTATGCGGCCGTTAACCTTGCGGAAAATATCGTGAATATTTTCGCCAACCCTTCGTTCTGACATAGTGAAATCCGGGATTTCACTATTGGTGCTGTCTGAAAGTAAACATAAAACACCTTCTTTTCCAATTTCCGCCATTTTTGTTAAGTTCGCAGGCTCACCAACAGGTGTGAAATCAAACTTAAAATCACCGGTATGGACAATCTGTCCCGGCGGTGTCTTGACAACGATTCCGTAAGAATCCGGAATACTGTGAGTTGTACGGAAGAAGGTAACTGAAGTTTTGCGGAATTTAATCACGTCATCTTCTTTAATTTCTATCAATTTAGCGTTCCGAAGCAATCCATGTTCTTCAAGCTTATTCTTAATTAAGCCAAGAGCTAGCTTGCCGCCATAGATTGGAATATTTACTTCGCGCAATAAATAGGGAATACCCCCAATATGGTCCTCGTGTCCATGTGTAACAAATAAACCTTTAATTTTTTCTTCATTTTTAACTAAATAAGTGTAATCAGGAATCACATAGTCAATTCCTAAAAGTTCATCTTCTGGAAATTTTATCCCAGCATCAATTAAAATAATTTCATCCTGAAACTGAACTGCATATGTGTTTTTGCCAATTTCACCTAAACCACCAAGGGCAAAAACCGCAGTTTGATCATTTTTTACAAATTTCATAAATTATCATATCTCCAATACTTTGAAATCTTCGTTTTGTTGTTCATAATCTAAATAGGCTCCTTTTACTTCTTGGACAAATTCCACATTAATTCCTCTATCTGCAATTTTAGCCCGAACATCCCTTACGGATTCCCCTTTCATAAAAAGAGTCTTGGTTTTCTCTCTGACTGGTACTTCTTGATTGCTTTCCTGGTAATAAACTTTAAATATCATGACAACTTCGCTCCTTAAACATCATAACTTTTTCTATTATATATAATATTTCTATCTTTTTCATTTATTTTCTGTGAAGAATCTGTTTTTACAATTTACAATAACGAAGGAGCCCTTCGCAAGGTGAAGGGCTCAAGAAATTTTAGGCAATTGATTTTTTTCTCAGCAAATCTTTCCACTGTTTTAAAAGCTTCTTTCTCAGCTTCTTTAACATAGTGGGTCATCTCCTTACTTCTTATTTTAAACAATCCTTGTCCAATGTAAAGCAGTTGTGGCAGATTATTGGGATTTTTTTTAAAATAAGTTTTTTTTACTATTATTATATGATGAAAAAGCGGAATTTTTCATGGATAATCATGGAATTAAAAAAACCGGTTTTGAACCGGTTTTTAGCGTTCAATTGCAATAGCGCCCTCAATAGGTGTAAGAGGGTTTTCTTTATCAATGTGATCATAAAACATGATGCCATTTAGATGGTCAATTTCATGCTGGAAGCAAATGGCCGGAAGTCCTTTTAAACGGAGCTTTACTTCTTCGCCTTCTAAATTGAACCCCTTAACGGTAATTCTCGCATACCTTGGTACGAAGCCGGGGAAAGCTTCATCTACAGATAAACAGCCTTCTCCGGTTTGTAAATACGCTTTTTCAACTGAATGACTAATAATTTTTGGATTAAACAAAGCATAGCTATAAAGGGTTTCTTTGTCGTCAGTTAAATGAACAGCAATCATGCGCTTCGAAACATTAATTTGCGGAGCAGCAAGACCAATCCCGGGACGTAAGCTGTTTTTAGCGGCTATTTCACTATTTTGGCTGTTCTTTACATATTCTAAAAGGCTTACTAAAATTTCTTTTTCTTCATTAGATGGCGGCATGACGACGTCTGCAGCCACTTTTCTAAGTGTAGGATGGCCATCTCGAATGATATCCTCCATCGTTAACATGAACCTTCACTCCTGTGTTCAAATAAAGTAAATTCCTTTCATAAGTCTATCAAACAAAAGCAAAAATGTTAAGATTGTTAATTTCAAAGGACATACTTTTTTTATGGTTGATATTGTCAAACAAACCAAGTGCAGATATAGTAGAGATGGAATAAGTTAGGAGGTTTTGCTGTGTTGGTTTTGCGTAAGAATGGTGTGATTATATTCATAAGTGCTCTTATTTTGATTATATCCGGCTGTGTACAAAAAAAGACACCTATTGAGAAAATGTATGATGTCTTGGAAAAAGTCGTATCTGAAGAAAAAGTTTTTGAAGAGCAGCAAGAACCACTTGTTTCACTCGAAAAGAAAGAAAAAGGAATTTACGACAGGATTATTGGCCTTGGCATGAAGGAGTACGGCCAAATTGTTAAGCTTTCCGATGAGGCCATCGCATCTGCCGATAAGAGAAAAGAACATATGGAAAAGGAAACAAGCAGCTTAAAAGAATCAGAAAAAGAGTTCGGGAAAGCTGCGGATATTAAAGAAGAATTTAATGACCCTGCATTAAAGAAATCGGCTGATGAGCTGTATGATATTATGATGAAGAGATACCAGGCGCATGATGTTTTGTACAAGGAATATTCTGAAGCTGTTAAAAATGATAAAGATTTATATGAGATGTTTAAGAATAAAAATCTGCCGTTAGAAGATCTTGAGGCACAAGTAACCAAAATTAATGAAACCTATAAAAAGGTTTTTGAAGCAAATAAAAATTTTAATCAATTAACGGAACAATATAATGACAAAAAGTTAGCTTTCTATAAACAAGCAGGACTTAAATTCAATCAATAAACATCAGATGAAGAAATCGGCTGAATAAGCTGATTTTTTTCTATATTATAACAAAACATTGGAATGATAGAAAATTATATAACAGTTTTGTTTTATGTGGTAATACAGTTTTTCGATAAAGTTGATTCGTTTCTAACATGTCGATGTTGAAAAATTAAAATGCATACGATTTGACGATTATCATTCATTGGAGTAAACTCTTTTATGAGCACGATAATTGTATTAATTTTTCCTGTGATTAAACTAGTACAGTAAAGAAACAGGAGAATGTTATTTTTTAGAATTGGGTAATCTAACTTAGTGAAATTTATTTATTTAAGCTTTTAAAAATAAGGAAGAGGTGACCTAAATGGCTTCTAATCTTAAGAACGCCCAGCTCGATGCTAACCAAGCACTTGAGACAGTAGAAAATCAATTTCAAACTCTTCAAATCTTGAATGAAGAAGGCGAAGTTGTTAACGAAAATGCAATGCCGGTTTTAACAGATGAACAGCTTCAAGAACTTATGCGCCGCATGGTTTACACACGAATTCTCGATCAAAGATCGATTTCATTAAATCGCCAGGGAAGATTAGGTTTCTATGCACCAACTGCTGGTCAAGAGGCTTCACAATTAGCTTCCCAGTTTGCTCTTGAAAAAGAGGACTTTATTTTACCGGGATACCGTGATGTGCCGCAGATTGTTTGGCATGGATTGCCGTTATACCAAGCATTTTTATGGTCAAGAGGACATTTTCAAGGCGGACAGATTCCAGATGGAGTCAATATTGCCATTCCACAAATCATTATCGGTGCCCAGTATGTTCAAACTGCCGGCGTGGCACTTGGCATGAAAAAGCGCGGAACAAAAGCTGTAGCAGTTACATATACAGGCGACGGCGGAACTTCCCAAGGGGATTTCTACGAAGGTATTAATTTTGCCGGTGCATTTAAAGCTCCAGCGATTTTTATTATTCAAAACAACCGTTTTGCGATTTCAACACCTCGTGAAAAACAAACAGCAGCCAAAACACTTGCTCAAAAAGCTGTTGCAGCTGGAATTCCTGGAATCATCGTTGACGGCATGGATCCTTTAGCTGTTTATGCTGCAACTCGTGATGCACGTGAACGTGCTCTTAATGGAGAAGGTCCTACACTTATTGAAACATTAACGTATCGTTATGGACCGCACACAATGGCCGGTGATGATCCAACACGATATCGTACTGCTGAACTTGACAATGAATGGGAAAAGAAAGATCCGCTTGTTCGTTTCCGTAA
Source organism: uncultured Clostridia bacterium (assembly GCA_964470635.1). GTDB lineage: Bacteria > Bacillota > Clostridia > Tissierellales > Proteiniboraceae > Proteiniborus. Next base: position 4,088 of record CAYYDM010000067.1, on the reverse strand, counting down.
ATTCCTGGAAAACAAAGGGCTTTGGAGCGAAGAAAAAGAAAATGAAGTCATTGAGCAGGCAAAAGAGGATATTAAAGAAGCGATTAAACAAGCAGATGCAGCGCCAAAACAGAAGGTAACGGATTTAATCTCCATTATGCATGAAGATATGCCATATAACTTAAAAGAACAATATGAAATATATAAAGCAAAGGAGTCGAAGTGAGTCATGGCTCAAATGACAATGATCCAGGCAATTACAGACGCGTTACGAACGGAATTGCGTAATGATCCGAATGTGTTAGTTTTCGGTGAAGATGTTGGTGCTAACGGTGGTGTATTCCGTGCTACAGAAGGACTGCAGCAAGAATTTGGCGAAGATCGAGTATTTGATACTCCGCTTGCCGAATCTGGAATCGGCGGTTTAGCAGTCGGTCTAAGTCTTCAGGGCTTTCGTCCTGTACCGGAAATTCAATTCTTTGGTTTTGTATTTGAGGTAATGGACTCTATTTCTGGCCAGGCAGCCCGGCTTCGCTATCGAACAGGAGGAAAATTTAATGCTCCTGTAACATTTCGTTCTCCTTTTGGCGGAGGCGTTCATACTCCTGATATGCATGCTGACAGCTTAGAAGGTCTCATGGCTCAATCACCTGGGGTGAAAGTGGTAATTCCATCAACACCATATGATGCTAAAGGTCTTCTTATTTCATCAATCCGTGATAATGACCCCGTTATTTTCCTTGAACATATGAAGCTATACCGTTCCTTCCGCCAGGAAGTACCAGAAGAAGAATACACCATTCCACTTGGGAAAGCGGATGTTAAACGTGAAGGAACAGATATTTCGATTATTACTTATGGGGCAATGGTTCATGAGTCATTAAAAGCTGCAGAAGAGTTAGAAAAAGAAGGGTATTCGTCTGAAGTCATTGACTTAAGGACTGTCAGCCCGCTTGATATAGAGACCATTATTGCATCTGTTGAAAAAACAGGGCGTGCGATAGTTGTTCAAGAAGCGCAAAAAATAGCAGGTGTAGCGGCAAATATAGTAGCTGAAATTAATGATAGAGCAATATTAAGCCTTGAAGCACCTGTACTCAGGGTTGCTGCACCAGATACTGTATTTGCCTTCCCGCAAGCTGAATCCGTATGGCTGCCTAACTATAAAGATGTAATTGAAACAGCCAAAAAGGTATTAACCTTCTAGTAAAGATTTTTACATTAAAGTTAAAAAAAATGAAAAAATAGGAGATGACTTTTAGTGCCATTTCAATTTAAAATGCCTGACATCGGTGAAGGTATTCATGAAGGTGAAATTGTCAAATGGTTCGTCAAGCCAGGCGATAAAGTTCAAGAAGATGATGTTCTTTGTGAAATTCAAAATGATAAAGCTGTGGTCGAGATCCCTTCCCCGGTTGAAGGAACTGTACTTGAAGTTTTAGTGGCTGAGGGAACTGTTGCTACAGTTGGACAGGTACTCGTAACCTTTGATGCGCCAGGATATGAAAACCTGAAATTTAAAGGTGATGAAGAGGAACCAAAACAAGAGGAAAAATCTGCACCACCTGCACCTGAGACCCAGCCGGAAGCTGTGCCAAATCCGGCACCAGCAGGTAATACTGCGGCAACTCCACAAGCTGAAGTGGATGCAAATAGAAGAATAATCGCAATGCCTTCTGTTCGAAAATATGCACGTGAGAAGGGGATTGATATCCACTTAGTTGCTGGATCAGGCGAAAATGGCCGCATCCTAAAGACTGATATCGATGCATTCTTGAGTGGTGGAGGACAAGAACAACCACAGGCGGCAGCTGCCGGAGTAACCGAAGCAGCAGAACCTAAGGCACCGCAAGCGGCAGTAATCCCGCAAGGTGAATATCCAGAAACTCGCGAGAAAATGAGCGGAATCCGTAAAGCGATTGCTAAAGCGATGGTAAATTCGAAACATACAGCTCCGCACGTTACCTTAATGGATGAAGTGGATGTGACAAAGCTTGTCGCCCATCGTAAAAAATTCAAGGAAGTGGCAGCAGCTAAAGGCATTAAGCTTACATTCCTGCCATATATCGTTAAAGCATTGACAAGTGCTTTACGTGAATTCCCAGTGTTGAATACTTCACTGGATGATGCGGCAAATGAAATTATTCATAAGCATTATTACAATATCGGTATTGCAGCAGATACAGAAAAAGGCTTATTAGTACCAGTTGTAAAAGATGCAGACCGTAAATCAGTTTTCAGTATTTCTAATGAAATTAATGAGCTTGCAGGAAAAGCCCGTGATGGGAAACTTGCACCAAACGAAAGGAAAGGTGCTTCATGTACAATTTCTAATATTGGTTCTGCAGGCGGTCAGTGGTTTACTCCTGTTATTAACCATCCTGAAGTAGCCATTTTAGGAGTGGGCCGGATAGCAGAAAAACCAATTGTTCGAAACGGTGAAATTGTAGCAGCTCCTGTTTTAGCACTCTCATTAAGCTTTGACCACCGGATGATTGACGGGGCAACAGCACAAAACGCATTGAATCATATTAAACGTTTATTAAACGATCCAGAACTATTGTTAATGGAGGCGTAATATAATGGTCGTTGGAGATTTCCCAATTGAAACAGATACTATAGTTATCGGTGCAGGCCCCGGCGGATACGTGGCCGCTATTCGTGCCGCCCAATTAGGGCAAAAGGTTACGATTGTAGAAAAAGAATATGTCGGTGGTGTTTGTTTAAACGTCGGCTGCATTCCATCAAAAGCATTGATTGCCGCAGGCCACCGCTACGAAACAGCCCTTCATTCCGAGTCATTCGGGATTACGGCGGAAAATGTAAAAGTTGATTTTTCTAAGGTGCAGGAATTTAAATCTGGGATTGTAAAAAAATTAACCGGTGGTGTTGAAGGCTTACTGAAAGGAAATAAAGTCAATATTGTCCGGGGCGAAGCCTATTTTGTCGATGCCAATACCCTAAGGGTAATGGATGAAAATTCAGCGCAGACCTATACCTTTAAAAATGCGATTATCGCAACGGGGTCCCGTCCGATTGAACTGCCTGCTTTTAAATATTCAAAACGCGTTCTCAATTCGACAGGAGCCCTTAATTTAACCGAAATTCCCCAAAAAATTGCTGTTATCGGCGGCGGTGTTATTGGAATCGAACTTGGCGGTGCATACGCCAATTTCGGAAGCCAAGTGACGATTTTAGAGGGTGCAGAAGAAATATTGGGCCTTGGTGTTTTTGATAAGCAAATGGCTGCTCTTGTTAAGCGCACCATGAAGAAAAAAGGGGCAGAATTCTATACAAAAGCACTGGCTAAAGGTGTAGAAGAAACAGAAAACGGTGTGGTTGTTACCTTCGAAACGAAAGGCGAAGAGAAAAAAATCGAAGCAGATTACGTCTTTGTTATGGTTGGCCGCCGCCCTAATACCGATGAAATGGGCTTGGAGCAGGTTGGCGTGAAACTAAGCAAGCGCGGACTGATTGAGATTGATAAACAATGCCGTACTAATATTAGCAATATTTATGCTATAGGGGACGTAGTTCAAGGGCCGCAATTAGCACACAAAGCTTCCTACGAAGCGAAAATTGCGGCTGAGGCTATCGCTGGCCACGCTTCAGAAATTGATTATTTAGGAATTCCAGCGGTTGTTTTCTCCGATCCTGAATTAGCGTCAGTCGGCTATACTGAAGAGCAGGCCAAAGAAGAAGGCATTGAAGTGAGTGCGGCCAAATTTCCATTTGCCGCAAATGGCCGCGCCTTATCACTTGACAGTGGAGAGGGCTTCTTAAAGTTAATTACCCGAAAAGAAGACGCGCTTATTATTGGAGCGCAGATTGCCGGTGCAAGTGCATCCGATATGATTGCTGAACTTGGTCTCGCCATTGAAGCCGGAATGACAGCGGAAGATCTTGCAATGACCATTCATGCCCATCCTACACTCGGTGAAATTACCATGGAGGCGGCTGAAGTTGCCTTGGGTACACCAATTCATATTATTAAATAATAAAAAAATAAAGTCCCTTTCCTTGAAATAATGGAAAGGACTTTATTTTTTTTTCACGAATAAATTTAAGAATAAATGGAGTTTGTGTGGGGGTAGTTATGAGGGGGTATG
>CAYYDM010000066.1:0-12475 GCA_964470635.1 uncultured Clostridia bacterium | reverse complement strand
AATGAAACGGTGTCAATAATTATAATGTCATGGGAGTAGATGGGTGCTGGTGTGCCCTCTGGTCTTCAAAACCAGCGCGAGGGGTTAGGAGCCTCTTGGGTGGGTTCGATTCCCACATATTCCCGCCATAGTAGGCAAGCGGCTTTGAGCCGCTTTTTTGTTTGCTTTTTTTATCTATTTCTATCAAGTCTATTTAGCGCCATATCAAACACCCTATCTGCATTTCCGGTAACTCTAGGTGTTTTTACATCTGGATTATCCAACATACCACCCATATCTTTTATTATTTTATGAGCTTCCTCAACATTATCATCATCAACTTCAACTACTATTTTGCTATTAATATCTGTGATTTCCTCCATATTTGCCATACCGCTTACCATAGGATCTGCTGCAGCTAAAGATGCTTTGCTTCTATCTTCTATAATGGTTGAACCTGAGCCTAAAACTAGGTCTGACAAACTAGATGAGTGTTCAGTTCCAGCAAGGTTAATTTTTATATTTCTATTTTCTTCATACTCATCCTTTAAATCAAGATAAGAAGTTTTAAAACCAGCCTGTTGTAATTGCTTTATTGTATCATTGGCTTTTTTAATACTAGAAAAATAACCTTCTATTTTCAAATTTATCACCCCTATTAATAATGTATCTTAAAATATGGTACCTAAACATTAAGCCATTTATACATAAATACTTATTAATTGTAATAATAGATACACAAATAGTCTATTATCTCAATACAATAGTTAGAGAGGTGATAATATGAGTAATTGTAGTAACTCTGAGAATGACTTTTGTTGCAAACTTGACCCAATACAATTAGCTTTAATAGGTTCCTTTATAACAGTTGTAGGGGATTTCATAGTTTTTTTAGCAGCTTTTGCTGATGCACAAAAACAGTGTGAGATAAAGAATAAAAATAAAGATTCAGAGCAAGTTGACTCTAAGAAAAACTATGCAGAAAATAAGATAAAAGAATTAGAATATGAGATTTATAAATTAAAGAAAGAAGTTAGTGATTTAGACTAACCAATTAAACTCATGATTTAATAAGTTCTTTTTTCTTATAGCAAACATTTATAGTTATTATTAGGTAATGATTATATATAATTTTATGATAAAAGCAAATATTATCTTATATAATTATGCCTTTTGAAATATTAATACAATCTTAGATTGTTAACAAAAGTAAATATGTCACTTCTTTTCTTTATTTTTTTCCAATTCACTGATATAATAATATAGGTTAGGAATGTGCTGCCCTTATATTTTTTGTTTCATACTTTCTTCTGAAAGGAGCCTGAATTATGAAAGATAATAAAAATATTATGGTTTGTGTAACCCAACAAAAAACCTGCGAAAGGCTTATAATGGGAGGCCATAACGAGATAGAAGAAGGAGACAATCTATTTGTTATACATGTTGTAAGTGAAAAAGATAATTTTTTATACAATTCAAATGATGGAGAAGCATTAGAATATTTGTTTGAGGTATCAAAAAAGGTTGGGGCAGATTTAACAGTTATAAGGTCAAAAGATATTATTAAAGCTATTTCTGATTTTGCAATAAAGAATGACATAACTCATATAATAATGGGTTCATCTCCTAATGGCAGAGATGTAGAGAATAATAGTATAGCACTAGTACTTAAGAAAATGTTGCCTAAGGCTAGGTTCATAATAATCTAATACTTTATTTTCGAATTAAATGCACTCCTTATGGGAAATATATTTATATTACCGAAAGGAGTGTATTATTTTGTCCAAAAGACTAAATTTATTGGTTTTTAGTGGAGATTACGATAAATCTTTAGCTGCACTAATTCTTGCAAATGGGGCAAGAGAATTAGATATGGAAGTTACAATATTCTGTGCATTTTGGGGATTGTTAATGGTAAGAGATGAAAATAAAAGCATATCAGAAAACAAATCTTTCTTTGAGAAGATGTTTAGTATCTTTACACCCAGGGGTGCTGAAAGATTAGCATTATCAAGAATGAATATGGGTGGAGTAGGCAAAAGCATGTTGAAAAAAATGATGAAGGATAAAAATAAGCCAATGCTAAAAGATTTTTTAGATGGAGCAAGGAAAAAAGGTGTAAAGTTCTATGGTTGTAAATTATCACAGGAAGTAATGGGGTTTAAAGAAGAAGAATTTATACCAGAATTAGAAATAATAGAAGTATATGAGTACCTTAAAGATGCCTTAGAGTCAGAAATTCAACTTTTTATATAGGCAATACTTCCTTTCTTTTTGTTTTTTGTCGAAATTATGTGACACATTGTGCTAAAAATGATAAAATATACTCAAACAAGTCGAGAGGAAGATTTTATGCTAGACCACTATTTAGAATATCTTGATATTTTGGACGTGTATTGTCAAAATGATTTTCAAGAAATTTATATTTGTAAGCATAAAGAGCAAAATGCATATTATCTTTTAAATTCAGTGAAATCTAAAGAAGTATTTGAAAGTATAGATTTAGAAGAACTGAAAAAACATATTTCATGTATAAAAGAAATAGTTGAAACTGATGAGTCTATACTTATACTAACTGAACATTATTTTCATAAGACATTATCTGAATATGTAAAAACAGAAAACATGACTTTATCTAAGCAGGTAAATAGTGTGGCTTATTTAATGGATAATTTATTAAAGCTAAAAACCCTTTCATATAGTGTTGTTATTTCTTTATTTAATCATAATAATTTAGTCGTAGATGATAATGGAGAAATGAAATCTACTGGTATGTTACTGTTAATTCCAGAGATACTAAACGCTAGTAGGGAAGATGCCCTAGCAACAATTGCAAATACTATTCACATGATTTTTACTAGGGAAGAGATAATAGATGGTAACATTTCAAAAAAAGTACCTCCTGACATAGAGAAAATAATAAATAATTGTCTAAATGGTGATTATTATAAAGCTCAGGATTTAGTTATTGATTTTAAATCTTCCAATACATATAGGATAATTAATCCAGAAAAAGAGGATATTAAAAGAGTTGCACATATGAGAAAAAGTATGACAAGAAAAAGAATCACTTATAACATTAAAAGTAAAGGTGCATTAGCAATATTGTTGCTGATTCCTGTTATTGTTTTTGGCTCATACTCTTTATTAAAAAGTATAAAAACTAACAATGATATTATTTCAAATGATATGAAAGCTAATGTTTCAGAAAGCACTGATGCTAATGATATCAAAATAGAGGAGACTACTAATTTAGCTGAAGAAAATAATTACATAGAAGGCACTACTAATAAAGAAGAAAATGAAGATGATTACATAGAAGATATTTTTAACTACAAAGAAAATATGGACAAGTTTTTTAATAAAGACAAAATCGCATTACTAAATGAAAAGAGAACAGCGGAGGTTGATTCCTCAAAATATCATAGAGGTGAATATTCTCTAAAAATACATAATGACAGTAGGGAAAAAGCACCATATTTAGCTGGTTATATAGATTTTCAAGACGATAATTTTGATTTTGTTAAAAATAGGACAGTTAATTTGTCCTTATGGGTTAATTCAGATGTTGCTACAGATGCTTCTATTACTTTAAAGTTAGGATCTAGTGACGCAATACTTTCTCAAATTACTAAGAAAGTTAAATTAGTAGCAGACACATGGACACTACATAATATCGAAATTAATACTAAAAATGGTCAGTACATAAAGATTTACATAAACATAGAACCTAATGATACAATTTGGATAGATACAATGGATATAGCTATATTGAAATAGGATGACGCGAGTCATCCTTTTTTATAACCCATAGGAAAGCCCTAATTTACCCTAATGTAAACTTTTCGTAAAATGGGTTTCAAAAAAGGCTTACTCAATTTATTAATGCTTCGATAGAAGCCTTTTTTAGTGATATATATACAATATATCCAGTTATTCTTAAAAGGATATATATAAAAAAAATAGAATATTAGAATAAAGGTTTAAAATGGGGTGATATAGTGAAGATAAGATATATTTTAGGACGGGCAGGATCTGGTAAGACACACAGAGTACTAGACGAAATCGAATATAGAATTAAAGAAAAAAGTAATAATAGGCTTATACTTTTAGTTCCAGAACAATTTACATTGCAAGCAGAAGCTGATTTGATATTTAAAAAAAATCTTGAAGGCATCATGAGAGTAGAAGTACTTAGCTTTCAAAGACTTGGATACAAGGTCCTTAACGAAACAGGAGGAATTAAAAAAACTGCTATAAATGAACTTGGAAAGATAATGGTCTTAAGAAAGCTTTTCGAAGAAAATGGGAAGAACTTAACTGTATTTAATAAAGCATCTAAAAAAGATGGATTCTTATCAAACTTTTGTCAACTCATAACTGAGTTTAAGAGGGATGATATACCAACAGAAATCATTGAGCAAAAAGCAGAAGCCATTACACAAGATAATATGTTGAAACGAAAACTAAAAGACATATCACTAATATATAGTAAGTTTAATGAGTATATGGACGGCAAATATACTGACGATGAAGATAAGATGAATTTGGTTATAGAAAAACTTGATAATTCAACTTATTTTGACGATGCAGAAATATGGGTTGATGGTTTCAATAGTTTTTCTGCACTAGAGTATAAAATATTAGAAAAGCTTATGCTCAAGAGTAGGAAACTAAATATATCTCTTACATTAGATTTAAAAAATCCACATGATAATAATATATTTAGACCTACGTTTAATACATATGAAAAGCTAAGGGATATTGCACAGAAGAATGGCATAGAAGAAAGAAAGACCATATTAGATACTAAAACAGAATATAAAAATCAAGAAATTTGGCATCTTGAAAAAGAGCTTTTTGCATATCCCTATAAAAAATACGAAAAAAGCACAGAAAGGATAAAAGTATTTTATAGTTTAAATCAATACACAGAAATTGAAAATGTTGCTTCCCATATAGTATCACTTGCAAGAGATAAGGACTATAGATGGCGAGATATTTCAGTAGTATGTAATATGATTGATAGTTATTCATCAACTATTAAAAGAGTTTTTAGTGAATATAGGATACCTTATTTTATTGATGATAAAAGAAGTATTATGAATAATCCCATAACAAAATTTATCATATCTGGTCTAGAAATAATTTCTAGAAATTTTCGATATGAAGATGTTTTTAAATTTATTAAAACAGGATTTAGCGATTTAGATAAAGGTGAATATGAAGTATTAGAAAACTATGTCCTTAGATATGGCATAATGGGAGACAAATGGCTTAATGATTTTATTTATGGTGAAAATGAGCTTGAACTACAGAAAATTAATGATATTCGAAAGAAATTTATACAGCATATTGGAACATTTAAGAAAAAGATTAAAAGTAAAAATCAAATAGATGACTTAACAAAATATTTATTTGAATTTTTGTCGGATATGAATGTAGAAGAAAAACTAAATAGTTTAATAGATAAGCAAAAAGAAAAAGGATATTTTGAATTAGTCAATGAGAATACACAGATTTGGAATATAGTAATGGAAGTATTAGATCAATTAGTAGAGATTCTAGGAGACAAGAAAGTTACCATAAGTGAATATGTAAAGATACTTGAATCAGGTCTTTCAGAATATCAGGTAGGAATAATACCTCCTACTATCGATCAGGTTTTAGTAGGAAGCTTAGATAGGTCAAGAAGTCATGATGTTAAGGCATTATTTGTAGTAGGTGTAAATGATGGAATACTTCCATCTGCAGTAGAAGATGGCGGTATATTGCTAGATGAAGAGAAGACGGAGATGAAAAGTATAGGTATAGAAATTTCATCAGATAGTGAAACAAAAGCCTGTGAAGAAGATTTTTCTGTGTATACTTCATTTACAAAACCTAGTGAATATTTATTTATTAGTTATGCACTAGGTGATATCGAAGGAAAAACCCTAAGACCTTCTATGCTAATTGATAGACTTAAAAAAATCTTTGGAAATCTTACGGTGTATAGCGACATAATAAAAAATGAAGAAATAGAAATGAATTTAATAGCTACACCTATGTCAACATTTAAATACCTAGTTGAAAACTTAAGACTTAAATTAGATGAAAACAGAATAAATGAAGCCTGGTGGGATGTATATTATTGGTATTATAACGAGGAAGGCTGGCGGAAAAAGATCCAATTAGTTATAGAGGGGTTATATCATGCTAATCAACAAGAAAAAATTGATGAATCATATACTAGGCAGATTTATCAACTACCTTTTAGGTCAAGTATTTCTAGGCTAGAAAGATATGTAAACTGTCCTTATTCTCATTTTGTAAAATATGGGTTAGCACCTGAAGACAGAAAGGTTCATGAAATCAAAAGTCCTGATTTAGGTATGTTATTTCACAATTCTATAGAAGAATTTTCAAAAGAGATTTCTTTAGAAAATTTAAGTTGGGACCAGATTGATAGACATAAATCAGATGAAATTGTTGAAAAGATATTAGATAAAATGATTGATGATTTTCAACATGGGCTATTGCTAAGCACTCATAGGTATAAGTACATGGTAAATAGGCTTAAAAGAATAAGTAAGAGAGCTTTATGGACAATAACAGAGCACATAAGAAAAGGTGATTTCGTGCCAATGCAGCATGAGGTAAGCTTTGGAGATGGACCTAATAGCAAAATACCTCCTATTGTAATAAATCTACCTAATGGGGAAGAGATAAGACTTGAAGGAAGAATTGATAGAGTAGATATTCTTGAAGGAGAAAAAGGAAGCTATGTAAAAATAATAGATTATAAATCTGGCAATAAGGCCTTTAGTCTTTCTGATGCTTATTATGGTCTTCAAATACAGCTTCTAGTATATGCAGATGCAATTATTTCTAATGGAGACAAGCTAATAAAAAATGATATATATCCTGCTGGGGTTTTCTATTTTAGAATAGATGACCCAATGGTAGAGTCTGATGTGGAAGATTTAGAATTAATAGAAAAGGAGATTGCAAAGAAGCTAAAGCTTGATGGGATAATATTAAAAGATATAAATATAGTAAAGTCAATGGATAGAGACATTGAAGAAACTAACAATTCATCTATAATACCAGTTAGTATCAATAAAGATGGAAGCTTTTCTAAAAGCTCTTCTGTTTTAGATAAAGAAGACATGAATTTGTTGATAAAGCATGTTAAAGGACTGATATCAGAAATTGCAGAAGAAATACTAAAAGGAAAGATAAAAATAGAGCCCTGTAAGATAGATAAGCAAGTATCATGTACCTACTGCGAATTTTCAACAATATGTCAGTTTGAAACTAGCTTTGAAGATAATAAATATAGAAATATTAAAAAATTAAAAGATGAGGATGTAATATTAAGAGTACGAGAGAAGTCTGGAGGTGAAGAATAATGCCAAGTTGGACAGATGCTCAAATAGATGCAATAACCCATAGAGGACGAAATTTATTAGTTTCAGCTGCAGCAGGCTCAGGTAAGACTGCAGTTTTAGTTGAGAGAATAATAAGACTAGTTACTTTAGACATGGTAGATATAGATAAACTTCTAATAGTAACTTTTACTAATGCTGCAGCTGGTGAAATGAGAGAAAGAATATTACTTGCATTAATGGAAGAAATAGAAAAGGGCGGAGAAAATGAAGAAAAATTAAGAAGACAGATAACATTACTTAATAAATCACATATAACTACAGTCCATTCTTTTTGTATAAATGTAGTAAGAAGACATTTTCACCTTATAGACATTGACCCTGCCTTCAAGATAGGAGATACAACTGAGCTTCAAATAATGCTCCAAGAAGTACTAGAAGAACTCTTAGAATCAGAATATGAAAATGGTCATGAAGACTTTATTAGATTAGTTGAAGGTTTTGGAGGCAACAAAAACGATATTAAGCTAGAGAATTTAATACTTAGAATATACTCTTTTATTCAAAGTAAGCCATATCCAGAAGAATGGCTTGACGAAATGGCAGAAATGTTTAATATGACCCAGGAAGAACTAGAGAATAGTATTTGGATTGAGACTATTAAGGATAGTATAGGAATCGATTTAAGTGGTGCTAGAGACTTAGTTACAGAAGCAATAAAGATTTGCAATAAGGATTATGGACCACAAAGCTATTTAGATGCCTTAAAAAATGATTTACAAAACATAGATAGTTTAGAAGAAGCTTTGAATAAACAAGAAATAATTGAATTTAATAAATGTTTAGAAAGCATCAGTCATGATAGGTTAAAGAGGGTTTCAAAAGACGTAGATGAAGATTTAAAAGAAGAAGCTTCAAAGTTGAGAGATAGCTATAAAGCTATCATCGATAAATCATTGAAAAAAGAAATATTTAATAAGAGTATAGAGCAGTATTTAGCTGAAATAAATGATTTATATCCTGTGATGAAGTATCTATATTACTTAGTAGTTGAATTTTCGAAAATGTATACTAATAAAAAGCTGGAAAAGGGTATAATTGATTTCAATGACCTAGAACATTATGCCTTAAGAATTCTAGAAGACTCTGAAGTAAGTGAGGAATATAGAAATAAATTTGAATATATATTTGTAGACGAATATCAAGATAGTAATATAGTTCAAGAGACTATTATTAACAGAATGAAGAGAGATAACAATTTATTTTTTGTAGGAGATGTAAAGCAAAGCATATATAGATTTAGACTAGCAGACCCTTCTCTTTTCCTAGAAAAATATAATTCTTATGTAAATGATGAATCAGGATTAAATAAGAGAATAGATTTATCTAAAAACTTTAGAAGTAGAAAAGAAATTTTAGATGGGGTCAACTATATATTTAAAAGTATTATGTCAGAAAAGCTTGGAGAAGTGGAATACGATGAAGCAGCTTATTTATACGAGGGTGCAGTGTATGAGAAAAACAGTGACAATGATGCTTCCATTGAAATAGATATAATAGAAAAAAAGACAGATGGTATAGAGGACTTAGGTGAAGACCTGGAGGATATGGCTAGTATAGAAGTAGAAGCTAGAATAGCAGCCAATAGAATAAAAGAATTAATAGGAAAAACAACTTATGATGCAAAGAGAGAAAAGTTCAGAGAAATAGAGTATAAGGATATAGTTATTCTATTAAGAACAATGAAAAATTGGGCTTCAGTTTTTAATGAAGTATTAAAAAACGAAAATATCCCAGTGTATTCAGATGATAATGCTGGATATCTTGATGCACTTGAAATTAAGATATTCCTGAATTTTCTTAGTATTATAGACAATAAGAGACAGGACATTCCGCTATTAAGTGTTATGAGATCACCTGTCGGTGGCTTTACTACAGAAGAATTAATAAACATAAGAGTATCAAACAAAGGTACAAGCTATTACAATGCAATTGAAAGCTATGTAGAAGCTAATAATGATAATTTAAGCAATAAGCTTTCTCATTTTCTAGATAACTTAAATACATGGGCAGAGGAATCTAGATATTCAAAACTTGATGAGTTCATATGGAGACTTATGTTGGACACAGGATACTACCATTATTTTGGTGCAATGCCTGGAGGAATACAGAGACAGGCTAATCTTAGAATACTTGTGGACAGAGCATGTGAATTTGACAAAAGCTCCTCTAACGGATTATTTAACTTTATTAGATTTATAGAAAAGCTTAAAAGCAGCAGCGGAGATATGGGAACTGCAAAGATATTGGGAGAGAACGAAAATGTAGTGAGAATAATGAGTGTTCATAAAAGCAAGGGACTAGAATTTCCTGTTGTTATTTTTGCAGGTTTAGGAAAGCAATTCAATCTTTCTGATACTAAAGATGACATACTGATACATAAGGATTTAGGGCTTGGGCCTAAATATGTAGATGTACTAAATAGAAGATATACAAGCACCCTTCCGCAAGCAGCTATTAAGAAAAAAGTAAAATTAGAAAGTCTATCAGAAGAAATGAGAATACTTTATGTTGCATTGACTAGGGCAAAGGATAGACTTATTTTAGTAGGTTCCATAAATGATATACCAAAAGAATCTAAAAAGTGGTGCAAAGAAACTAACTTGTATTATTTGGCTAATAGTAAAAACTATCTTGATTGGATATGTGATAGCTTATCAAAACATGAGAGTGGAGCGGTTATACGTGAACTTGCAGGTATAGAAGATGAACACCAAAACGCAACTAGTGATGATGAAAACTGGAAAATTAGAATATTAAACAGAAAAGACTTAGATATAAGCCAAAAACATGAAGCTATTGATAAAAAAGAATTTAGAAATAAATTAGAGAATTTTAATGACTATAATCCAACATCTTTCAAAGATGAAATTGAGAAAAGATTTGAGTGGAGCTATAAGCACGAAAATTCAATAAATATACCTTCAAAAATGTCAGTTTCCGATATAAAAAAAGCTACATTTAAGTCTATAGAAACATTAAATTATAAGATACCGTCAATAGTAAAGATGCCAAGATTTCTTGAAGGTAAAAAGCCTTTTACAAAAGCAGAAATAGGAACGATAATTCACTTTGTGATGCAGCATCTTAATTTAAATACTCCTATTGACAAGGAAGCCATAGAAAAAAAGGTATATGAAATGGTTATAGAAGAGCTACTAACTGAGGAGGAAGCAAAAGTAGTAGATGTAGATAAAATACTTAATTTCTATAAGAGTCCAATAGGTCTTAGACTGTTAGCATCAAACCACATTAATAGAGAAACTCCTTTTGTTATGAAGAAAAAAGCTTCTGAGGTTATTGAAGGCATTGAAAATTGTAACGAAAGTGTTTTGATACAAGGAATTATTGACTGCTACTTTAGGGAAGAAGATGGACTAGTTTTAGTTGATTATAAGACTGACTATGTACTAGAAGAAAGTCTTGATAGTATTGTAAATAAGTATAGGGGCCAGATGATGCTTTATAAAGAGGCACTTGAAAGAATAACAGAGAGTAAAGTTAAAGAAATATATATATATTCATTTGAGTTAAATAAAGAGGTGAGAGTAGAATGAGGATTCTTCATAGTTCTGATTGGCATCTTGGAAAATATCTAGAAGATTTTAGTAGAATAGAAGAGCAAGAAAAATTTATAGACCAACTAGTTAATATTGCCAATGATGAAAAAATAGATTTAGTAATAATTGCAGGAGACATATATGATAATAGCAACCCACCTGCCAAGGCTGAGACACTTTTTTTTAGAGGAATAAAAAGACTTTCAGATAATGGCAATAGAATAGTATTGATAATTTCAGGAAACCACGATAACCCAGATAGATTAGTTTCATCTAGGCCGCTGGCTAGGGAGCACGGGGTTATACTTCTAGGGACACCAAAGAGCAAAGTTGAATCTGGTGAAATAGGGCATCACAAAATATTAGATGCAGGGGAAGGTTATATAGAATTAGAAATCAGAGGAGAAAAGGCAGTAATATTGACATTGCCATATCCTAGCGAACAGAGATTAAATGAAGTGTTTGAAGGTACAATAGATGAAGAAGGAATGCAGAAAAGTTATTCTGAAAGAGTAAGCCAAATTTTTGAGCAGCTATCTGATAAATATAGAGATGATACAGTGAATTTATGTGTAAGCCATTTATTTGTTATGGGTGGAGAGACAACAGATTCTGAAAGACCTATACAAATAGGAGGAGGGCTTACTGTAAATGCAGATGCACTACCTGAAAAAGCTCAATACATTGCATTGGGACACCTTCACAAATCACAAAAGGTAAGAAATTCTTCTTTAAATGCCTATTATTCTGGTTCGCCTATACAGTATAGTAAAAGTGAAGTTGGTCAAGAAAAAAGTATTTTCATTGTAGATTTAAAAGCTGGACAAGAGCCTGACATAAAAAAAGTAAGTCTTAACATATGGAAACCAGTTGAAGTCTGGAAAGTAAACGGAATAGAAGAAGCATATAAAAAGTGTCTTGATAATAGTCATAGAGAAGTCTGGGTATATCTTGAAATAAAAACTGATAAGCTAATCACTCAGACAGAAATAAAGCAACTTAAAACAATAAAACCAGATATACTTACTATAACTCCTATTATCGAAGCATTTGAAGAAGAAAAAGAAGAAATGAATGATTTTAGAGAAAAATCCATACTAGAATTATTTAAGGGACATTATCTAAATGAGAGGAAAATGGAACCTAGTCAGGATCTTATGGATATATTTGCCGAAATAATTTCTGAAGAAGGTGATGAAACTGAAACCGAAAATTCTTAAAGTATCAGGACTAAATAGTTTTTTAGAAGAACAAACAGTTGAATTTGATAAGTTAACTGAGAAAGGCTTATTTGGAATATTTGGTCCAACAGGCAGTGGTAAATCATCTGTTTTAGATGCTATAACCCTTTCACTTTATGGACAAACAGCAAGAAAATCAACTATGTATATAAATACAGAAACAGAGAAACTTTTTCTTTCCTTTGAATTTGAAGCAGGTCATGGAGAACAAAGAAAAAAATATAAAGTTGAAAGAAGCCTAAAAAGAAATAACAGTGGCGGGATC